>PLEW01000022.1:10711-10845 GCA_003136555.1 Planctomycetota bacterium | reverse complement strand
CGAGCGCGGCCATGGCGACCGGCGCGTGCATATGGTCGGGAGTGCTGATCACCACCGCCTGGAGATCGCTCTCCTGGGCGAACAGCTCGCGATAATCCTTGTACCGGCGCGCCTTGGGGAAGCGGTCGGCGATC
>PLEW01000022.1:0-10684 GCA_003136555.1 Planctomycetota bacterium | reverse complement strand
AGCACGCCCTCGAGGTTGCTCTTGCCCCTGCCGCCCACCCCGACCAGGCCGATGCGCATCCGCTCGCCCGTCTGGGGGATGCGCGCACTCGCCTGGGACTCGCGCTCATCCGCGCAGCCGGCGATGCTCAGGAGGGTCGCCGAGGTGATCACCGCTCCCGTGCCGACGGCCAGGTCGCGCAGGAAGCGGCGACGGGTGGAGGAAGTGGTGCGACGGTCGATCCGCATGGTGAGTCTCCGTGCATGACGCAGCGCAGCAGGGCCAATCCGGACTCGGACTGTTCCGCGCCGATGCGTCAGCGGGCAGGTGATACCAGGGCGGGGGCGGGACTGTTGACCGATGGTCGCACCAGGCTGGCCACCGGCAGGTGGTTGCATCGAGATGGCCTGCTGTGCCAACGCCTCACCACCGTGCGGCGTGGGCCGTGAATCGGGATGCATTACTGCCAGACACGCTGCACCCATCAGGCGAACCCAACCATAGCCCCGCACCGTCTGGCTGAGGCGGCGGCAGCGGCTCCAGCGCATACCAGGTGGTGCCGTAAGCCCTCCGTCTGGGGATCCGCACCCCGGTGGACGGCTTCCACGCTCCAAGATTGCCGATGTACCCAGCGCGCGTCAGCAAGCCTGGCCAGGCCAACCAGGGACCCCGGGGAGGTGCTCATCCTGAGTGCCCTTGCTGGCGCTGCCGGCCGTTATCATCACTATCAACCTAAGGAGTTGTTGGACTTATGGTTGTGACATTTATACGAAATCGCTTATGAAACCTGGCCTGTCGCTGTCCGACGACGGTGTCGCGCACGGGATGAGACTGGCATGAGAAAAAGTGTAACAAACGGGTCAGGCCGGAACTCTATTACCAGCATTCACCCAGACCTCGCACCGACCAGCATCGGCGTCAGGACCCCAGCACCCATCCCACCACCCAAGGACCCATCCATGACCCTCACCAGACTACTCCTCACACTCCTGGTCGCACTGCTGATCGGCGGCACCAGCCTGATCGCCGATGACGCCGGCCAAGCTCCCGCTGGCGGCGGCCAAGGTGGCCAAGGCGGCCAGAACCGTGGCGGCCCCCGCGGCGCCATCACCGCCATCGACACCACGGCCAAGACCGTGACGGTCAAGGTGGGCGACAAGGATGCGGTGGTCTATACCACCGATGATTCGACCAAGATCACCATCGACCGCAAGCCTGCCACCCTGGCAGACCTGAAGGTCGGCGATCCGGCCTTCGTCCGTCCTGATCCCAACACTCCGACGCTGGCCGCGCGCATCAGCGTGCGCCATGGCGGACCTGGCGGCGCTCCTCCCGCAGGTGGCGCTCCTCCTGCAGGCAGCACCCCTCCCGCGGGTCAGTGANNCGTCCGCCCGCCCCTCCATGGGACGGGTGACCAGATGGCTCATCACCACGTCATCGGCAATTGCCGGTGACGTGGTGTGTTTTCAGCCCATGCCGCACGCGCCGCCACCAGGCGACCCGACGCGGCGACGGTGCTTTCCCAGGACCCTGTGGATCGCCGCTGGCGGGCTGCAGCCACCCGGCACGGCACCTCGCACGCACCACGTCATCATCATCACCGCGCAACCTGGCGATTGCCGCTCCACCGGCATGAGCCGTGGGCCGCGGTACGGCCGTGCGGCTCGTTCGCGCAGCTGGATATCAGCGCACCGGGCAGAGCCCGGACGGGGATGCCTCAGAGATCGTCGGTCTTCTCGATCGGACCTGACGGCTTCTGCCCTGGCGGCGCCAGGGTCACGATTTCAAGGCCGACCAGCCAGCGGTGGTGCCAGCGATGCATGCCCCCCGGTGACGGCCGCTCGCCGTCGGCGGCCCGCGGAGCAGACGCATCCCGATGGACCTCGGCAGCGGCGTCGTGGCGGGCCGGATCGGTGGCGCCGTCCCCCGTCTTCGGCGGCCGCATCGGCTCCCAGGTGACTTCCACCTCGCTGCCGACCGTGACGGTCGCCAGCCGGCGGGCGATATCGGAGGACTCCGGGCTGTCCGGCACGCCGTCCGCCTTGCGATGCAGCACGTAGCCCTCGATGCGGTCGCCATCGCGCAGAAGCAGCCGGCGTTCGCCGGCGTCGACCCGCAGGACGATGCCGCGCACTTTGTGCGGTTGGTTCACTGCAACCGGCGGCGGGGCCACGATCGCTTCGGGCAGGACCGCAGGGGCCGGGACCTCCGGCTGCACGATGGCGACCGCAGGCGCGCTCGGCGGAGCCGCGCTGTGGTGGATGAAAGGCACGCTGATGCCGCCGAGCAGCGCGATCGAGGCGGCGGCGATGCCGAGCTTGAGCGCCACCGAGGTGCCGCCCAGGACCGCGCTGCTGGAGAGGATGGGCATCTGCGTGGAGGCGAGCAGGGCATGGCATTTCGCCAGCATCGCCGGGCTGAGGTGGGATGCGCCCTCGCTGGCATGCAGCTGTCCGACGATCGAGGCGGCGCCGGCGGCGAAGCCCGCGCGGGCGAGGCGTCCGCGCAGGCGCTCCAGGGCGCGATGCACGCGCACACGCGCGTTGCCGGCGCTGCAGCCGATCTGCTCGGCGATGCGCTGGTAATCGAGGCCGCCGCAGTAGTGCAGCAGCAGCGGGAGGCGGTGCGATTCCGGCAGCTCCGCGAGTTCGCGGCGCAGCGCCTCATTCAGCTGAGCGTGCTCCTCGGGATCGGGGTCATGGCCTTCATCATCCATACGGGTTCTCGCATGTTCGATGGCGTAATGCCGTTCATGACGTCGCTGCCGGCCGCGCCGGCGCATCAGCTGCAGCGCGCTGGTGCAGGCGATGCGGGTGATCCAACCGAGCGCTGCCGCGTCGGCATCGCCGCCATGGACGCGGAAGCGTCCGGCGTCGCCGCGGATGTGCAGGAAGGTCTCCTGGGTCGCATCCTCGGCCAGGGCATGCTCGCCGGTGACGCGGAACGCCGCCTGGTAGACGGCATCGCCGTGGCGTTCGACCAGCACGGCCCACGCCTCGGGATCGGGACCCTGGGCGAGGCGCGCCAGGATGGCGCAAGTGGTCAGGTCATGGGCGATGGGAGTGTCCACAGCTAGGGTAAAGTGCCAACCGGAGCTTGCCGTTACAGACTTTCGCGTCCAGCGTCCATCTGGCCGTACCGCGTGGGCGGCTGCGCGGAGCGCCCCTGTGCTAGGCCGGCATCCAGGCATGCACCAGGAAGTAGGCGGTCATGGCGCAGGCGATCACCAGGACGATCGCTCGCATCACCCGGCGGTCGATGGTGCGGGCCCAGCGGCTGGCCAGATAGCCGCCCAGGATGCAGCCGAGCATCATCACCAGGCAGTAGTGCCAGGCGATGATCCCGACGATCACGAACACCCCATTGCATACGCCGTTGATGACCGCCACCAGGAAGGTCTTGAGCGCATTCATCTCATGGATGTCGGTCATCCCCATCAGCGCCAGCACGGCCAGGGTCATGATGCCCATGCCGCCGCCGTAGTAGCCGCCGTAGACGGCGATGATCAGCATCAGGGCGATGACCCAGCCGCTGGCGATGCGCTCGCCGCCGCTGGCCGCCAGGATCCAGGCGGTGATGCGTTCGCCGAAGGCGAACAGCACGGTGGCCAGCAGCAGCAGGTAGGGCAGCAGGGCCATGAACACGTCATTGCGGCTAATGATCAGCAGCAGGCCGCCTGAAAGGCCGCCGAGGGTGCCGATGCAGGCTCCCATCACCAGCGGATGGCCCTTGCCGATCAGCTCACGCCGGTAGGCGACCATGCCGGCCAGCGAGCCGGGCCACACCGCGAGCGAACTCGTCGCATTGGCCACCACCGGGGGCAATCCGCACAGCAGCAGGATCGGCAAGGTGATGAAGCCGCCGCCGCCTGCGATCGCATTGAGGCCGCCGGCCACCAGGCCGGCGGCCAGCAATGCGGCGGTCTGCTGGATGCTTGGCGCCGGCAGATCGATCATCAGCGCACCTGCAGGTCGTCGCCGGCCGGGCGCGCTGTGCTAGTCACCGAAGCACGTTCCGACCAGCCTGCCCGCTTCGATCCACGGATGGCCCTCGGGCACGGTCTTGATGCGCCCGGCGACCTGCTCGAGCGGCACCGGTTCGCAGGTATCGCCCTGCACCGAGACCATGACATTGTACCGGCCCTCGGCGATCAGCCGCGCGGCCGCCGTCCCCAGGCGGGTGCACAGCAGGCGATCCATCGATGAAGGGATGCCGCCGCGCTGCACATGCCCGAGGGTGGTGACGCGCGCCTCCATGCCGGTCAGCTTCTGCAGATGGCGGGCCAGCTGGCTGGCCTTGGGCTCCTGCACCGTATGGTAGGTGCGCTCGACCTCGGTATCCCCGCGCCGGATGACCACCGTCTGGGTCGGCGACCGCGGCCGGTCGGAATCGATCTCCTCGCCGTCGGCGGAGACCGGAGGCGCCTCCTTCTTGCCGTGCTCCCTCCTGCGCTTGGCCTCCTTTGCCTCGCGCGTGCGGCCCTTGACCCCGGGCTTCTCCTCGGCACTGCGCGCATCCGCCGCCCTGGCCTCCTCCACCGACAGCGCGCCCTCGGCCACGGCGATGATCGAGAAGCGCTTGCCCGCCCGTCCGCGTTCGAGCAGATGCTCGGAGACGCGGCGCGGATCATAGGGGATCTCCGGTATCAGCACCACATCCGCACCGCCGGCGATGCCGGCGCCGAGCGTCAGCCAGCCGGCATTGTGGCCCATGACCTCAACCACGATGGCGCGCTGGTGGCTGGTGGCGGTGGTATGCAGCCGGTCGATGGCCTCGGTGGCGATGCCCAGGGCGGTATCGAAGCCGAAGGTGATATCGGTGCGCACCACGTCGTTGTCGATGGTCTTGGGCAGGGTCACGACCCTCAGCCCGGCGGCGGCGAGGCGCAGGGCGTTCTTCTGCGTCCCGGCGCCGCCCAGGCAGACCACGCAGTCGATCTGCAGGCGCCGCGCGTTGTCGACCGCCACCTGGGTCATGTCGAGGATGTTGCCGCCCATCGGCATCTTGTGCGGCTTGTCGCGGCTGGTGCCCAGCACCGTGCCGCCGTAGGTGAGGATGCCGCTGACGGCGCGATCATCGAGGAGGATGGTGCGGTTCTCGACCAGCCCGCGGAAGCCGTCGAGGATGCCGATGCATTTGATGCCGTAGGTGCCGATCGCGGCCTTGACCACGCCGCGGATGGCGGCATTCAGCCCCGGGCAGTCGCCACCGGCGGTGAGGATGCCGACGCAGCGGGTCTTGGATTTGCTCATCGTGGCGGCTCCATGCGCGGTTCTCCCGGCAGCGTGCACCCGGCCATCGGCATCCTGGGTGTCCGCCCGGTGGTCGGAACGGCAGCAGAGCCTAGCCGGAGGGGGCGGACGGGCTAGGCACCAGGGCGGCCACCGCTCATCTGCCAGGCTAGCGCTGATCTCCATCGCCCAGGGTGCGGCGGAAGAGCTCGACGCACAGCTGGTAGCTGATCAGCGCCAGCGACGGGTTGTAGCGGTTCCCCTCGTCGCGCAGGAAGGCGTGCGCGGCATTGAACTCATGCCACTCGAAATGCCGCTGGGCATCGCTGAGGGCCTGGTATATCGCCCGGCGGCCCTCGACCGGGATGTGCGGGTCCTGGCGGCCGAAGATCATCAGCAGCTCGCCCGCGATCTCCTGGCAGCGCTCCAGGCTGTCATCCGCCAGGCCCTTGCCGAGGCTCTTCTTGTGCAGGTCGGTCGGGTACAGGCAGGCAGCCGCGCGGATGGCCTTGCTGCGGGCGGCGCGGAAGGCCAGATGCCCGCCCAGGCACATGCCCATGGCGCCGATGCGGCCGGTGCAGTTGGGGGCGCCGGTGAGATAGGCGATGCACGCCTGGGTATCGCTGTCGTAGTGCCTGAGCTCCTTGGCGACCTTCAGCCCATTGCCGCGCGCCGAACCCTCGGAGGTGTACGCGAGCACCGTGCCGGGCGGCTCGAATTCATGATAGACCTCCGGCACCGCGACGACGAAGCCGTGGCCGGCCATCATCGCCGCGCTGCGGCGGATCGGCCCGGTGACCTGGAAGATCTCCGAATAGAGGATCAGGCCTGGATAGCGGCCGGGGGCCTGCGGTGCGAACAGGTGCGTGCGCATCGCACCGCTCTCGGTCGCGAGATCGACAGTCTGGCCATCGGCTATGATCATCATCCCTCCACGTGTCCAGGCGCGCCCCCAGGATGGTGCGGAGCATCCGCGCGGTCAAGGCGCCGGCGTCACCGCCGGCGCGGCGGTGGCTGGTACATCGCCTGGTGCGGATCCTTGGGGAAATAGCGCCGGCGGATGTCCGGACGCAGGCGCACCTCGCCCACCGCCTGCCGGCGGTGCTCGACCAGCTCGAGCCGTTCCAGTCCGGCGAGCAGGGCGGCGGATCCCGGATGCGCGGAACAGGCCACCCAGGCTCCGCCCGTGGCTCCGAGGGCATCGAACGCCGTCTTGGCAGCCGTGCACGCTGCCTCATCCCAGGTGATGGCCCGCTTCCAGGAGAAGCCTGCCTTGGCGCTGAGCTGCGGGGCGGCGAGGACGATCGCTCGCGCGCCACGCGCCAGGCGCAGCAGGAGCGGCGTCGGCTCCGCTTCCAGCTCGAACTCGGCCGCGGCGGGCAGCGCTGCCTGCTGCTGCGGGGAGCCGACCGGGGGCACCTCCGCCACCGCGGTCGCGTAGAATGCATCGAGGGCGGCGTCTGCTGCCCGCAGCGTGCGCAGCTGGACGCGGGCGAGCTGCGCCAGAGCCGCCAGGGCGCCGCCGATGAGGAGGTACTTCAGCCAGCCCGGCAGCGGATCGAGGCCGAGGATGCTGGCGCCCATGAGAACCGCCAGCCAGAGCACAATGGCGGTCAGCGGCCAGATGAAGCAGGCGAGGAAGCAGTACAGGCGGGTGAGCACCCGTTCGCCCTCGTTGAAGCGCTCGATCTCCTCGTCGACCACCAGGGCGCTCATGGCGAGAACCCACCCGTCCTCGGCTCCGCCGGCGTCACCACCCGCTCACCGGTCATTCCTTGGGGCCCTTGCCGCCGAACAGCTTGTCGAACCATTTCACCCCGCTGGCGCTGATTGCCGGATCGCCCGCGCTACGCGCATGGAGCAGCTCATCGAGGAAGGACTTCGCGTCCTGGTAGCGCTTGGCCGGCTGCAGGTGGATCGCCTTGGCGACCACCTGGCAGAGCGCCTGGGAGACCTGCGGTGCGTGCAGGCGCACGTCCGCTACCGCACCCGCCATGATGTAGGTGTCGACGTTCGCGGTCTCCGGGTAGGGCGCCTGGCCTGTGAGTGCGGTGTAGAGGCAGGCGCCCAGGGCATAGAGGTCATGGATGGCGGCGCTGGGTGCGGTGGTGCTGCGTTCGGGCGCGGTGAAGACCCGGGTGCCGGTGTCGACCGCGGCGGCCGTCTGGCGCACCACGCCGAAATCGACGATGTGGGGACTGCCCAGCTCATCGAGCAGGATGTTGCCCGGATGCAGGTTGCCGTGCACATGGCCCCGCTCATGCAGGAACTTCAGCCCACGCAGGCAGTCGGCGAAGAGCGCGATCGCCTGCGACTCATCGAGCACCCCGGAACGCTCCAGCGCCCGGCCGAGGTCGCCTTGGGCGTAGAAGCGCATGGCGATGTAGAGGAAGCCATCCTCGTGCCCGGCGTCATAGACGGTCACCAGCTGCGGGTGCTCGAGCGAGGCGGCGATGCGCGCCTCCTCGAGGAAGCGGGTCAGGTAGACCGGATCCTGCGCCAACTCGGGGGTCATGACCTTGAGCGCCACCATGCGGCCGAGGGTGGTCTGCTGGGCCTTGAACACCAGCCCCGCCGGGCCAGCGCCCACCTGATCGAGCAGCTGGTAGTGCCCGATGCGGGCGGGAACGGCGAAGCGGTCGGTCGACACCGGACGGGGCACCTGGTAGGGCGCTCTGGCGCCCGGGGAGGAGGGCGACTCCACTGTCGAAGCATTCACCGGACGCAGGCCAGCGATCGTCCGCACCACGCTGCGCCCGCTGGAAGACGAGCTGGGACCCGATTCGTCGCTGGCCGGCTGGACGGGACGCGCCGGCATCGCTACCGGCAGCTTGCCCGAATCGGCCGGCCGGCCGGCGATCCTGCCGGCGCCGGGTGGCGCGCCGCCCTCCGGTGGCAATGGCGTCTTGATGCGCGCATCCGCAGCAGCCGGTGCCGCAGGTGCCAGCGGGACCGCCACCGCAGGGCGGTTGTCCGGCGAGCGGCGCTGGATCTCCGAGCGCGCCACCGGAGCATCGATGCGTGAGGACACCTCCTCGGCGGCGACCACTTTGCGCCGCTCCTGGACAAACGAACCGCGCACGCTTGCGCGTCCGGGCGAGTCCGGCTTGGCCTCGAGCGCCGCCGAGACCGATTCGGTCTCGGCGGACTTCGCCTCGCTCGGACCCAGACGGGAAGTCTCGGAGCGGGCCGGCACGCCCAGAAGGCTGTCGAAGAGCGCCGGGCAGGAGAGATAGATCGTCACCCAGCTCTCGCCCACGGTGAACGACTGCCCGAGCCATCCGCTCTTGCGGACATCCGGTGCGCCCTGGCCCGAGGACGGCGTTCCCAGGCGCACCTGCTTGCCGGCTGCCAGGGCGGTGAAGGCCCGGCCGGCGAGAATGTTGGTCACCTCGCATTGGGCATCGAGCACCTCGTCGAGCTTGATCTCCTCGCCCTGGGAGTTGAGGATGGCGCTTGCCACCTCCTGCGCCAGGTCGACCGGCTGCGCCAGCGCCAGGGTGCCCTGGAACGGCTCGAGGATGTCCAGCCACGACCAGAACACCTGGCCGGTGCGCTGGTGGGCGGGTGGCAACTCGGCGGGGATCGCATCCAGGAGCGCCAGATCGGCATATGCCTGGCGCACCGCCAGGCTGATCGCCTTGGTCGCTCCCGGATGCACCACGGTCATGGCGTGGTCCGCCCACTCTCGATCTTGGCCAGAACCGCGGTGAAGGAATCGTTGCCGAGCGGCTTGCGCACCACCGCGGTGACGCCCTTGCGGGTCAGATCGACCTCCCAGGCCCCCGAGGCGAGGCTGGTGGCGACGATGATCTTCATGTCCTTGGCATTTGGCAGCTTGGCGACCGCCTCGACCAGCGCCGGACCATCCATGACCGGCATGCTCAGGTCGGTGACCAGGAGGTCGACCGCGCGCTGCTTGATGATCTCCAGTGCCAGGGCGCCGTTGGCGGCCTGGACGAATTCACGGCCCTTCAGGCCTGAGTATTCCAGGCAGTGCTGCACCACCCTGCGGCTTACCCCGGAATCATCGACAATCAGGATGCTACGGATCATAGGTGCTCAATCCTCGACGCTCAAACTCAGTATAACCCTGGAAGATCCCTCCCGTCAACCGCGAGTCCCGAGCCCGGACTCCGGGGAAGAGCCTGGGATGGCAGCGCGCCGCAGCAGTGCCGCCGGCTGCTGCTGCTGGATGCCGCATGCTAGACCTCATCGACACCTGGCAGGGGCGCGATGCCAGTGAGGATGTCGTCGCCCTCCAGGTCGATGATCTTGACCCCCTGGGCGGCGCGTCCCGTGGTGCGGATCTCATCGATGCGGGTACGTACGGCCGTCCCGGCGCGGGTCATGAGCATCAGCTCATCCCCGGCCTTGACCGCCAGCGAGGCGAGCACCGGGCCATTGCGCTCCGAGGTGTCGATGTTGATCACCCCCTTGCCGCCGCGGCGGGTCAGGCGGTAGTCGGTATAGGGCGTGCGCTTGCCGAAGCCCTTCTGGCAGATGGTCAGCACCTCGTTGCCGGGCTCGAGGCGGATCAGGCTCACCACCCGCGCCCCGGGAGTGAGCTCGATGCCGGTCACGCCGCCGGTGTCGCGGCCGGTGGGGCGGCAATCCGATTCCTGGAATCTGCAGGCCTGGCCGTCATTGCTGGCGATGAGCACCTCATCCGTCCCGGAGGTGATGACGACATCGACCAGCGAATCGTCATCCGCCAGCCTGATGCCCTTGATGCCGCCGGCGCGGGGGTTGCCATAGGCGGCCAAGGCGGTCTTCTTGACCTGCCCCAGGGCGGTGGCCATGAGCAGGAACTGGTCCTCGCGGAATTCGCGAACCGGGATGACCTCGCTGATGCGCTCGTTCTCGGACAGGCTCAGGACATTGACCAGGGCGCGGCCGCGCGCGGTGCGCGCCCCCTCGGGGATGTCATAGACCTTGAGCCAGTAGACCTTGCCGAGGTTGGTGAAGCACAGCAGGTACT
The DNA here is from genome assembly GCA_003136555.1 of Planctomycetota bacterium. Taxonomy (GTDB): domain Bacteria; phylum Planctomycetota; class UBA11346; order UBA11346; family UBA11346; genus BOG-1363. Next base: position 493 of record PLEW01000022.1, on the reverse strand, counting down.
GGTGATTGGTGGCGGTGAACATGCGCGCCACGAAATCCTCCTCATCCTTCAGCGAGCTGCCCGAGACCCCACGGCCGCCGCGGCGCTGGATGCGGAAGGTATCGACGGTCACGCGCTTGATGTACCCGCTGTTGGTGATGGTCACCACGCACGGATCATCCTCGATCAGATCCTCCATGTTGAAGTCGCCCGCCGCCGCGACGATCTCGGTGCGGCGCTCATCGCCGTACTTCTCCATAAGCTCGCGCAGGTCCGCGGTGATGATCGCGAACTGGCGTTCATCGCGGGCGAGGATGTCGCGGTAATCCGTGATCGCCGCGACCAGTTCATCGCTCTCCTTCTGCAGCTTGTCGCGCTCCAGCCCGGTCAGCCTGCGCAGCTGCATGTCGAGGATGGCCTGGGCCTGCAGCTCGCTGAAGGCGAAGCGCTCGACCAGGCCGGCCTTGGCGATGTCGTTGCTGCCTGAGGCGCGGATCAGGGCGATGATCTCATC
>PLEW01000103.1 GCA_003136555.1 Planctomycetota bacterium | reverse complement strand
AGATATGCCAGGACAGGGTGGGGGGTGGGGGCGGATTCATGCCGGCGGCGGTGGTCGGATCGAAGCCATTGTCGAGGATGTCGCCGGTGGTGCAGTTGCCGGTCAGCAGGCTGACCGTCTGGCCGAGCTGCTCGCCATAGCCGAGGCTGAGGCGGTAGCCGCCGGGAGTGACGTAGGCCCCAGCCGCATGCGCCTGGGTGGTCGGCCAGCGGTTGATCGGGTTCGGGTCGTTGGTGTTGGTGTTCTGCCGCTGGCCGCGGACGCAGCCGTTGAAGGTGTTGCCGGTGATCGACTGGTAGGTGAAGTACTCGTCGTCGATCTTGATCATGCCCCGCTTGGGGAAGAGGTCCTGGGCATTCAGGCCGGCCACCGGGGTGACGGTGATGGTCGCCGGGGTGGAGAGGCCGGTGGCGAAGGTCGAGCTGACGGTGACCAGCGGGATGGCGGTTGACAGGGGCAGCGCCGGCAGGGCGCAGTGGTCGCCGAACTGGGTCAACTGCCCGGCGGCGGTGGGGTCGCGCCCGACATCCCGTCCGACGCAGCCATCGATGACGATCGCCGAGCTGCCCGGCCGGTCATTGGCCAGGGCGACCTGGATGTGCACCGCCTGATTGGTGTGGAAGTAGGGCGTGGTGCTGCCGCCGACCGTGCGATCGGGGATCTTGTAGCAGTGGACGATGCGGTTGGGCCTGAACAGCGGGGTGACCGTCGACAGCCGCGGCGAGGTGCCGTTGGGGGTGGCATCGGGCACTTGGGCGGGCGCCAGGGCGGCGAGCTGGCCGGTGTTGCTGATGGCCAGGCAGCGCTCGTCGAGCCAGGGGGTGGTCGGATCGTCACCCGAGATCTGCAGCCCGTAATCGGCGAGATGCTCGATGGCCGGGGGCGCGAAGATCAGGACCATGAGCTTGGTGGTGGTGTCGTAGAACAGACCGACGTAGTTCTGCAGGTCGCTGTTGCCGGTGCCTGAGGGCATGCCACCCATGGCGATCGGTCCGCCGCCTTGCCCGGCTGGCATGCGCGTCTCCAGGATCGGGATGATGCCTGCGGTCCAGTCGCTCTGGGGGGTCACCCAGAAGTCTAGATGGCGACCGCTGATCTCCCAGCTGCGCAGGTTCTGCCCCGGCACCTGCAGGGTGTAGCTGCTGCGGCGCAGCAGGCCGTGATCGGTGGCCAGGTCGTTGGTCAGCTCCATCGCCAGCGGCGCGGAGGATTTCAGCAGCAGCCCGTCCGGCCGCAGATCGGCGGCGGAATAGCTCGCACCGCCGATCACCGCCGCCTGGATCGTGCCGCCGCTCTCCTTCTCCATGAACAGCTGGGCCGAGGCGGTGGCGACATCGCCGCCGAGCGGCAGGCGCCAATCGATGGTGAAGGTGGGATCGATGAGGAAGTGCTGGGCCTTGCCCTGGCCGACCACCGGGACAGCCGGGGCAGGCATCGCATTGCTGATCGCCGCCGAGGGCGGGATCACTGAATCGGTGCGGTTGGTGAAGCCGGTGCTGGCATTGGGCTGGACCGCTGGACGCAGCCCGGTGTTGGCGAGCGGCGAGCCGCCATTGCTCAGGTCAGGGTCGTCGGGGAAGGCGGTGGGGATGGTGGTATCCTGCACCAGGCGGCGGGTGGGGTTGGGCCAGGTCTCGACCTGGCTGCCGTAGCGCTGCGACAACAGCCCGTAGAAGTGGCCCTGGGTGATCCAGCGCCGCTCGACCACCTGCTCCTGCGGCAGCGCCTGCACCACCGCACGGCGGATCTCCTGGGCGTTGTGGTGGCCCTGGGGATCCAGCGTCGCGGAGCCGGAGATGACGGTGAAGACGCCGGGCGAGCTGATCCCCAGGGGCGGCAGCTCGGTGAGGCGCTTGTCGATGATCTGCGCCTGCCCGAGCGCGGGGATGTAGCTGCTGCTGAGGGGGTTCTGCAGGTTGATGCCGAGCAGCTGGTTGTTCTGGGTCAGCTGCTGGAAGGGGTTGGCGACCAGGGTGGTCTGCACCGCTTTCAGCGCGTCCTGGGTCATGAAGGGCGTCGGCAGGGCGGGCTGGGCGGGGAAGCCGAACAGGGCGCGCACCAGCACGCTGGCGGCATTGAGGTTGACTGGCGGTGGCGCCTCGATCGCGAGCGCAGGGGTCAGTCCGGCGGTCCCGGCATTCGGGAACAGGGCGGCCCGGGAGTTGGTGACATCATTGGTGGCCTGGGCGGTGAGCGCGACGCTGGCACCCTTGACCTTGCTGCCGCCGTTGATGCCGTTGCCGGGATAGGTGCGGAAGGTCTCGTTGGCGATGCCGCGGTTGGGCCCGTTGGAGTCGACCTGGTCGGTGATGATCCAGGTGCCCCAGCCCAGCAGCGTCGGCTGGCTCTGCGGCGCCATCACCGGGCTGGAATGGTCGAAGACGCTGACCGACTGGGCATCGACGAAGTAGGTGTAGGCATAGCCATTGGTCCACGACGGCGGATCGGTCATGGCGATGGTGCCGACGTCGATCACCGCCTCCTTGCCCAGGCCGAAGGGCGGCGGCGGCTGGTTGGGGTTGGCCGAGCTGCGCCCCTGGCTGGGATTGTGCAGGGTCAGGAAGGGTCGCAGCAAGTCGAGCTCGCTGCGCGTCAACGGGCGCCGCAGGCCGAACTTGGAGGTCGGCGGGGATGAGCTCGGCGAGCTGAAGGAGCCCTGGGTTCCGCTCCAGTTCAGGGTGTCGGCCTGGAGCAGCTGCTCGAGCTGGGTGACGCGCCGGCCGGGAAGGTTCAGGCGCACGGAGGCCAAGGCCCCGGCCAGCTCGCCGTAATTGTCATCGTCGTAGTACTGCACCCATTGATTGTTGCCATTCATGGTGACTTTGCTGTTGGAAGTCTGGTTGTCATCCCAGTCGTCGATCCCCACCTGCTTCAGCAGGGCATCCCAGCCGGCGACCGTCAGGGAGTTGGGATCGAGCTTGCCGGCTTCGTCCTCGATCGAGATGCCGATCACGGTGGTGTTCCTGACGTCCGAGGTCTGCACTCCGCCCTGGGCCGGTGCGCCGGTGGTGACGGTGGGCGTGCCATTGAAGCCGGGCATGGTGCTCAGGTTCAGCCCGACGCGGTTGTCGCCCAGCATCACCGCCCAGCCGGTCGGCATGGGCGGGGTGAGGAGCTGACCCTTGCCCCACACCAGCTTGTCGACCAGGCTGGTCCATTGCTCCGTCCCGGTCGTCCCGGTGGTGCCCTTGAAGGAGGTCTTCATCACCAGCGCCCCGGCGGCGACGCCGAGGTTCTCGGCGGCATCGCGGCCGATGTAGGCGCTTTGGCTGTGGGCGAAGGCGCGCGTGCCGGTCAGGCTGGCGGATTGGGTGAAGAGGAACGGCAGACCGAGCATCAGCAGTGCGGCCAGGACGATGATGGCGATGATCAGTGCGGCACCGCGCCGCGAGGCCGGTACGCTGGTGACGTGCTGTCTGCGCGGGGCGCTGGTCATGGCGTCACCAGGACCGGGTATTCGATATTGGTGGCGCTGGTCGGATCGCCTTCCCAGGTGGCCATCGAGCTGGTTACCGTGCCGCTGGCGGTGATGGAGATGACGGCGGCATTGAGGGTGCCCGGGGCGTGGTGGGGCTCGCCATGAGGCTGGAGGGAGAAGATCATCGCCAGGCGGGGTTGGACGCTGATGGTCTCGGTGGTCTTCATGGGGGTCTCGACGGTCAGCCCCCCGGTGCCCCGGACACCGACCTGGGCGATGACATTGGTCATCATCTCCACCTGGCCATCGGGCTGCACGGTGATGCGGTAGGGCTGGGCCGCTACCACCCCGCTTGGCAGCTGTCCGAGCTGATCGGTGCCGATGCGGTACAGCCGGACGTCATCGAAGACGGCGTACGCACCGCTGAAGACCTGGCCGGCACCAGGGACGGTGGCCTGGCCGACGAAGATGGTGTCCTTGTTGGGCGGTAAGCTGTTGGGCGGACCGGTGTACGGGCGTTCGCCGACCCGGCGGCCATTGCGGTACAGCGTCAGGGTGGTGCCGTCGAACAGCAGGCCGACCTCGATCCACTGGTCGACGCCGATAGGAGAGGCGACGTCGAGATCGCTGCCGGTGGCCGGGAAGGAGGGGTGCAGCGGCGGCTGGTCGCGCAGGGTGGGGATCTGGTTGAGGACGTTGTTCGGATCGGTCATCAGCGGGTGGCTGTCCTCCTGGATGGAGGACACCTCATCGGCCGCTTCAGGAGGCGGCACGCCGCTGGGTTCATAGGGGGCGGTCCAGCCGATGAGCTCGAAATTGTTCAGGTATGGCTGCGGCGGCGGTGAGTTGAGCGCGGGCGCGGGCGGGATGGGCGCCGGAGGGGTGGGTGCGTTGGCGGGCGCCGCCTGGGGCGCCGGCTGCTCCTTGCGCAGGACCTGCACCAGCATCATGCCGCCCAGGCTCTCCGACACCTGGTCATCGCCGGCCGAGCCGATGAGCATCAGCGGGATCGATAGCAGCTGGCCGCCGCCGGAATTCTGCTGGTTCTGCTTCAGCTTGGCGATCGCCGGCAGTACCTGGTCGCCGACCAGACGTACCGCGCAGGCGAGGTAGAAGCCGTCCTGGCGGCTGCCGCGCACCAGCTGCTGCGCATGGCTCAGGGTGGCGGTCTCCTGCAAGGAGGAGCTGATGCCGGTCATGCCATTGCCATTCATGCCGATGGTGATGCCGTTCATGGGCGGCATGTTGGTCGGGGCGGTCACCGGCGTGATCACCGGCAATGTCCTGGTGCCACCGGCAGTATCGTCGAAATCATCGCTCCAGATGCAGGCGCGGCTCACCCCGGCGACGGTCCAGCCGAGGGTGGGATCGCTGGTATTGTTGGGGGTGATGTTCAGCACCACCGGCGCTCCGGTCGATTTGGCGGTATGGATGGCCTGGCGGATGAAGTCGGTGAGCATCTGCTCGGTGGCGAGCAGCTTGTTCGCCGAGCGGTTGCGGAACAGCCCGCCGACGCTGATCGCCAGGAGGAAGGAGATGATGGCGATGACCACCAGCAGCTCGGCGAGGGTGACACCCTGCGTGGTAGCCAGGCGGGGTGCCAGCACATGCCGGGAGCAGCTCTGGCCGGCCATACGTGAGCGCCCTACTTGTTCGACCAGTTGGTCATGTCGTCACCCTTGATGGTGACGCCATTGACGGTCAGGAGCTGCTGGCCGTACTCGTCCTTGCCATCCCAGCCGCAGGACCACAGCTGGTAGCTGTTGGGATTGGGCGGATTGGGACCATCGATGGTGATGATGGTCGAGGTCCCGAACGGGTAGTAGCGGGACGGACGGTAGCGGTAGACCGCGAAGCTCTGGATGGAGCCGTAGGGATCGACGATGTAGGTCGCGCGGGGATCGCCGGTGGAGGTGTCGATGCGGAAGGTATCGGGATCGATGGTCTGCAGCTGGAGCTTGAGCGCCTGGCTCAGCCCCCGCCAGGCGGTCTCGGTGATCGGGCTGGAGGCGGGGATGCCGACCGCGGAGGACCCGCTTCCGCCGGTCGACAGGGTGGTGGTGTAGATGTCCGAGGTGGACCCTGGGGTGGTGCCATAGCTCTCTGGATAGACGCCGTTTGCATCCCGGTAGCCGGCCAGCGCGGCCTCGATCAGTCCCATCTGGGCAGCGCACTTGGCGTTCCGCGCGGCCTTGCGGGCGATTCCGATCAGCGGAGTCAGCAGCGCCGCCAGCACGGCGATGATGCTGATGACCACCAGGAGTTCGAGCAGGGTAAAGGCGCGGCGGGGCATGGGTGATTCATCCTGGGGGCAGCCTCGACGCGGCTGGGCCCGCTGCCAGGCAATACTCTGGCTGAAGGACGGCGTTGAGGCGTAACGGCGTGGCGTTGCAAGATTAAGAACGAATGTACCATGCTGAAGACGATGGGAGTGGGGGAAGCTGTCAGGACTCATCGCGGCCGAAACTCACTCGTCGCCTTCCTCGAAGCAGGCGATCATGCCATTGCGGGTCGGGACGAACAGGCGGCCCTCGCTACTGAGTATGCCGGCCGAGACCGGGCCGCTGAGCGTGGCGTTCCAGCGCTCGGTGCCGGTAGCGGGGTCGATGCAATGCAGCAGGCCGGCAGCATCGGCGACATAGATCCCGTGGTTGCCGATCACCGGTGCCGCGACCAAGGCGCCGTAGTTGGCCTGTGCCGGTGAACGCCAGAGCAGCTGCCCGGGATGGGCCAGATCGCAGGCGACCACCCTGCCCTCGGCCAACGCAAGGTAGGCGACATTGGCGGGCTGATTGACCACGATGCCCACACCGGTGCCATCAATGGCCCAGGAGGCGATGGCTCGCTTGATGTCGGGAACGTTAGGATTGACATCGACCGCCACCAGCAGGCCGCTGTTGTCGATCGCCAGCATGGCCGCATGGCCACCCACGTTCGCATGCACCACCCGACCCACCACCTCGCCCCGGGTATGGAGCTGGAAGGCTGGGCTGGATGGGCTCTTCTCGGTCGCAGACGAGGTATCGAAGACCTGCAGCTGGTTGCCGGAGGGGACGTAGAGGTAGGTGTGGTTGGGCTCGAACTGGTCGCCCACCAGGAGTCCGGTGATCTCGGCGTGCAGGTCGATGCTCTGGTAGGGGATGATGCGCCGCTGATCGAGGCTGAAGGTCAGGACCTCGCCCTTGCGCGCACCGAGGAAGAACAGCAGCTGGTTTGGGATCAGTTCATGGTCCTGCACCCACAGCGAGCCGGTCAGCTGCAGCGGGCTCTGGTTGTCGCCTGGCGGGTAGCGCCAGACCTCATTGTGGGTGGCGACATCGATGACGAACAGGCGGTTGTCGAGCACGATGTAGGCGAAGTTCTGGAACACCACCGGGGGGGCCTTGAACTCGTCGACGGTGGCGGGGAAGGTCACCGGCTTGCTGGTACCCAGGCCGACGTCGACCACTTCCAAGGTACCCTTGTTGGTACCGATCAGCACGAACTTGCCGGTCGCGACAGGGGAGGTCAGCGGGATGCCGCCGAGATCGGTCTGCCACAACGGTCCGCGCGAGAGCTGGATGGAGGCCTGCGAATGCCGTGACTGGGCTGCGATCGGCAGCGTCTGGACGGTGAATCCGGGGCGCCGCACCTCGACCGTCACGGTCTCGCCGGGGAGGAAGGTGATGCGCACCGACCAGGGACCGTGCGCTCCGGCCGGAGCATGGGCCTGCTGGTCCCCCTGGCCGGGATGCTTGATGATGACGCGGGCGAGATGCGAGTCGATCTTGATGGTGAAGGGCAGCTCGAGCCGGGCATAGACCTCGGAGACATCCTTGGTCGAGGCGCTCTGGCATTGCGCCTTGAGCTGGTCGAGCTGATCGAACCCGAGCTTGTCATCGCCATGCTCGAGCGCCTGCTGCACCGCCTTGCCGGTCTCGGTCGCGAGCCGCACTTCCAGCTTGGCCAGCCGATCGCGCGCCTGTGCCGCGTACTGCTCGCCTTTGCCCTTCGCCGCCCGGCGGAAGGCCTCGAGCGCATCGCGGTCGCGGCCAGCGCTCTCGATGGCGCTGGCGCGTTCGAAGAGGTCCTTGGCGCTGACGACCTTGTTCGACCAGGAGGCGGCCAGCGAGTTGACCTGCTCGGCCATCGCCTTCGGCAGCGGGTGCAGGATGAGCGGCTGGATGTCCGCAAGCGCGCCATCCCAGTCGAAGGCGCTCCATTTGCGCTGTGCGCCGTCCAGGATCAGGCGCGTGTGCTGGGTCACCTGGTCTTCGGCATCGCTGGAGATCAGCGCTTTGGATTCGTCCTCGGCCGGGGTGCCGGGGAAGTGCACCGGGATGCTGGCCAGCAGCGTCAGGGCCTGCTCACGCTGGGTCGGCAGCAGGTCGCGGGCCTTCTTCACCTGATCGGCGGCGTTGCTCTCGTAGGTATGGCGCAGGTCGGTGTCCAGCTGCTCGATATCCTGACGTTCGGTCGTGGTGCCGTAGGTCTGGCGCAGCACCTTGATCTCATCGAAGAGCTCGGCGTATTGCCCGCTGTTGATGCGCTCGCTCTCGGCGGCCTTGAAGAGCTGGATCTTCTCCTTCGCCTGATTGACGCGCACCACATTCTGGTAGTAGTTGATGCCGAACCAGCCGGCGCCGATCAGCAGCAGGACGATCACCAGGTTGACCAGCATGCGGGTCGACTTGCTGGTCTTGATCGCCTCCGAGTTCTGCGCGTGATTGAGGACCTGCTCCTTGATGTTGTTGAAGCGGCAGTCGGTCTCCAGGGTGGAATGCAGGATCTCGATCGCCCGGCGCGGGCGCTCTGACGACAGCAGGGCATGCCAGAGCGACTTGTACTCGACCAGCGCGTTCTCGGTTTGGCCATCCATGAGATAGGCCTTGGCGAGGAAGCGGTGCGGATCCGGGGAGCGCGGCAGGAGGTTCTTGGCCCGATGGCAGGCATCGATGGCGCGGGCGGTGTCGCGCGTGCCGAGATAGGCCTGGGCGGCGGCCACGTAGGCGCCTGCGGCCTCCTCCATCGCGCCCAGCTCGCTGAGCACCTTGGCGCGGTCGAACTGCAGATCCGGATCGTCGGGTGACAGCTCGAGCACGGTGTCCAGGTCGGCACGGGCCTGCTCGAGATTGCCCTGATCCTGGGCGATCTGGATCAGCTCCAGGTAGAGTTCGACCGCACGGGGGGCCTGCTTGAGCTGGGTGCAGATCTCGGCCAGGGGCCTGATGACCTCCGGCACGTTGGCGGTGGCGAGGATGTTCTCGAGCAGGGTCTTGGCCTGTTCGAGCGCCCCGGAGCTGCGCAGCTCCTGGGCATCGACGACGATCTCCTCGGGCGTGCGCTGGCGCGCGACGCCGGCAAGGACCAGCTGGGCGGTGATGGCGAAGGTATCGAACTTGGTGACCCCCACGGCGGTGGCGATCTCGTCGAGCGCATGGCGTCCATCGAGGTAGCGCAGCACCTTGAGCATCTCGGGATCGGTCTGCAGGTTGCGCAGGTTGCTGCGCCCGTCGTTGTCGACCATGTACAGCGCATTGGCGTCGGTGATGACCTCGCGAATGCGCTTCCATTCGTCCTTGCGCCGGGTGGCTTCGAGCACCAGCTGGGTGGTGGCCAGCCCTACCCGGCCCATCGCCACGATGTCCTCGGTGACCAGTTCATTGACCGGCGGACCATCGGTGAAGGTGAAGTCGCCTTCATGCCATTCGAAGATCGGGCAGGAGAGCTCCTCGACGCACCACGCGCATACCTCGTCGAGCTCCGGCTCGCCGATGAAATGCCCGGCCAGCAGCAGGTCGCGCAGGGACTGCTGCGAGCTGACGCGGCGCTGGTGCACCTCGGCGACCTGCTCGGGGGTCAGCAGGTTCTTGCGCAGCAGGGCATTGAGGAGGAACGGCTTGCCCTCGATCAGCGGCGAGCTGCACAGGCTGATCTGGCCACCATCGAAGTAGAGATGCAGATTCCCCGAAGGACTGGTCACCGAGAGGGTGCCGGTCTGCCGATTCATCTGCAGGGTCTGGAAGATATCCGTCAGGTTGACGGAACTGAGCTGACCTTGGAATCCCATGGGTGGACGTGCCTGGGGTGGGACAAGACGGGGTGAGGTGCTCTGGCGCTCGCGGTCAGAGGTTCCCGAACAGCGAATCGAGCTGGTTCTTCATCTCGTCGGAGAAATTCTTCCCCAGGCCCTCGTTTGCGCCCTCCTGCGGCTTGCGCGTCTGCGCATCGCTCAGGATCACTTCGAGCTGGGCGGAGAGTTCCTTGCACAGGACCTGGATCATGCCGGCCTTGATGTTGCCGGCGAATACCGTCACCAGCAGTGTGCGCTCGCCGATCAGGGTGATGTGGATGCTCTGCCCCTGCCCTTGATGGAAGAGCACCCGGAACTCGGGTTCGCCCAGCAGGCGGGCGACCTCACGGGTGCTGGCGAAGCTGCCGGAGACCAGCGCGGCAAGGGTCGAGGAATCCTGCTTGAAGAAGCCCTGCCGGGCCACCATGTGGCCCTCTTTGTCGATCACCAGGGCGCTCTGGGCGTTGGCCTTCTTGACGAAGCCGAGCAGGACGGCATTGATGCGGTCGATGTCCGACGCATAGAAGACCAGGCGGCGCAGACGCAGCGCATCATTGTCACTTACCATTGGCACCCTCGGCAGGAGCCGCTGCCGGGGCGGCCGCAGCAGCAGGAGTGGTCGGAGATGGCGGTGGCTTCGCGGCGGGTACGGTGGCGGCTGGGACCGCAGCCGCGGGCTGGGCGGGAACGGCGGCTGGGGCGGCTGGGGCGGCAGNNCGCCACCGGTGCGACCGCGGGCGCGGCGACGGGTGCGGCCGCAGCCGGCTTCGCCACCGTCGTCGCAGCTGCCGCCGCCGGCACGACAGCCGGTGCCGGGGTGACCGCAGTCGGCGCGGCGGCGGGCGTGGCTGGTGCCGGAGCTGGGGCTGCCGGCGTGATCGCTGGGGCAGCTGGGGCAGGGGCCGATGGCGGCGCCGAGCCCGGTCCGAGGAGCTTCTGCTGGATCTCGATCGGCAGCAAGGCGCGCACCGGCGGCACAAAGACCACCAGGATGACGATCAGGATCATCGCCACGATCAGGGCGATCAGCACCATCAGCAGGGTCTTGATCCCGGCGGTTCCAGGCTTCTGGGTCTCCTGGTAGCGCTTGAGGCTCGGGTCGGTGGCACCGAGGTTGATCTTCTGCGGTTGGGCCCGCTCGAGAGCCGGAGGCTTGGCCTTGGCGAGATGCTTGTCGCGCAAGTTGTCAGCCGGTGCCGCAGCGGCTGGCGGTGCCGGTGCCGGGGCCGGAGGCGGACTGGGAGGCGCGGCCTGGGCGGCGGGCTGCGGCCGCGGTGCCGGCTGGCTGGCCGGTGGCGGCGGCCGCGGCGGGAGACGGGGCTGCGACAGGGGCGTGTTGGAATGTGCCGGGGCCATGGTCTGCGGCGGCAGTGCCTGGACCTGGGCTGGTGTGTTGGCGCCGGCCGGCCTAGTCGGTGTCGGGCTTTGCGTCGGGGTCAGCGACGAGTTGGTACGGCGGCGGTTGGCGGCCGGGGCATGCTCCTTGTTGAGCTTCTCGATCACCAG
>PLEW01000220.1 GCA_003136555.1 Planctomycetota bacterium | reverse complement strand
GCCGCTATTCGGTCGGCTCTGCGTTCGAGGAGTTGTTCTTCCGTCGATGCTAGCACCGCGACGCACATTGGCGGCTTATCATAAGGCCATGAACCGGTTTTGGATTGCGGGGTTGGGCGCAGCGGTGCTGGTGGGCTGCCATGCTGCTCCTGAGGGGAAGAGGCCGGGTGGGAAGCAGTATCCGATCCGCGGCGTAGTGCAGAGGGTAGATGCATCGCATCAGGAGATTTCGCTGACGAACGAAGACATTCCTGGATTTATGGTGCCGATGACCATGGATTACAAGGTGGCGGACCCGGCTGCCATCGGGGAGTTGCACTCGGGCGACAAGATATCAGCGACGCTGTTGGACGACGGCCCATCGGACGCCAGCGGCACCATGCCGCTGATCAACGTGGTGATCCTGAGTCAGGCGAAGGCGGATTATCTGCCCAAGGTGCAGTATCACGTGCCCGCGCCGGGCGATGAGGTGCCGGACTTCGTCTTGTTGAATGAGATGGGGAAGAAGATGTCGCTGAGATCGTTGCGCGGCAAGGTCGTGGCACTGACGTTCATTTATACGCGGTGCCCGCTCTCAGACTACTGCCCGCGAATGAGCCATAACTTTGCCGTCATAGACAAGGCGCTAGCGGCCGATCCGAAGCTGTACCGCGAGACGCACTTGCTTAGCGTGAGCTTCGATCCGCAATATGACACGCCAAAGGTATTGAAGAGCTACGGCGCAGCGACGACAGGAAGGTATGCGAACGAGACTTTTGCGCACTGGGATTTTGCTGCACCACCGGTTGCGGAGTTGCCGAAGATGGAGCAGTNNTTCTTTGACGTGGGCGTGACGCCCGGAGATAGCGGTACGTTGCAACACTCGCTTTCGACCGTGGTGATTGGAAAGGACGGCAAGGTGGTGGCGTTCTGGCCAACCAATGACTGGAGCGTAGATGAGTTGCTGACCAAAATGAAAGCGGCAAGCTAAGGGCGAAAGGCGAACGCGGAGGTGGCAAAGGACGCGGAGGTTCGCGGAGGAATGACAAGGAGCAAGCGATGGCGAAGTTGACGATGGTGTTCGGTGGTTTGCTTGTTGTGGTGAGTCTGGGGTTCTGGTTTGCGATGGGGCGGACGGAGTCCGCGGCGCTGCATCCGGCGGGACTGGGCGTTTTGCTGGTGCTTTGCGGGGCCCTGGCCAACACGGAGAGTTCCAGGCAGCGGATGTTGTGGATGCACATCGCGGTCACGGTCGGGCTGCTCGGCTTTCTGATTACGGGCATTAACGCAGCGGTGCAGATCGCCAAGGGCACGGTGACCGAGGGCAATCCGTTGAAGTTCGACGAGCGCGTCGCGGCGGCGCTGGCGTGGGTCAAGGCGCATTACCGCTTCGATGCCAATCCCGGCATGCGGCCGGGCAACCAGCGTGATGGCCTGTTCTACTATTACGGTGTGATGGGCAGGACCTTCGATCTCCTCCATGTCACCTCCTTCGCCACCCCCGATGGCCGCACCGTGGACTGGCGTGCCGACCTCTTCCAGGCCATCAAGTCGCAGGCCATCCCCGCCAGCGGCGGTGCGAGTGCGCTGTGGCGCAACTCCTCGCGCCGCTGGGGTGAACAGGTCCCGCATATCACCACCACCTACATGCTGATGGCGCTCAAGCACATCGCCGCGACGCTCTAGCGCTCCTGCGTGGGGGTGGCCCAGCACCTCCCGGCGGAGACGAGGAAGGTCCATGATCCATCACATCGCCCTGTTCCAATGGAAGCCCGGCGTCTCCGCCGCCCAGGAGGCGCAGGTCGGACGGCTGCTCACCGGTCTGAAGGCGCGCATCCCGGGCATCGTCAGCGCGAGCTTCGGCCGGCAGAACTCCCCCGAAGGACTCGGCAAGGGCATGGGCGTCGGCTTGGCGGTGGTGTTCAGCGATGCCGCGGCGCGTGATGCCTACCTACCCCATCCCGCTCACCAGGAGGTGGTCGCGGCGCTCAAGCCGCTGCTGGCCGATCTGGTGGTGCTCGACTACGAATTCTAGGGCGCGGGCAGCAGCCGGCGCCGCAGTCGCGCCTTGTCGCCGTAGATGGTTCGCCACACTGCCGCCATGCCTGCCGACCTGGAACGTGCCGCCGCCATCATCGCCGCGGGGGGGCTGGTCGGAATGCCCACCGAGACTGTCTACGGACTGGCGGCCAACGCCCTCGATGCCCAGGCCGTCCTGCGCGTGTTCCTCGCCAAGGGCCGTCCGCGCTTCGATCCGCTGATCGTGCATGTCGCCGATGCTGAGCAGGCCTGGTCGGTGGCGGTGCCGAGCGCGCGTGCGCGTGCGCTCGGCCGCCGCTTCTGGCCGGGTCCGCTCAGCCTGGTCCTGCCCCGGCATGCGTGCGTGCCCGATGCGGTCACCAGCGGCCTCGAGACGGTGGCGGTGCGCTGCCCGGCGCACCCGCTGGCGCGCGCGCTGATCCAGCGCTGCGGCGTCCCGCTCGCGGCCCCCAGCGCCAATCTCTTCGGGCGGCTGTCGCCCACCACCGCGGCGGCGGTGCGCGAGCAGCTTGGCGAGCGGGTGGAGCTGGTGCTCGATGGCGGCCCCTGCCAGGTGGGCATCGAGAGCACGGTCCTCAGGCCGGATCCGCAGCCCTTGATACTGCGTCCCGGCGGCGTCTCGCGCGAGGAGCTGATCGCCGAGCTCGATGAGCCGGTCTTGATCGCCGATCGCAGCGCCCGCGCCGCGAGCCTTCCGCTGATCTCACCAGGCCTGCTTGCCAGCCACTACGCGCCGCGCACGCCGCTCATGCTCAAGGCCATCGGCGAGCCCTGGCCGGAGGTCGGGCAGGCCGCGATCCTGAGCTGGCGCGGGGAGGACCTGCCGACGGCGGCCAGGCGGATCGAGGTGCTCAGCCCCGAGGGGGACCTGGCGCAGGCCGCCACCGGGCTGTTCGCCGCCCTGCGCCGCCTCGATGCCTGCGGGGCGGCGGTGATCGTAGCCGAGTGCGTACCCGAACATGGGTTGGGTGTGGGTATCAACGATCGCCTGCAGCGCGCCGCCGGGCTGGGGTGAGGCGCCCGGGGCGGTCATGCGAGCCTGGCCGCAGCGGGAGGCCTAAGCGGCGGCTGATGCCTCGGCGCGAGTGCTGCCGCCGATGTCCTGGGCGCACCTGTGGCCGAGCGCAGGTGACGAGGTGGGAGGCGATCTGACAGGGCTTTGCGCACCACGCGTTGCCTGGCAGCCGCTGTCGATGCAGGGCACGGCCAGGGGTATCGGTCCAGGTCGTGATGCGGTCTGGGTTTCCACGGATGGTACCAGATGGGAGCGGCGCCGGACCGGTGTATGACGCACCTGTTGAGCATGACGTCCCAGGTCGCGCAGAGCGCTGGGGCGGCACACACGACATCGCTCCCAGCTGCCAGTGGTCCAGCGTTGCAGCTGGAACTGCTGCGTTGATGGGGTCTCATTGACCGTTCTGCGAGGCGAGGTAAACCCTACAGCACGACCGTGATCGCATGACGATGAAACCCCGAAAACCCCTGCCGCCTGGTCGCTACACGCCACCGGGATCGCGTCGTCAGAGCCAGCCCGCGCCTCCGCGCCGCGGCTATGGTGCACCGCCCGCGCCCGGACAGGCGAAGCTCAAGCAGATCAAGCGGCCACTGACCACCGATGTGCTCCGGCGCCTGGAGACGGATCCGGCATTCCAGGTGATGACCGGTGACCAGCAATGGATCGATCCCTATTCCGGCCAGGCGGTCCCCGCCGCCCAGGGTCGGCTGGAGGCGGCCCGCGCCCATTTGCAGGAGACCGGGGCGTGGCGGGATCGCGAGCCGCTGCCGCACAACCAGATCGAGGTCATCCGCTGGCGCTTCGACCTGATGCGCCTGCTGCCGGTCGAACCGCGGCTGCGCATCTTCGGCCGCGACGGTCGCTGGCTCAACCCCTTCAACGGCGAGCTGGTCGCCGACATCGTGCGCGAAGAGGGCAAGATCACCTCGCATACCATCACCGGGATGGCCAAGGCCCTGTCGATCTGCGAGCAGGCCTCGAGCGGGCGTCTGCTCGACAGCATGACCCTCAGCTCCCGCATCCAGTCGCTCGGCATCGCCGGGCGCCCGGACAGCCAGGCACCGGGTGCGCTATCGGTCGACATGGCCAAGGCGCGCAACGTGCAGCAGAACATGCTTGTCGACCTGCCGGTGATCGAGGGCTATGAGCTGGCGGTACATTTCACCCCACAGGCCGGGGTGAGCGGCGATTTCTACGAGATCATCACGCTCAAGAACGGGCATGTGATGTTCGTCATCGGCGACGTCAGCGGCCATGGCATGCAGGCCGCGCTGGTGGTCGCCACCGCGCTCAAGACCCTGCGCTTCCTCGCGCGCACGACCTCGAACATGGGCAACCTGCTGGTCCAATTCAATGACGAGATCAGGCCTGACCTCCTGCCAGGGCAGTTCATCACCATCTTCGCCGCCGAGCTGGATCCGGTGACCGGGTCGCTGTCGTGCATCCGCGCCGGCCATCATGCGGCGCTGCTCATCCGCCTCGATGGCGACACCGTGCTGAGCAAGGTCGGCAGCCAGGGCATGGCGATCGGCCTGGCGGCCGGNNAGGTCCGCCTCTACCGCGCGCTGTTCGAGCACATCGACAAGCCGCTCCAGCAGATGGTCGACGACATCGCCGGCGAGGTCACCCGGCACGTCAATGGCGCGCTCGACGACGACCTCACCATCTTCGCCCTGTCGATGCTGCCGGTCCCGGACGAGGGCAGCAGCGGCGAATGGGATCAGATGGAGCAGAAGGCGTGAGCGCCAGCCGGCCGGAGGCGTGGCCGGGGGATGCCCATAGCTAGTGGCGAACCGGGCGATCATCTTCGACCTCGATGGCACGCTGATCGACAGCCGCGAGGACCTCGCCCGGGCAGGCAACCATGCCCGCTCGGCGCTCGGCCTCCAGCCGCTCAGCCTGGCGGAGGTGGCCAGCTTCGTCGGCGATGGCGCCGCCAAGCTGGTCGAGCGGCTGACCCCGGGATGCACGAAGGACGAGCGCGAACGTGCGCTGGCGGCCTTCTTCGACCACTATGGCCGCCATTGCACCGAGCAGACGCGTCCCTACCAGGGGGTGGGCGAGATGCTCGATCTGCTGCGCGGTGGTGGCTGGCTGCTGGCGGTGGCGACCAACAAGCCCCTGGCCTTCACCCTCACCATCCTCGATGCCTGCGGACTCAATCAGTTCACCGAGGTGCGCGGCGGCGATGCCATGCGCAAGCCCGATCCGGGCCAGCTGCTGAGCATCCTCGCCGAGCTTGCCGCCGAACCCGGGGCCAGCTGGATGGTGGGTGACCATCGCAACGACGTGATCGCCGGGCGCGCCGCCGGCTGCTCGGTGATGTGGTGCAGCTGGGGGCTCGGCAGCCGGGACGGTCTGGCGGTCGATGCCGAGGCTCATTCCCCGGGCGACATCGCCCGGCTCCTGGGTGCGTGATCGCATGGTTGGGGTGCGCGATGCCGACGGCACGGTGATCACCCCGGGGCTGGTGCTGCAGGCCTATTGGCAGGGCTGCTTCCCGATGGCCGACGACCGCAACGGCCGCTTGCGCTGGTACCGTCCCACCATGCGTGCGATCATCACCTGGGACCGCTACAAGGTACCGCGCAGCCTGGCTAAGGTCGCGCGCCGCAAGCCCTACGCGCTGACCATCGACCGCGCCTTCGCGTCCGTGGTCGCGGCCTGCGCCAAGCGCGCCACCACCTGGATATCAGAGGACATCGAGAGCCTCTATATCCAGCTGCACCAGCTCGGCCATGCGCACTCGGTCGAGGCCTGGGATGGCTCGGGGCGGCTGGTAGGGGGGCTGTACGGCATCGCCCTGGGTTCGTGCTTCTGCGGCGAGAGCATGTTCCATCTCGCCGACGACGCGGCCAAGATCTGCGTCATGCACCTGGTCGAGCAGCTGCAGAGCCGGGGCTTCACCCTGCTCGACTGCCAGCAGCAGACCCCGCACATGGAGCGCTTCGGCGCCTATGAGGTCGATGAACGCACCTACGCGGGGCTGCTGTCGCTCTGCCGGCAGGAGCGCCCCTTCGCCTGAGCGCGATCGGCGGGCCTCAGGCGGGATCGTTGGCGGCGCTGAACTGGCGGTAGAGCTCGGAATAGACCCCGGGTTTGACCAGCAGCTGGAGATGGGTGCCGCGCTCGATCACCCGCCCGCCCGCCAGCACCAGGACCTGATCGGCATGGCGGATGGTCGACAGCCGATGGGCGACCACGAAGCTGGTGCGCCCCTTCAGCAGGGTGGCGAGGGCCCGCTGCAGCCGCGCCTCGGTCATGGCATCGATCGAGCTGGTGGCCTCATCGAGGATCAGGATGCGGGGGTCGGCGAGCATCGCGCGGGTGAAGCAGATCAGCTGCTTCTGGCCGACGGAGATGCCGGCGCCCTGCTCGCCCACCCGGGTGGCGAAGCCATCGGCCATCTCCTCGATCAGATCGAGGATGTCCAGCCTGCGCGCGGCCTCGATGACCTCGCTGTCGGTGGCGCCGGGGCGGCCGATGCGGATGTTCTCCATTACCGTCCCGGTGAAGAGGAAGTTGCTCTGGGTGACGATGCCCATCTGGCGATGCAGCGAGTCGCTGGTGATGCCCCTGATGTCGGTATCATCGATAAGCAGCATGCCGCTGGTCGGCAGGTAGAACTTGGCGATCAGGTTGATGACCGTCGATTTCCCGCAGCCGGTATGGCCGACCAGGGCGATGGTCTGGCCGGGCTCGGCGATGAAGTCCACCTCGTGCAGCACGGTGCGCGATGCCTGATAGGCGAAGCTCAAGCGGCGGAACTCGACCCGTCCGGCGATCGACTGCTTGGCGACCGCCTGCGGGTCGTCATCCCATTCGGGCGCGGTGTCGAGCAGGCGGAACAGGCGCTCGGCCCCGGCCATCGCGGTCAGCGCCTGGCTGTACTGGTTGCCCAGGGCCTGGATCGGGCCGAAGAACATCCCGGCGAGGAAGAAGAAGGTGATGATGTTGCCGACGCCTGCGCCAGCTTGCTGGTGGAGTGCCTGCCAGCCGCCGAGCACCAGGAGCGCGGCGATGAACATCTGGCTGTTGAAGTCGAGCAGGGGGACGAACACCGCGGAGGTGCGCGCCACGTTCATGTTGTAGCGTGCGTGGTCGACGATCAGGCTGCGGAACAGCCCGGCATTGACATCCTGGCGGACGAAGCCCTGGGTCACGCGGATGCCATGCACCGATTCGGTGAGCGTGGCGGTGACGCGGCTGTAGCTCTCCTGGACCTCGCGCGTCGCCCTGCTCATGGCGACGCGGAAGAAGCGGTTGAGCACGTAGAGCACCGGGGCCAGGGCGATCACCACGCCGAAGAGCACCCAGTCGTACCACAGCATGAGGATGGCCGAGACCACCATCTGGCCGCACTGCACGATGCTGACGAACAGCACGTCCTGGATGCCGGCGCGCACCGACTCGACGTCCGAGGTCATGCGGCCGATGATGCGGCCGAGCTTGGTGATGGTGAAGAAGCCGAGCTTGAGGCGCAGGAGGTGGTCGAACAGCGCCAGGCGCAGGTCGTGCACCACCGCCTCGCCGAGCTGCAGCGCGAGGCGCTGGCGGAAGTGGAAGGTCACCGAGGTCATCAGCGCCAAGGCGAGGAAGCCGGCGGCGCCCCACTGCGTCCCGCGCCAGTCGCCATGCGATATCGGACCGCCGATCACCGCGGCGATCACCCACACCAGGAGCGGCAGCTGCAGCGAGCGCAGGGTGGTCAGCAGGGCGAGCGCGATGCAGGTGTCGCGATAGGGCCTGGCATAGCCGAACAGCCGACGGATCAGCCGCCATTCCAGCGGCCGGCGTTCGATCTCCTCGGCATCCAGGGTATGCACCACCTGGGTGAGCTTGAGTGCGGGGCGCGTTGCGGCGGCAGGACTCTTGCCGTGGCTCATGGCGCCACCCGCCCAGGGGGGGCATCCTGGCCGAGCTCCTGCTGCCTGGCGGCAGCCGGGTGGGCATCGAGCAGGCGCTGGCTCTCGGCGTCGATCAGCTGGGTCTTGGCCACCCGCTGATAGGGGCCCTGCATCGCCATCAGCTGTTCGTGCGTGCCGCGCTGGACGATGGTGTGGTTGTCGAGCACCAGGATGAGGTCGGCACGGCGCAGGGTCGAGAGGCGATGGGCGATGATGAAGGTGGTGCGCCCCTGTATCGCGCTGTCCATAGCCGCGAGGATCTCCTGCTCGGTCTCCGGATCGATCGCCGCGGTCGGATCATCGAGCAGCAGGATGGCTGGCTCGAGCAGGACGGCGCGGGCGATGGCCAGGCGCTGGCGCTGGCCGCCCGACAGGCCGATGCCGCTCTCGCCCAGCACGGTCTCGTAGCCCTTGGGCAGCGAGAGGATGAAGTCATGGGCCTGGGCGATGCGTGCCGCGCGTTCGATTTGCTCCTGGGTCGCCTCGGGATGCCCGAAGGAGATGTTGGCGGCGACGGTATTGGAGAACAGGAAGCTCTCCTGGAAGACCAAGCCTATGTGCCTGCGCAGGACATCGACATCGAGATCGCAGAGATCGTGGCCGTCGATCAGGATGCGCCCGGCGGTGGGATCGTAGAAGCGCGGCATCAGGCTCATCAGCGTGCTTTTGCCCGCGCCGGTGGCGCCGAGGATGGCGACGCACTGGCCGGCCGGCACGGCGAAGTCGATGCCGCGCAGCACCGGCTCCTGGGGGACATAGGAGAAATCGACACCGACGAAGCGGACGTCCCCGCGTAGGGTCAGCGGTCGGGCGGCGCCTTGCGCCGAACGGATCTCCACCGGCGCATCGAGCACCTCGAATACCCGGCGCGCCCCGATCAGGCTCTGCTGGATGGAGTTGGTGATGGTGGAGATGTTCGACACCTGGCCGGAGAACTGCTGGAGCAGGCCGCTGAAGACAACCAGGCCGGCACCGAGCTGGAGCTGATGGTGGATGACCAGCCAGCCACCATAGCCCAGCAGCACGGCGAGATTGCACTGGCTGATGAAATCGAGGCCGGGGCCGAACAGGCTGATGCGCCAGAAGATGAAGCGCTGCTGGTCGCGCACCGCGCCATTGGCCCTGGCGAAGCGCTGGCGCTCGACCCCTTCCAGGGCGAAGCCCTTGATCACCTGGATGCCCTGGATGCTCTCCGACAGCGTGGAGACCATGGTGTCGACCAGGTCGCGATTGCGGGAATAGGCTGGGCGGATGTAGTGCGAGAACAGCAGCGAGGACAGCAGCAGGAGCGGGGTGGTGGCCAGGCAGGCGATGGCGAGGTCGGCGTGCAGGTTGAACATGTAGACCAGGTAGACCGCGAGCGAGAGCGCCATGATCACCCCCTGGATGATCACCCCATCGACGAACAGCCGTACATTCTGCACGTCGCCAGTGACCCGGTTGATGATGGTGCCGGAGGCGTTGGCATCGAAGAACCTGAAGCTCAGGCGCTGCAGCTTGTCATAGACCGCGGTGCGCAGGTGGACCACGATCTCCTGCTGGATGAGGCGGGCCACCGCGATGGAGTAGACGTAGTTCAGCACGGCGCGCACCAGCGACATCAGCAGCATCGCCGCGCCGATGCCGCACAGCACCCACATCGCCGGCCACTCACCAGGCGGAGCCAGGCCCCAGGGCCAGCGGGGCTCGGGGGTGGTGGGCATGAGCTGATGCTGGATGAAGTCGATGCCCACACCGAGCAACCCGAGGCCGAGCAGCCCGAGGGCCAGCAGCACGGTCTGGCAGATCAGCACCTTGAGGCATTCGGCTCGGTAGCGCCAGCTGAGCGCGAGCAGCCTGCGCACCAGGTTCGCGGTCGAGAATGCCGGGGCGGTCAGATGGATGGTCGAGAGTGACGGCAAAGGCAGGGCCCGGTCTCGGGTGGAAGCGGGCGAGGTTCCGCGTGATCGCTGGAGTTTAGCCACATGGCACTGAATGCCAGGGGCGGGCTTTCCGCGCGCTCGCCGGCACGGTGGCCCGCCTTGACCCCCCACGCTGGCGGCCATGCTCCGGCCATGGACCCGGTACGCGTGCGTGGGGTGACGAAGAGCTACTCGCCTACGAT
Organism: Planctomycetota bacterium; assembly: GCA_003136555.1. Lineage (GTDB taxonomy): Bacteria > Planctomycetota > UBA11346 > UBA11346 > UBA11346 > BOG-1363. The sequence continues at coordinate 18,133 of PLEW01000220.1, read as the reverse complement.
GCGGGTGCTCGACGATCTCAGCCTCGAGATCGCGGCGGGAGAGATCTTCTTCCTGCTGGGAGCCAGCGGCTGCGGCAAGACCACCCTGCTGCGCATCATCGCAGGCTTCATCCGTCCTGACCGCGGATCGATCGCCATCGGCGACGAGGACATCACCGAGCGCGCGGTCGAGGACCGCGGCATCGGCATGGTGTTCCAGAACTACGCTCTATGGCCGCATCTGAGCGTGGGCGGGAATGTCGCCTTCGGTCTGGAGGTCAGGCGGGTCGCCGCCGCCGAGCGCAGGGAGCGCGTCGACGCTGCGCTCGCCTCGGTGGCGCTGACGGGCTTCGCCGAGCGCCGCATCGCCGAGCTCTCCGGCGGGCAGCAGCAGCGCGTCGCGCTGGCGCGCGCGCTGGTGATCAGGCCGCGCCTGCTGCTGCTCGATGAGCCGCTCTCCAACCTCGATGCCCACCTGCGTGTGCAGATGCGCGCGGAGATCCGCCGCGTGTGCAAGGCGGCCGGGGTCACCGCCATCTACGTCACCCACGATCAGAAGGAGGCGCTATCGACCGCCGATCGCATCGCCATCATGGCCGGCGGCCGCCTGGCGCAGATCGGCACCCCGCGCGAGGTCTATGAGCGGCCGGTCAGCCGCAGCGTGGCCGAATTCATCGGCGATGCCAACCTGGTGGATGGCACCATCTCAGGCGAAGGTGCTGTCGACACCGCGCTCGGCCTGCTGCGCGGGCTCACCCTGCCGGACGGCCTGGCGCCGGGGGCCGCGGTGACGGTGTGCCTGCGGCCGGAGCGCCTGCACCTCGGCTCCCCGGTTCCGGAGGGGGAGCCTGGCAATACCCTGCGCGTACGCCAGACCGGCTCCACCTACCTGGGCGAGAGCGCCTCATGGTCGCTCTCCTGCGGGCCGGTGGCGCTGATGGCGGTCGAGATCGCGCCCCGGCCGCGGGCCCTGCCTGAGGAGTTCAGCTGCTGGATCAGCTGCGCCGACACCGTGGTGCTGCCGCCATGAGCACGGCCTGGTGGCGCCTGGCGGCGGTGCTGCCGCCCATCCTGCTGCTGGCAATCCCCATCCTGCTGCGCGAGGGCGGTCCGGCTGGAGCGCCGGCAGAGCACACCGAGCACCTGGTCATCATCGGTCCCAACAACGAGACCATCTGCACGGAATTCTCGCACGCCTTCGCGCTCTATGCCCGGCGAGAGCTGCATGCCGAGGTGGTGATCGACTGGCGCACCCCGGGGGGGACCTCCGAGATCGTCAAGCTCGTCGATGAGCAATTCAAGGCCGCGTTCCAGGTCGCCCATCCCGAGCTCAGCGCGGCACAGCGCAAGGCCTTCAACGACCATGCCCTGGACAAGCCTGGCGATCAGCCCGAGGAGCTGCGCCGCATTCGCGCCGGCTTCCTGGCCAGCGATCTGGGCATCGGCATCGATCTGATGCTGGGCGGCGGAGAATTCGACCATCGGGTGAGCCTGGCGGACAAGGGCTACGTCGTCGACGTCGGGCTCGTCAAGAGCATGCCGGAGGTATTCTGCGACCAGGTCATCCCGCAGCGCCTGGGCGGCGAGACGATCTACGATCCGCAGGGCCGCTACCTCGGCACCGCGCTCTCGAGCTTCGGCATCTGCTACAGCCCGGATCGCCTCGCGCTCATTCCCGGGCTGCCGCCGCCGAGCTCCTGGAGCGACCTCGGCGATGGCCGGCTGCTGGGTGCGGTCGCGATGGCCGATCCGAGCAAGTCGGGATCGGTGGCGAACTGCTATGTGATGATGATCCAGGAGCAGCTCGCCCATGCCGTCGAGACCTCCGGCGAGAGCGCGGCGACGGCGACGCCTGCGCATCTTGACGCCGGCTGGCAGGGCGGATTCGCCTTGATCAAGCGCATCGCCGGCAATGCGCGCTACGTCACCGATTCGGCCACCCGCGTGGCCTATGACGTCTCGCGCGGAGATGCCTGCGCGGGCATGTGCATCGATTTCTATGGCCGCTCCGAGGCGATCTGGACGCGCACGGAATCCGCGCGCGAGCGCCTGGTCTATGTCACCCCCAAGGGCGGCAGCGCGATAACCGCGGATCCGATCAGCTGCTTCCGCGGTGCCCCCCACCGCGAGCTGGCGGTGGCCTTCATGCGTTTCGTGCTGTCGAAGGAGTGCCAGCGTCTGTGGTGCTACCGTGTCGGCGAGCCCGGCGGTCCGATCCGCTACGAACTGCACCGCTGGAGCGTGCGCCGCGACCTCTACACCCCGCAAGAGCTGGCGCACCAGAGCGACGGCCGTGAAGACCCCTTCGCACTCGCCGCCGCCTATCACGGGACGCCGGGCTGGACCGGGGCCTACTTCGACCTCATCCGTTCGACCATCAAGGCGGTGGTGCTCGATCCGCGCCAGGAGCTCGTCGATGCCTGGGGGGCGATCGTCCGGGCGGGGGGGCCGGAGCAGGTGCCCGAGGCCTATGCCGAATGGATCTGGATGCCCTACCAGCGCCATGAGGCCGATGCCGCCAAGCTCGCGCTCGATGCCGAGAAGGGCGATCGCCAAGCGACCTTGCGCCGCTGGTGCATCGCCGCGCAGATGCATTACCGCAAGGCGCAGGCGCTGGCAGAGGAGCATCGCTGATGCGTGCGCCTGCCTATTTGCGCACCCTGGGCTGGATCGCGCTGGCGCTGAGCGGCGCCTTCCTGGCGGTGTTCCTCATCCTGCCCCTGGGCATGACCATCACCCAGGGCCTGCGGCCCTCCGCACTGATCGCCGCCCTGGCGCATCCGCTCTACCGCCAGGGTCTGCTCAACAGCGCCGCGATCGCCTGCATAACCACCCTGCTGAGCACCCTGCTCGCCGTACCGGTGGCACTGGTGATGGCACGCTACCGCTTCCGCGGCCGCGCGCTGATGGAGGCGCTGCTGCTCAGCCCGCTCATACTGCCGCCCTTCGTCGGCGCGCTCGGCATCAAGCACATCTTCGCCCGGTTCGGGGCGCTCAACCTCCTCCTGGCCAAACTCGGCGTCATTTCCCTCGCCCACCCCATCGACTGGCTCGGCGCGAGCGGCTTCACCGGCATTGTCATCCTCGAGGTGCTGCACCTTTTTCCCATCCTGTTCCTCAGCGTCAGCGCGGCCATCGGAAACATCGATCCCTCGCTGCTCGATGCCGCGGCGAATCTCGGCGCNNGTTGGTCGAGGCCGCCCAGATGCTCGGCGCCGGCAGGTGGACGGTGCTGTCGCGCGTGGTCCTGCCGCTGATCACCCCCGGCCTGTTCGGCGGCGGCATCGTGGTCCTGGTGTGGAGCTTCACCGAGCTCGGCACGCCGCTGATGCTCGGCTACGACCGGGCCACGCCGGTGCAGATCTTCTCCGGCCTCAACGAGCTGTCGGCCAATCCGGTGCCCTTCGCGCTGGTGGCGATCATGCTCGCCATCGCCAGCGCGCTCTACCTCATCGCCCGCCGGGTCTTCCTGCGTCGGCACCAGACCCTGCTGGCGAAATCGAGCGTGCGTCTGTCGCCCACGCTCCTGCGCGGCTGGCAGGCGCTCTCGGCCCTCAGCCTGCCCGCTCTGGTGGTGGTGCTGGCGATCCTGCCGCACATCGCGGTGGTCCTGATCGCCTTTTCGCAGGTCTGGTATGCCACCATCATGCCCACTGGCGCCACCCTTGCGCATCTCGCCGATGCGCTCGCGCATCCGGCGGTGGTCCCCGGGGTGGTCAACAGCCTGCGCTATGCCGCCGGCGCCACCGTCCTCTGCCTGCTGCTAGGCGCCTTCCTCGCCTGGGTGGTGGTGCGCTGGCGGCCAGTCGGCTGGCAGGCCTTCGATGTCCTCGCCATGCTGCCGCTGGCAGTCCCCGGGGTGGTCATGGCCTTCGGCTTCTTCATCTTCTGCCAGGCGCTGAGGATCTACCACCTCGACGCCCTCTATGCCGTCCTGGATCCGGTCGGCGACCCCACCTTGCTGCTGATCATCGCCTATGCCATACGCCGCCTGCCGCATGTGGTGCGGGCCTCGGCCGCCGGACTGGCGCAGGTGCCGCACGCCTACGAGGAGGCGGCCGCCAGCCTGGGCGCAGGCATGGCCTACCGCCTGCGCCGCATCACCCTGCCGCTGATCAGCGGCAGCCTGCTCGCCGGTGGGCTGCTGGCCTTCTGCTACTCCATGCTCGAGGTCAGCGATTCGCTGATCCTGGCGCAGAAGCAGGAATACTTCCCCATCACCAAGGTGCTCTTCGAACTGGTCACCATCCTCGGACCGGGCCCGTCGATGGCCTGCGCCCTGGCACTGTGGGCAATGCTCTTCCTCGCCAGCATCCTGTGGCTCGCCTCGGCGGCCCTCGGCAAGGGCGCATCGGCGATGTTCAGTGATTGAGACATAGCGTCGTGGCTGCTAGCTTGGCAGAGGTATAACAGCGGGAGGCCGTGACGGTTCATGGCTGAGATCAATCCAGTCGCGGGCCAGGGCGGATACGAGGTGCCGGGCAGTCAAATCCCGTCCGCACGCGACCCACGCTTGACCCTGCCATCGTCGGCGCCCCTGCGCGCCCTGCCGGTCGGCATGAGCCTGCAGCGCGGGCTGACCATCGGCGAGAGCATCGGTCGTGGCGGCCTCGGCCAGGTCAATAGCGGCATCCAGAGGGTCTTCGAGCGCGACGTGGCGATCAAGCGCCTGCATGCCGGGGTGGTCGATCCGGCCGCCCGCCAGAAGTTCTTCGCCGAGGCGCTGATCGCCGCCCAGCTCGAGCACCCGAACATCGTCCCCATCCATGACCTGGTGCTGGATGCTGACGGCCAGCTCCAGCTGGTGATGAAGCGGGTCGAGGGGGTACCCTGGCGCAGCCTGCTCGAGCGCAGCGGCGAACCGCCGTCCGGCCGCAAAACCACCCTGGACGACCACCTTGACATCCTGCTGAAGGTATGCGATGCGGTGGCCTTCGCGCACGGACGCGGCATCCTGCACTGCGACCTGAAGCCCGACAACGTCATGGTCGGAGCCTTCGGCGAGGTGCTGCTGATGGACTGGGGCTGCGCCCTGGCCTTCTCCGGCGATCACCATCCGGCGATCCCGGTGGTGCGGCAGCTCACCTCGCCCTGCGGCACCCCCAGCTATCTCGCTCCCGAGATGGCGATGGCGCTGCCCTCGCAGATCTCCCCCGCGAGCGACGTCTACCAGCTGGGCGCGATCCTCTACGAACTGCTGACCGGTAGCCGCGCCAACCGCGGCGATGATGTCGGTGCGGTGATGAAGGATGCGGCGATGGGGGTGGTGGTGCCGCCGCAGCAGGCGGCCCCGAGCCGCTCGATCCCCGATGAGCTCGCCCACATCTGCATGGAATCGCTGGTCAAGGATCCGATCAACCGCATCGCCACGGTCAGCGCGTTCGCCCAGCGCATCCGCTCCTACCGCCAGCATGCGCAGGCCATCGGCCTGGCGGCGCGTGCACGCACGCTGGTCAGCCAGGCCCAGCAGGTGGAGAGCGGGCGCGACGATCTCCTGCGCAAGGCGCTCTCGTGCGCCGAGCAGGCAGGCGAGATCTGGAGCGATTGGAGCGGTGCTAAGGTCGCCCTCTACGACGCCCAGATGGCCTATGCACGGCACCACCTGGAGACAGGAGCAGCGGCGGCGGCGGTGATGCTCGCCGGCCAGGCGGCAGCGGTCGCCGGGCAGCTCGCCCGCCCCCAGTTGCTGGCGCTGGCCGGCGAATTGCATCAGCTGGCGGTGGCCCAGGAGGAGGTCCAGCGTGCGCATCAGCGGCAGCTGCGCATCGCCCGCCTGGCGGTGATCATCGCCACCGCGGTGCTGGTGAGCGGACTGGCCATCTCGGTGGTGCTGGTCGAGAAGGCGCGCCATCGCGCCGCCACCGCCTTCGCCATCGAGCATGATGAACGGGCCAAGTTCGAGCAGGCGCTGCGGGCGCTCAGCGACGAGCAGGTGCGCCGCAGCGCGGATCAGAAGACCTCCGCGCCGGCGCTGGTGGCGCAGGCCCGGCGCGCCATCCAGGGCAAGCAGTGGGATGAAGCGGCACGGGTGCTGGAGACCGCCATCGGCTTCGATCCGCACCTGATCGAGGCGCGCCAGCTGCGCGCCGCGGTGCTGGTCGGAGCCGGACGCTACAGCGAGGCGATCACTGCCGCCCAGTCCTGGCTCGAACTGGTTCCCGGTCAGGCGAATGCCCTGCGTCTGCGCGAACTGTGCGCCCAGTCGCGCGACGGCACCAAACCGACGATCGACGTGCAGGTTGCATTTGCCGCGCTGTTCGACGCCATGCAGCTCTTCACCCTCGCCGAGGAGTTCGCCCTCAGCGCGCCCATGCGGCTCGAGCTCTACCGCAAGCGCATCGAGCAGGCCTGGCCCGGTGCCGGGGGGGCGCTGTCGATGCGCGCCGACGGCCACCTGGTCAGCGAGGCGTCGGCGCATCAGCGCTTCGGCCTGGCTGGCCGTGATGACGTGGTGGACCTCGCGCCCCTCGCCGGGATGCCGTTCGCGGTCCTCGACCTGTCGCGCACCGGAGTGCGCGACATCGCGGTGCTGCACGGCATGCCGCTCGAGGAGCTGGCGATCGACCAGACCCAGGTCGATCATCTCGATGCGCTGTCTGGCATGCCGCTGCGCGCCCTGCACATGGCCGCGACGAAGATCACCGACCTATCGCCGCTGCAGGGCCTCCCGCTCGAGTGGCTGGCGGCCCAGGGCAGCGCCATCGCCACGCTCGGCGCGGTGCAGGGCCGCTCATTCAGCCACCTCGACATCAGCGGCACGAGGGTCGAGAGCCTGGCACCCCTGAGCGGTGCCAGGCAGGGCGAGCTGATCGTGCGCGCGACCCGGGTGCACGCGCTCTCGCCGCTGATCGGCACGCCCATCGCATCCTTGGACCTGACCGGCTGCCAGCTCGATGACCTGGCCATCCTCGGCCGGCTCCAGGTCGCGCGCTTCAGCGGGCTGAGCCTGCCGATCGAACAGCTGCCGCGCATCCGCGGCCTGCCGGTCACCGGACTGGACCTTGGCGAGTCGCATGAGCTGACCGACCTGCGCGCGCTGGGGGGCTTCCGGCTCGAGAGCCTGGTGGTCAGAGGCGGCCGGGTCAGGGATCTCTCCCCGCTGTCGGGCATGCCGTTGCATCAGCTGGACTGCAGCGGCAATCCGATCGCCGACCTCGCGCCGCTGTCGGGCATGCCGCTGCACCAGCTGGACATCAGCCATTGCCAGGTGCATGATCTGACGCCGCTGCGCGATTGCCCGCTCGAGAGCCTGCGCGCCTCCGGCAATCCGCTGCGCGAGCTGGGCATCCTGGCGGGCAAGCCGCTGCACCTGCTCTTCATCGACAACTGCGCGGTGCAGGACCTCTCCGCGCTGGCGGGCCTGCCGCTCGAGGAGATGCGCCTTGGGCCGTTCAATGGCCGTGCCATCAGCGGCCTGGCCGGGCTGCGCGGGCTACCTAGCCTGCGCATCCTCGGCAGCAGCCCCGAGCAGGCGCTGCCAGCTGACGAGTACTGGCGGCTGTATGACGCCAAGCGCCTGCCCTGAGGGCGGCGCCTCGGCGCCTCGGCGCAGCCGGCCTAGGCCGGCTGCAGCCGGCCAGCACGCAGCTCCAGGCGGCGGTCGCAGCGCGCGGCGATCGCGGCATCGTGGGTGACGATCACCACGCTCGAGCCATCGCGCTTGGCGAGCTCGATCAGCTGCTCGAGCACCACCCCAGCGGTGGCGGGGTCGAGGTTGCCGGTCGGCTCGTCCGCCAGCAGCAGCTGCGGACGGGTGACCAGCGCCCTGCACAGCGCGACGCGCTGGCGCTCGCCGCCTGAGAGGGTGTGGATGGGGCTGTCCTGCCTGCCAGCCAGGCCCACCGCGGTGAGCAGCTCGCCCGCCCGCGCCGCCGCCAGGGCGAGATCCCGACGCGCAGTGCGCGCCGCCATCAGGACATTCTCAAGCACGCTGAACTCGGGCAGCAGATGGAAGGCCTGGAAGACGAAGCCGATGCAGTCAGCACGCATGCGCGCGCGGCTGCGCTCGTTCAGCCCAGTGACCTCGATGCCATCGAGCGCGAGCGATCCTTCATCGGGCCGGTCGAGCAGCCCCAGGCAATGCAGCAGGGTGCTCTTGCCGGTGCCGCTGGCGCCGTGGATGGCCACCACCTCGCCGGCCTGGACGGTGAGATCCAGGCCGTCGAGGACCTGCAGCCCGGGATAGCCTTTGCGCAGGGCGGTGGCCTGCACCCGGATGGCGCTGACCATCAGCCGCCCTCGCGCAGGATGTCGATGGGATCGATGCGGCTGGCCCGCCAGGCGGGCAGCAGCACCGCCAGCAGGCCGACGCAGCTCATGATGCCGATGAAGATCACCGGGATCAGCGGGTTCCAGCTGATCGGCGCATCCGGGGTGTAGAGCACGTCCTGGGGGAAGAGCGCGATGCCGGTGGCCCGGGTGAAGGGATTGATCAGCGCCAGCAGCAGCCAGCCGAAGGCCCAGCCCAGCAGGCCGCCGAGGATGCAGGCCGCCAGGCCGGCGAGCAGGAAGGCGTTGGCGATATCGCGGCGCGTGGCGCCGATGCCCAGCAGCACGCCGATGTCATGGCGCTTCTCCGCCACCATGGTGCTGAAGACGGCATAGACGATGAACACAGCGATGACCTGGATGGCGATCATCACCAAGCCGATGATGTTGCGCTGGATCTCCATGCTCTTGACCAGGTTGCCGCGCCGCTCCATCCAGGTGGTGACGCGCTCGCCGGTCGCTTCGCGCAGCTGCGCCTGCACGGTGGCGATGGAGGCGCCGGCAAGCAGACCGACGCGGTATCCGCTCACGCGTGCGCCATGCGAGCCGCGCGCGGCGAGGTCCGCGAGCCGCTGGCCGAGCGGCAGCGGCAGCAGCCCGGCGTAGCGGTCGACCTCGTAGACGCCGGTGCCGATGGTGTCGCTGATCTCGGCGATGATGCGGCCGGTGGTGCCGCCGCTGCCGTTGGGCACCACCAGCTGCACCAGTTCGCCTGGCCGCAGCCAGTTGCTGTAGGCCAGCTCTCGCCCCACCACCAGGCCGGGGTTCGGCCGCAGGCGTGGCGGCAGCGGTGCAGGTGCGCCGCAAAGCCCCGCCACCAGGTCCATGCCGCTGAGCACCAGGTCATCGCGCCACAGGGGGGTCAAAAAGCCGCTGCCGCGCTGCGCGGCGCGCAACGGCGGGGCATGCAGGTCCATCACCGGTGCGGGATGGAGCACTGCCGGGGCGATGCGTCCCATGGCCGCATCTGCCTGCCAATCGATGGCATCGACCAGGCACGGCAGGTTCTGGCGGCTGTCGCCGGAGCTGGCGGTCGGGGTCAGGATGGAGTAGGTGGACACGAACGGGGCCACGGTCGCGACACCCGGCACCGCCAGCACGTCATGGCGCTGCTCCGGCCCATCGCTCAATCCGGTGCTGGCGAAGCTCGGTTCGATGGTCAGGTCGGCCTCGTTGGCGCGCACCTGCTTGCGGGTGATATCGACGAAGCCCTGCATGATGCCGAGCACCAGCACCGGCACCGCGACGGTGAGGGTGATCGCCGCCAGTGCCAGCCAGGCGGTGCGCCGTTTGCGCAGGTAGCGCATGCCAAGGTGCCAAGCCAGCATGGCGGCAGTGTGGACGGTCGCGCGGGGGTGGCTAGGGGGAGCTGTGGCAGGAGACCAGCCCCGGGGCGGTGGGGCGCCTGCCGACCGCACCTGCTTGGCCTGGATGGGACTGTCCCTAGGCTCTGGTACGGAGGCGCCCATGACGGCACGGCTGATCGATGGCAAGCTGGTGGCCGAGGGCCGGCGCGCCCGGCTCGCCGAACAGGTGCGCAGCCTGGCCGGCCGCGGCATCCATCCCTGCCTGACGGCGGTCTCGGTGCATCATGATCCCGCCTGGGCGGTCTACCTCAGGAACCAGGCCAGCGCCTGCACCGCGGTGGGCATCCGGCACCGCGTCGTCGAGCTGCCCGCAGGGTGCGGCCAGGAGGAGCTCAACGAGGCGATCGAGGCGCTCAACCTCGACGCCTCGGTGCATGGCATCATCCTGCAAAGCCCGTTCCGCCGTCCTCCGTCCGACCAGGGCGCCTCGGCCCTGAGCGATTTCCAGGCCCAGGCCCAGCTCAGCCCGGCCAAGGATGTCGAAGGGGTCAACCCCGCCAACCTCGGCCTGGTGCTGGCCGGCCGACCCGGGCCCGCGCCGTGCACGGCGGTGGCGGCAGTCGAGCTCGCCAAGGTCGCGGTTGCCGAGCTCGGGCGCGAGATGCGCGGCATCGAGGCGGTGGTGGTGGGCGCCTCGCCGATCGCCGGCAGGCCGATCGCCCAGCTGCTCCTGGCTGCCGGCGCCACCGTGACCATCTGCCACATCGACACCCGTGACCTCGCCCGCCATACGCGCTCCTGCGACCTGCTGGTGGTGGCCGTCGGCCGTGCGGGCCTGATCGGCCGGGATGCGGTCAAGCCGGGAGCGATCGTCATCGATGTCGGCATCAACCGCATCCCCGCCGCCAACGGCCGGCACGAGATCGTCGGCGACGTCCACCCCGCGGTCGGCGAGGTTGCGGCGGCCCTGACGCCGGTGCCTGGCGGCGTGGGCGCGCTTACCACCACCGTGCTGCTCGAGGCCACTGCCCAGGCGGCCGAGCGGCTGAGCGACGCTCGGCCTGCCGTCGACGGCGCTTCGCTGGCGCGGGTGCTGGGCGACAGCGGCGGCGGCCTGAGCACCGAGGTCGCCGACCGCATCGCCGATCTGCTCGCCCGCCACATGGTGAGCATTCCCGGGTGGCGCCCGATGCGCAGCGCCTTCGATCGCCGGCTGGCGCGCGGCGTGCTCGTGGTCGATGGGGCGATGGGCAGCGAGCTCATCGCCGCCCATGTGCCGCCGGGACAGATCGCGCGCGCCAATATCGACCACCCGGACCTGGTGCAGGCGGTGCACCAAGCGTACCTGGATGCAGGCGCCGAGGCCCTCACCGCCAATACCTTCGCGGTCAACCGCTATCGCCTGCTCAACGACCGCGAGCTGACCGTGCGCCTCGCCGCCGCCGGCGTGCGCTTGGCGCGGGAGGTGGCGCGCAGATCGTCCGCCATGCCCTTCGTCCTCGGTTCGCTCGGCCCCCTTGGACCGGTGGTCGGCGCCGAGATCACCGTCGCGCAGGCCGAGGAGGCCTTCGCCGAGGTCGCCCTGGCGATGGCCGATGCCGGGGTGGATGTGATCGCGATCGAGACCATGCCCTCGACCATCGAAGCGATCGCCGCCCTCAGCGGAGTGCGGCGCGTCTCGCGCCTGCCGGTGGTGGTCAGCCGCAGCCTGGACCGCGACGATCCGCTGGAGATCGCCGAGTTCGCCCATGCCTGCGCGCTCGCAGGGGCGAGCGCAGTGGGGGTCAACTGCGCCGCCGGACCGCGTCAGCTGCTGCCGGTGGTCGCGCGCCTGGCGCGGGCGACCAGTCTGCCGATCCTGGCCCGGCCGAATGCCGGCTTCCCTACCCGTGAGGAGGGACGTCCCCACTACCACCTGCGGCCGGACTACCTGGTGGCGCAGATGCGCGCCTACGTCGAGGCCGGTGCCGGCATCGTCGGCGGCTGCTGCGGCGTCGGCCCGAGCCACATCGCCGCGCTGTCGCGCGCGCTGTCGCTCGCCCCGCTCGCTGTGCGGCAGACCGCCGAGAGCGTGGGCCCCGTCCCAGCGCAGGAAGCCGCCGCTGCCCCCGGGCAGGGCCTGCTGGCGCTTGCGGGTCCCGGGCGCTTCCCGGTCTTCGCGCTGGTCCCGGCCCGCCTGTCCCCGACCGCCAGCAGCGCCGCGCTGGCTCGCCTGGTGGCGGCGGGGGTGGACGCAGTCGGGCTGCTGAGCGGCTGGCCCGGCGCATCGCGAGGCGCCCGCCTTCCCGCCCGGCTGCGGCATCTGCAGGATGCCACTGGCAAGCCGGCGGTGCTCGAGCTGATCGCCGCCGACACCAGCCTGGGGGCGGGCCAGGAGCTGCTGCTGACGGCCCACCTGCTCGGCATCCGCACGGTCATCATCGACGACGGCGTGTTCTCGGGCGAGACCCGTGCCGATGCCGTCGGCCGCGGCAGCGATGCGGTGGCCCTGGTGCGCGCGGTCAAGCAGCTCAATGCCGGGCGCGAGCTCTCCGGTGCGCGCCTCGAGGAGCCGACCGCCTTCACCGTCGGCGTGCGCATCGCCGCCGCCCAGGCCAGGCGGCTCGGCAGCGGCGGGCTGGATGCCGGCTATGTCGAAGCGGGGGCGGACTTCCTCACCCTGCAGCCGATCTACGATCCCGCGGTCTTCCGTTCGCTGATGTCCGCGCCGCGCGTGAGCGTTCCGCTGTTCGCCGAGATCCTGGTGCTGCCCGATGCCGCGACCGCGGACGAGCTCGACAACGAGCTGCCCTCGCTGTCGGTGCCCGAGCGGCTGAAGCAGCGCCTGGCGAACGATCCGGACGAGGATGCCAAGGGCGTGCTGCGCTTCCTCGCACATTGGCGCGAGCGGCTCGCCGGGGTGTGGCTGATGCTGCCGGATGAGCGGACGCGCCAGGCGGAGGCCATCGTCCGCGCCATCCGTCGCTGACCCCGGCGCACCCCCGCCTCCGGCTAGCGCGTCGGGGAAGCGATGGGGATGAGATCCAGTTCGTTGACCTGGGTGAGATCGATCGAGGCGGCAATCTGCTGCACCACTCCGGACTGGGTGGCCTGCCCGGCAGCTTCCATGTGCAGCTTGAGCGATCGCGTCTCCTGGCCGCCTGGCGCGGCCACCTCTACTGGCACGATGCGGGCGATCTCGAGGGTGGCCGACGAGGCGGTCACCTGCATGCCCTTGGACAGCGTCATGGTGAATCCGCTGAAGGCCAGCTCAGTGGTCAGGCGCAGGCAGTCCCGCCCGCTGCCTTTGAGCGCCTCCGCCAGGGTGGTGGTGCCGGACAGGTGCTGCGGATCGACGGTGAACGCCAGGTCCTGCAGCACCAGGGCCGCGGCCTGCGGCTCGATCGGCCAGCTCGCGGCGAGGGGACGGCGCACGCTCGAGCCGAAGGCCGGATCATCCTTCGCCTTGCCGGCGCTCAGGTGCAGGGTCATGCGCAGCGAGGGCAGCGCGCTGACCGGCAGGGCGGCCTTGTCGCCGTCGCTGAAGGTGGTCTCCTTGTCGCCAGCCGCCATCAGCACCACTGACCCTGGCGGCAGCAGCACCGCCGTACCGCGGCCGGCCTCGGTGCGCGTGGCCTTGACGATGGTCAGCTGCACGACGGTCGGCTGGCCCTGGGCGCTGACTTCCAGTACCGTGCGTTCGGCATCGATGGTGATCTCGAAGTTGGCATCCTGCCGGCGCATCGGCGTTCCCCCGATGCCCAGATAGCGCTGCTGGTTGCTCGCGCAGGTGGCATGCAGGGCCGCGCGCTCCGCCACCTTCTCCGGCCGGTCGATGACGATCTGGTAATCCTGCGCTGCGGCCAGGGTGGCGGCAGCCAGGAGGAGCAGCGGGGAGCGGAGGCGGGGCATCGTCGGCATGCGCGTGCCAAGCAGCTTCGGTCGCTCGCCCCAGGTGCAAGATGCCACCACGGCATGCGGTGCGCCGCGGCAGAAACGAGCAGATCGGACTGGAAGATGGCATTCGGGGATGGTAGGACCGGGCAATCTCCCCGGTCGGCGTGAACGAGGCGGATCCGCTTCGCCCGGCCGGAGCATCGACCACGCCGCTGACATCACCGGGAGTCATCATGGCCATCATTCGCACCTGCGCCCTGCTCACCTGCTGCGCCGGCTATGCCGGCTACGCCAGCGCATTGGACGTCCTCGAGGACGACCTGCGCCTGGGCTATGCCGTCACCGGCACCAAGGAGACCGAGACCATCGGCGGCACAGTCAACCACGACGACTGGAGCCAGTCCAGCCGCTGGGTGCTCGATTGGGTGGCCAACCCCAACATCCCGTTCATCGGCGTGCTGTTCGGCGCCGGGCTCTCCTACGACCACCGCGACCGCAGCTCCAGCACCGGCGATGACACCTACTCCGCCTATGGAGCCCATGTGCATGCCGGCGCCTACCTGAGCTTCTTCGGCATCCTGCGCCTCGAGCTGATGCCGTTCATCGGTGTCGGACGGGCGAAGCTGCAGGAGTCGGGCAGCTCGGCCAACGGCAACGTCAGCGAATACGGCGCCAACCTCAACCTGGCGGTGCATCCGCCGATCCTGCCGGTGGTCGCCGGTGTTGGGGTCGGCTACCTGCACAGCCAGAGCAGCCACGACTTCAGTGGCACCACCGTCGACCTCAAGGCCAATGTCGCCACCATCGGCGCCTTCGTCGGCTGGAGCTTCTAAGCGCCGAGAAGGGCAGGAGCGCCAACGGGCTGGCGCCTGCCGGCCTCACCATGGTCGCCGAGCGCCAGGCGTCCTCTTCCGGCGATTGTGCATCGCCGCAAGCTCACGGTGGCCTGCAGAGCGCGCTCGCGGGACCTTGAAAGAAGTGCGCGGTTGCCAGGATAGGGCGAACCGCAGAAAAAGGCCGTCCCATGCGCATCGCCATCTTCGGCACCGGATATGTCGGTCTGGTCACCGGCACCTGCTTCGCCGAGATGGGCAATTTCGTCACCTGCGTCGATATCGACGCGGCAAAGGTCGAGCGCCTGAAGACGGGCGAACTCACCATCTTCGAGCCGGGACTGCATGAGCTGGTCGAGGAGAATGTCCACGGGCATCGCCTGATCTTCACCACCTCCGCCAGCCAGGCGCTGGTGGAGACCGAGATCGCCTTCATCTGCGTCGGTACGCCGATGACCGACGGCGGCGAGGCCGACCTGCGCTACGTCGAGGCGGCGGCGCGCGATATCGGCCGCAACCTCGCCAGCTACTGCCTGGTGGTCGACAAGAGCACGGTGCCGGTCGGCACCGCGGACCGGGTGCGCGGCTGGGTCGGCGAGGAGCTGACCCGCCGCGGCGTCAGCATCCCCTTCGATGTCGCCTCGAATCCGGAATTCCTCAAGGAGGGCTCGGCGGTCGACGACTTCATGCGCCCCGACCGCGTGGTCGTGGGAGTGGATGCGCAGCGCGCCGAGGTCCTCCTGCACGACCTCTATGCCCCGTTCATCAGAAACGGCCTGCGCTTCTATACCATGGACATCCGCTCGGCGGAGATGACCAAGTACGCCGCCAACGCCATGCTCGCGACCAAGATCAGCTTCATCAATGAGGTGTCGAACATCTGCGAGGTGGTCGGCGCGGATGTCCGCCAGGTCCGCCTGGGCGTTGGCGCTGACGGCAGGATCGGCCTGCAGTTCCTCCACCCCGGGGTGGGCTATGGCGGCAGCTGCTTCCCCAAGGATGTGCGCGCCCTGGTGCACGCCGCTGCCGGCGCCGGTTACGAGGCGGAGCTCCTGCGCGCGGTCGACAACATCAATCAGCGGCAGAAGGGCGTCATCCAGCGCAAGCTGCTGGCCTGGTGCGAGCTCAACGGCCGCACCATCGCAGAGCTCACCATCGCCGTCTGGGGGCTGGCCTTCAAGCCCAACACCGATGATGTGCGCGAAGCGCCCGCACTCGAACTTGTGCGCTACCTCAGCCAGGCCGGTGCGAGCGTACGCGCCCACGACCCCAAGGCGGTCGAGGAGGCGCGGCGGACCCTGGGCAAGCTCGAGCGCGTGACCTATGTCGACGATCCCTACGACGCCACCCAGGGTGCCGATGTGCTGTGCCTGATGACCGAGTGGCGCCCTTATCGCCGGCCCGACTTCCGGCGCCTCGCCAGCCAGCTCGCCGCCAAGACCATCTTCGATGGCCG
The DNA here is from genome assembly GCA_003136555.1 of Planctomycetota bacterium. Classification (GTDB taxonomy): domain Bacteria; phylum Planctomycetota; class UBA11346; order UBA11346; family UBA11346; genus BOG-1363. The sequence continues at coordinate 2,414 of PLEW01000220.1, read as the reverse complement.
CAACCAGTATGATGAGGCGCGCGTCAACGAGCACGGCATGACTCTCTATCCCATCGGCGTGCCCGCGCGCTTCCTGCAGCGCGGCCGGCCGCGCGCCCCGAGCGAACGGGGATGAGCCGCCATGGCCTATGCCCAGGCCACCATCCGGCTGCGCCCACGTGCGCGCGGCTTCCATCTCGTCACCGATGAGATCGTCGCCGGGGTGCCGCAGCTGGCGCCGATCGCGGTGGGCGTCCTGCACCTGCTGCTCCAGCATACCTCGGCATCGCTGTTCCTGAACGAGAACGCCGCCCCCGAGGTGCGCCATGACCTCGAGCGCTGGGGCGCCCAGGCGGTCCCCGATGGCGCCGTCTACTTCCATCATGATGACGAGGGACCGGACGACATGCCCGCCCATGTCAAGTCGGCGCTGTTCGGCTGCTCGCTCAGCCTGCCGATCCGCGCCGGCACCCTGGCATTGGGCACCTGGCAGGGCATCTGGCTGGGCGAGCATCGCGTGCACGCGACCTCCCGCACCGTGCTGGCCACCCTCGCCGGCGAGTGACTGCGGTCATTCCCCGAAGGGGTTCATGACGACCTGGGGCTTGGAGATGTGCCCCCGCACCAGCGCACGCGCGACATAGCTGGTCGCAGAGCCGAAGACGTTCTCCAGGACCTTGCCCAGGAGCGGCACATTGCCCAGGCCGAGGAAGTTGCCGACGTGAGGGATGACGCGCAGGCGCAGGTCACCATCGAGGCTGACGGTGCCGTTGATCACCAGGCGGCCCTTCGGCATGGTGATGGTGGCGCTGGAGAACTTCACCAGCCGATCGCTGATCTCGAATGCGCCCTCGGCGCTGTCCTGCCCACGTGCGTTGCTGAAATCGCCGACCAGCAGATTGGCGAGGAAGGGCAGTTCGACAAGATTGCCGTCGCGGATGGCGAAGGTCCCGCGACCGATCATCTGGTCGACGTGGCCGGTCGGGAAGTTCAGTTCGATATGGCCGCTGAGCTTGCCGCCGATGTTCTCCGGAGTGGCGCCGAAATCGCCGAGCAGGGCGATCAGGTCGATGCTGTCGGCATCGAGGACGCAATGCTCGCGGTTGGTCTGGAAGTCGACCGTCATCGCCCCCACCACCGACCCGCCATAGGCAGAGGCGCGGCAATCCGAGAAGGTCAGCGCCTGGGCGACCAGGGTCGGCTTGGCGACCACGTCGCTGAGGGCGAAGTTGCCGATCACCAGGGTATTGGCATGCAGCACCTCGCCCGCGATGCTGGCGGTGAAGCCTCCCGGAACCGAGGTCGATTCGCCGGCATCCTGGCCGTAGGCGCACAACGCCAGGGCAGCGAGCACCAGCAGGCGCATAGCCGGGGGGGGCCTCACGGCAGCCCGCCCGTGCCCGCGAGCGAGAGCGCCGCCGCCTCTGCCCGTCCCAGGGCAGCCAGGTGGGTGGCGGCGACCTGCTGCTGCTCAAGGCTGGGCTGGTTGATCAGCAGGGTCTGCCAGGCCGCGCGTCCGGCGCCGCACAGCAGGTGGATGGCGACCTTGACGTCCGACAGCAGATGTGGATTGGAGAGCGTGAGGAAGGCAGCGAGCGCATGGGCATGCAGTGCACATGCGGCCAGCAGGTCGCCCGGGATGGCGAGCGCCCGGTCCTTGGTGTGCGCGATGATCTGGCCATCCTTGCTGCGGCGCGCGGCGGTCAGGGCCTCGAAGGCGAGCACATCCTGGTCGGCCAGCTCGAGGCACTGGCGCGCCGCCTCGTCGAGGGTCTCGGCCAGGGCCAGCGCCTGATCCGAGAGCGCACCCCATTTCGGACCGGTGGTATAGCGCGCCGACATTGCGCCGGTGGCGCAGCCGAGGGCGGCTGCGACCGCCGCAGCCGCACCGCCACCGGGGGTCGGCGTACGCGCCTGGAGCGCGCTGATGAGATCGGCGAGGGTGGTCTGGCGGATGGTCATGGGGTGGCAGAGAGGAGGTATGAGGTTGGCAGCAGGTGCCGGCCGTCAAAGGGCGGGCGGATGCGGGCGATCAGGGGCTCCCGAGGGGGGTCGCAGCTCGTGGGAGGACCCTGGAGCTGTCCCGAGGGTGCGGCCGTTCAACCCGCAGCGGCGGCCGCCGCCGCCGGATCATCCTCGCTGCTGGTGCGTTGGATCTTGGCCCCCAGGCGGCGCAGGCGCTCCTCGATGCGTTCGTAGCCGCGATCGATGTGGTAGACGCGGCTGATGCGCGTCTCGCCTTCGGCTGCCAGACCGGCGATCACCAGCGCCGCAGAGGCGCGCAGGTCGCTGGCCATGACTTCGGCACCGCTCAGCCGACCGACGCCTTGGATAACCGCCTGGCCGTTGGCGACGCTGATCTTGGCGCCCATGCGCTTCATCTCCGCGGCCGCCATGAAGCGCTCCGGATAGATGCGCTCGGTGATGGTCGAGGT
>PLEW01000006.1 GCA_003136555.1 Planctomycetota bacterium | reverse complement strand
TTGAGCGCGTGCGCATCGCCGTCGACCATGCCAGCTTCACGCCGCAACGGGCCCGAGCGCTCGATTACGACCTGGTCAATGGGGCCCTGCGGTGCCTTGATCCCCATACCGAGCTCATGCCCCCCGAACAGGGCAAGATGTTCCAGGAGGAAATAGCCGGCGAATTCTACGGTGTCGGGGCATTCCTCAAGGAGGAGGAGGGCGCCAGCTGCATCGAGCATGCCATACCCGGCCTGCCCGCCGATCGCGCCGGCATCGAGGANNCCGGGCTCGACCTCGAACAAATCACCCACCGCATCCGCGGGCCGAAGGGATCGCAGGTGATGCTCACCATTGAGCGCAAGGCCGTCGCTCATGCACTGGATATCCCCATCATCCGCGACCTGGTCCAGGTGATCACCATGCAGGCCTTCCGCGCCGGGGAGGTCGGCTATGTCCGCATGGATGAATTCAACGGTCACACCGCGCGTGAGCTCTACCGTGCCATCCGCACGCTCCAGAGCCGCGGACCCATGAAGGCATTCGTCCTCGACCTTCGCTTCAATGGCGGCGGACTGCTCGATCAGGCTCGACTGATCAGCGACTTCTTCCTCGGCGCGGGAAGCGAGATCGTCAGGACAGTCAGTGGCGATGGCACGACGGAGATCTCCAGGAGCTCATCGCGCCAGCTCATCGACGTACCGATGGCGGTGCTGATCTCGGGAGGGACGGCGAGCGCAGCCGAGATCCTCGGCGGCGCGCTGCAGCGCAATAATCGTGCAGTTGTGATGGGCACCGTCTCTTACGGCAAGGGGTCGGTGCAGACCGTCAGCAGCCTCCAAGATGGCAGCCGGCTGAAGATGACCATCCAGGAGTACCAGCTACCGGGTGGCGTGTCGATCCAGGATGTCGGCATCACCCCCGACGTCCTGCTCAATCTGCATACGGTGCGCAAGGATGGCAGCATAGCGATGCGGCCGCTCGCCGGAGCGCGGGAAGGCGATGACGCCTTCGCCCTCGCCAACACGCATGCCTACGCGCACGGCGCCACCTACGAGCTGGGCTGGGTTGGTCACGAGCTCGATCCGAAGGAGCTCAGGCGCTCGTCGATCGCCAGCGCCGACTTCATCCCCGATCAGGAGGCGCGTCTGGCCATCGACCTGATCGGGCAGGCGGTGAGCGCTCCTGTGGTGGCCAGCGGTGGCACCGCTACCGCCAAAAGACCGGAACCGAGGAGCACCCTGCTCGAGCAGCTCCGTTCGCCGATCGCCCAGCGGGCGGCGCAGGAATCCGCCGCGCTGGCCACGGCGCTGGAATCCCGTACGCCAGCGATCGTCTGGGGTCCGGCGACGGAGGTCCCCGCAGGCGCGATGACCATCGCATACGAGGGGCCCCTGACAGTGACTGCAGGGGAGAGCGCTCCACTCACCTTCACCATCAGCAATGGATCATCGAGCGATCTCGGCCGCTTCTATGGCGTGGTCTCCGCCGACAAGGCCAGTCCGCTATGGGACGACCAGGNNCTGATGTTCAAGGTACCGCCGCGGCTCTACAGCGGAGAGGAGCGGTTCGAGCTGGAACTCCACCATGACGGCCAGGTTGCGCCGTTTGCCCACGTTCCGGTCCGCCTGAGGGTAGGGGCGCAGCCGCGCCCGCATCTCAGCTATTCATGGAGAATCGACAACCCGAGCGGAGATGGCCAGCTCAACCCCGATCAGGCGGCGACCCTCCACCTGAACCTGCGCAACGATGGCGAAGGCACTTCCTTGCCCATCGATCTGCGCATCTTCAAGGATGACGACCCCGCCGTGCAGCTCGGCGAGAACCGCGTCAAGCTCGGGCCCCTGTCCAAGGACGCCGCGGTCTCGGTCGCCATCCCGATCCATGTCCATCCCGCCATCATCCATGCCGGCGATCCTGCGCCGGCCGATGTCCGTTCCGTCAAAGTACAGATTCGCGCCGAGGAGCGCTTCGACGAGGGGATCGATGGGCGTTACCGCGCCACCCTGGTCAGCGCCCTGACCATACCCGTGCATTCCACTCTTCATCCGCAGCCGATCACGCCGCCGACCGTGACGCTACTGCGTATCCAGCCTGAGGGCGGAGAGCGGGTTGATATCTCGGTGAAGGTTGCTGACGACCGGCTACGCGCCATCACCCTGTTCCTCGACGACGACAAGCGTGAACTGGTCCCTGCCAGCAGATTAGGGGCTGACGGCGTATATACCGCCCACGTCACCCTCAAGCCTGGCGTCAATACCGTCCGCATCATGGCCATCGATCAGGACGATGAGGTGGATGTTCTCCCGCTGCGGTTATGGGGAGAGGGCGCNNCTCCTGCGCAGACCATCAACTGACCCGGATGCAAGAGCATACCATCCCGCGTGCAGGAGCCCGACATGCACCGGCTGATCAGCCATTGGGCCATGGGCATGCAACAACAAGCGGAACGGAGCGATCAAGACAGGTCCCGGTCCTGCAGCGACGACGCCGTCTGTCGCCTCAAGGACTTCGCCAAATGCCCCGTTTGAGATCGAGGTGATCGACCACCGCCGTCGCATGGCTCTGACGGGCATCCAGAACGGCCTCACGTCGACCGATCCAGGACCCGGCGGTGCCGGACAAGGTGGCCACCCCGTCGGTGACAGCGACCGTGATTCCGCTCCGGTCCACGTCTGGAGACAAGGACAGCCGGTCCTCGATGGTCCGCTTGATCTGGGTGTCGCTCAACGTTGGTGCCGAGTCATAGGACGGTAAGGAGAGGACGCCATCATCGATTGGCATGAGGTCGGCATGGCGGCTCGCATCGTCCTGCGCGAGTGCGAGGTCATCGTGGATCGTCACCACCCCCGTGGTCCGCGACGCGATATCCATGGCTTCGGATCTCTGGTAGCTCGAATCCACCGATCCGATGAGGGCGGCGACGCCGCTCTTCACGGAGACGACGATGGCGACGTGTGTCAGAAGCGGATCCGTGGCCAGAGCTGCAGTCAAGCGCGTCGCCACCTCCGTATCCGAGAGATGCGCCACGGGCTTCACCCGCACCCTGTTCGCGACGCTCGCGACGCCGACTGTGTTCTGTGCGTCCTGAGCGGCTGATATCCTGGCTCGTAGGTTCCCCACCTCGCCGCTGATGCTCGCCTCGCCGTCCTCGACGGTGACCGCAAGGTGGAAACCCGAAGTGCGCGGATCAAGATGCCATGCGGCCAGGATCGCCTGCCCGATATCGTGATCCGACGTCGGGGCGTTGATCATTACCCGGCGCGCATCATCGCGCTCCCAGGGATCGATGCGAAGCCCGCTGACGTCTACGGACCTCACCCCATCCACCCATGCATCCTCAAACGCCCGTCTGGTGTCCCTGACGCAGGCGACCGACCCGGTCAGGATCGCTGCGCCGTCCATCATCGCCACGGAGNNGTCCCATTGGAGCCGATCGCGGATGTCGCCGGCGATCTCCATCCCCTTCCGCTGCCCAAGGTAACCGACGGCAATGCCATCGCGGATCCCGATGACCCCCCGGATGCCCTTGACGATGCGCTCAGCGAGCAGCCTCTCCGCATAGGAGCCGACCGTGCCAGTGAGGATGACCAGTGCCTGCTGGACGGAGACCTGCACCTTATAGGATTCGGTCGCGGGATCGTGGCGAAGGACGTCCTGTACATC
>PLEW01000216.1 GCA_003136555.1 Planctomycetota bacterium | reverse complement strand
CCGCAAGATGTTCGGCTTCGACAAGCCGCCGCTGACCCGGTTTGAAGAGATGATCAGCGGTTACCTGCGGTTCGATTTCGGGCGCAGTTTCTTTCGTGACCAGACCGTTTTGCAACTCGTGCTGCAAAAACTGCCGGTGTCCGTTTCGCTCGGGCTTTGGTCAACCTTGCTGATTTATCTGGTGTCGATCCCGCTGGGCATTGCCAAGGCGGTGCGCAACGGTTCGCGGTTCGATCTGGCGACCAGTGCCGCGGTACTCATTGGTTACGCCGTGCCGAGTTTCCTGTTTGCGATTTTGTTGGTTGTGTTGTTTGCGGGTGGGAGCTTTTTGCATGTCTTCCCGCTGAGTGGCCTGACCAGCGAAGGCTCTCGCAACTGGCCCTGGACCGAACGGCTGACGGATTATCTGTGGCACATGGCTTTGCCGACATTGGCCATGGTGGTCGGCGGGTTCGCCAGCCTGACGATGCTGACNNTGTTCCGCAATGCGATGCTGCTGATCGTTGCCGGATTCCCGCAGGCGTTCATCGGGATTCTGTTCACTTCGGCGTTGCTGGTGGAGATCATCTTTTCGCTGGACGGGATGGGGCTGCTGGGGTTTCAGGCGGCAATCCAGCGCGATTATCCGGTGATGTTCGGGACATTGTATATCTTCACTCTGCTGGGACTGCTGATGCAGATTGCCGGCGATCTGCTTTACACCGTGGTCGATCCGCGGATCGATTTTGAGTCGCGGGGATGATGCGCCTGTCTCCGGTGACGCGCCGCCGCCTGGCGATCTTCCAGCAGAACCGTCGCGGTGTCTGGTCGTTGCGGCTATTCATGCTGCTGTTCGGCCTGTCGCTGTTCGCCGAGTTCATCGCCAACGACCGGCCGCTGCTGATCCATTTCGACGGCAACTGGTATGTGCCGGTGCTGCGCGACTACAGCGAGGACACGTTCGGCGCCGACTTCATGCCCACCGAGGCCGATTACACCGACCCCGACGTGGCGAAGGCGATCGCCGCGCAGGGCTGGGCGCTCTGGCCGCCGTTGCCGTTCAGTTACGATACCACGGTGAAGGATATGCCGGTTCCTTCGCCGGCCCCGCCGTCGTGGCACAATCCGCTGGGCACGGACGATCAGGCGCGCGATGTTCTGGCGCGTGTGATCTATGGCTTTCGCCTGTCGGTGCTGTTCGGGTTCACTTTGACCGCGGTGACATCCGTCATCGGTGTGATGGCCGGCGCGGTGCAGGGTTATTACGGCGGCCTGACCGATCTGCTGTTCCAGCGATTTATCGAGATCTGGAGCGGCATGCCGGAACTCTATTTGCTGATCATCCTGGGCAGCATCATCACGCCGGGGTTCTGGGTGCTGCTGATTTTTCTGCTGCTGTTCCGCTGGATGAACCTGACCGGTGTGGTGCGCGCCGAATTCCTGCGCGGCCGCAACCTGGAATATGTCCGGGCAGCCAAGGCGCTGGGTGTGTCGGATACGGTGGTGATGTGGCGGCATATCCTGCCGAATGCGATGGTTGCGACCTTGACGTTCTTGCCTTTTATTCTGTCAGGGTCGGTGACGTTGCTGTCAACACTGGATTTCCTCGGCTTCGGCCTGCCACCGGGATCGCCGTCGCTGGGCGAACTCGTTGCACAGGCTAAGAACAATCTGCAAGCACCGTGGCTGGGCCTGACGGCGTTCTTCGTGCTGGGCGGCGTGCTGACACTGTTGATTTTCATCGGCGAAGCGGTACGGGATGCTTTCGATCCAAGGAGATTGCCGCAATGACGGGATTCTATGAGGGCGCAACCCTGCACGTGCGCAGCTACGATTCCATGCAGGAAGGCCGCAGTGTGATCGACGGCGATGTCGAATTCTATCTCGGGTTGGCACGCCGCACTGGTGGCAAGGTGCTGGAGGTCGGAATCGGCACCGGCCGCGTCGGCGTTCGTCTGGCGCAGGCCGGGATGGACGTCACCGGCCTTGACCTGTCAGGCGATATGCTGGCGATCGCAGCACAGCGTGCGGCCGCGGCAGGATGCGGCGACCGTGTGACCCTGGTGCAGGGGGATATGCGTGAATTCTGGCTGGGCGACACGGGGTCTAGACTTGTTATAGTACCGTTTCGTGCCGTCCAGGTTCTGCTGACGGCGGACGACCAACGCCGGGCGCTTGAGTCGTTTCGACGCAACCTCGGGCCCGGCGGCACGTTGGCGCTGCATCTGTTCGATCCCAATCTTCGTTTTCTCCAGGGGGGTGGGCCTGTTGAGCGGATGGCCGGCATCGATGCCTTGACCGGCCGGCGTGTCGAGGCCGTGATGCAGTCAACCGATTTCGACTACCTGGCGCAGGTACGGCACGATCACTGGCGGTACCGTGCCCTGAACGCGGACGGAACGTCGGCCGAGGAACAGGCGCTGACGTTAAGCATACGCTGGACCTGGCGCTGGGAACTGCATCACCTGCTGGAACTGGCCGGTTTCACAGTGGAAGCCGAATACAGTGATTTCCACGGTGCCCCACCCGCGTACGGTGCGGAACAAGTGGTAGTTGCTCAGGTCACCGCATGAGCCTGGTCGAGGTCGAGAACCTGTCCGTCGCCTTTGGCGAAAAGCGTGTGGTGGACAGCGTGTCGTTCACCCTGGATCGCGGGGAGACGCTTGCTATCGTGGGCGAATCCGGCTCTGGCAAGTCGCTCACCGCGCTGTCGCTGCTGCAACTGTTGCCGCGCGGCGGCACCAATCCGACCGGGCGCATCCGCCTGAACGGCAATGACATGATCGGTGCAGCCCCGTCGGTGCTGCACCAGGCGCGCGGCGGCCTGGCCGGAATCGTGTTCCAGGAGCCGATGACCAGCCTCAACCCGTTGCAACGCATCGGCACCCAGGTGACCGAGGCCGTCATCCTGCACCGCACCCTGCCTGCCAAAACCGTGCGGTCCCGGGTCATTGCGGCACTGACCCAGGCGGGTTTTGCCGACGCCGAGCACCGGCTGGACGCGTTTCCGCATCAGCTCTCCGGCGGGCAGCGGCAGCGCGTGATGATCGCCATGGCGTTGGCCAACGACCCGTCGCTTCTGATCGCCGACGAACCAACCACCGCGCTTGACGTAACGATCCAGGCGCAGATCCTGGCGCTGCTCGCCGAACTGAAGCAGAAACGAGGCCTGGCGCTGCTGTTGATCACCCACGACCTGCAAATTGTCCGCCGCTACGCCGACCGGGTCTGCGTGATGAAGGATGGCGTGATCGTTGAGGCCGGCCCGGTGGCAGGCGTCTTCGCCGCGCCCGCCCATGAATACACCCGCATGCTATTGGCCGCCGTGCCGAAGGGTGCGCCGGCACCGTTACCTGCCGGCACGCCTTTGTTATTGCAGGCGGACGACGTGCGCGTCCATTTTCCGGTGCGCCGCGGTGTGCTGCGCCGGACCGTTGCAGTCGTGAAAGCGGTCGATGGCGTATCGGTGTCGGTCCGCGAGGGCGAAACGGTGGGGCTGGTCGGCGAGTCCGGATCGGGAAAGACCACACTGGGGCTCGCGGTGTTGCGGATGGAACGCGCGGCTGGCCGGATTGCTTTCGCCGGTCAGGATATGGCATCCCTGGACCGCAAGGCGATGCGGCGCCTGCGAGCGCGCATGCAGGTCGTGTTTCAGGACCCGTTCGGCAGCCTGTCGCCGCGGATGTCGGTCGGGGATATCGTCGCCGAGGGCTTGCAGGTTCACGAACCCGGCCTGTCGCATGACGCGCGCATCCGCCGGGTCGCGGCGGAACTGGAGGAGGTCGGGCTGTCGGCCGACTCCGCGGATCGTTACCCGCACGAATTCAGCGGCGGACAGCGCCAGCGCATCGCCATCGCCAGAGCCATGGTGTTGAAACCGCGCTTTGTGGTGCTGGATGAGCCGACCAGCGCGCTCGACCCGATCAGCACGCTGAAGATCGAGGAGCTGATCGACGAGCTGAAACACGACTTCACCATCGCGATCGTCACCCATAACATGCAGCAGGCCGGCCGATGCTCCGACCGCACCGCCTTTTTCTACCTGGGCAAGCTCATCGAATATGATACGACACTGACGATATTCACCAACCCGAATCAGAAGCAGACCGAGGACTACATAACGGGTCGGTTCGGCTGAGCATGTGCATCCCGATCGCAGAGCTTCATTCTAAGAGGCATCCATGAATCAGATTCGCCATTTCGATCTCGACCTCGCGGAGCTGAAGCGCTCGCTGGTCAATATGGGCAACCTGGTCGAACGCTCGCTCACCATCGCCATCGAGGCGATCCAGCGCCCGCAAGTGGAGGCGCGCGAGCAGTGCCGGGTGATCGAGGAGCAGCTCGATACCCTCGAGACCGCGATCGAGGACCGCTGCCACCAGATCATCGCCCTGCAGCAGCCGATGGCCGGGGAGCTGCGCCTGGTGATATCGGCGATGCGCATCACCTCCGATCTCGAGCAGGTCGGCGATCTCGCCGAGAGCGTGGCCAAGCGCGCCTCCTTCATCGCCCGGCACCAGCTGGTCGACAATCCGACCGCAATCCAGGCGCTCAGCAACGTCGTCCTGACCATGGTGCGCCATGCGATGGAGGCGTTCGTCACCGGCAACCTCGCCCTCGCCCGCGGGGTCATCACCGACGAGCACCAGGCCGACGCCCTGACCAAGGAATGCTACGAGGGCATCCAGGAGCGCATGCAGGAGCAGTCGGACAAGATCCGCGAATACACCCACCTGCTGCGCGCCGCCTCATTGCTCGAGCATATCGCCGACATTGCGGTCTCGATCGGCGAGGAGACGGTATACATCTACCGTGGCACCAATATCCGCCATCATCACGACACCATCCCCGACAAGTAGACCCGCCCGCAGCCATCCCGTGTGGAGCCATCATGTCACGACTGCTGATCATTGAAGACGAACCCGACATCCAGACCCTGCTGCGCTACAACCTCGAGAAGGATGGGCACATGGTCATGGTGGCAGGTACCGGCAACGACGGCCTGCATGAGCTGCGCCGGCACACCTTCGACCTCGTGCTGCTCGACCTGATGCTGCCCGACCGCGATGGGCTCGATGTCTGCAAGGTCATGCGCGCCGATGCCAACTTCGCGAGCATCCCGATCATCATGGTCACCGCCAAGGGCGAGGAGAGCGATGTGGTCCTGGGATTGGGGCTGGGTGCCGACGATTACGTGACCAAGCCCTTCCGCATCAAGGAGCTGATGGCGCGCATCAAGGTCCGGCTCAACCGCAACCGCGATGACGCGAGCAGCGGTGGCGAGCGCCGGCGGCTGCAGATCGAGAAGCTGGTCATTGACCCGGTGCGCCACCGCGTCACGGTCGGCGAGGATCTCGCACCGGTAACCCTGACCGAGTTCAAGCTCCTGTACTTCCTCGCCTCCCATCCCGGCATCGCCTACGGGCGCTACGACCTGCTCGACCGGCTCGGCGATGGCGATGCGGTGGTGACCGATCGCACCATCGATGTCCACGTGCGCAACCTGCGCAACAAGATCCGTCCCTACGACCGCTACATCGAGACCGTCCGCGGCGTCGGCTACCGCTTCACCGAGTACCAATAGCGTGTCGAACTGGCGCGCGCTGCTGCTGGGGGCCCGTTGGCTGGCAGTGGCGGCGGTGCTGCTCACGGTGGTGATCTGGTTGGCGCTCGCCTACCAGTATTCCGTGGTCTCCTCGGCGGTCACCGATGGCCTGACCAGCCAGCTGCGCAGCGAGGTCGATCTGGTGGCGGGCCTGCTCGCCTTGGACAGCGATGGCACCCGGCTGCGCACCGTCAGCATCCCCAAGGAGCGCCGGCTGACCCTGATCGCATCCGATGGCAAGGTGACCTTCGACTCCTATGCCGATGCCAGCCAGCTGGACAACCACAACACCCGCCCCGAGGTGCAGCAGGCGCGCCGCGAGCATTACGGCTTCAGCCGGCGGCACTCGGACTCCATCGCACGCGAGTTGTTCTATGTCGCGGTGGCCCTGCCGGATGGACGAGTGCTGCGCATCGCCGCGCCGATCGAGGTCGAGGAGGGCCTCGACCAGAAGCTCTCCCAGCCGATGTGGATCGCCACCGCGCTGGTGATCACCGTCTCCAGCATCATCATCCTGATGCACCTCTGGCGCGACCGCACCCGGGTGGCGGAGCTGGTCGCAGTGGCGCGCGCCTTCGCCAAGGGCGAGTTCACCCGCCGGGCCGGCCTACTCGGCTCCGACGTCATGGCGCATCTCGGCCACGAGCTGAACGCCATGGGCGAGCGCCTGCAATCCAGCCAGAACGAGATCGCCGGGCAGAAGGCCCTGCTCGATGCCGCCCTGGGGGCGCTCAGCGAAGGCGTGGCCTGCGTCGACGCCCTCGATCGCGTGCTCTATGCCAATCCCGCCTACCGCCAGCTGGCCGCCGGCGGCGCCGAGGTGGTGATGCAGCCGTACTACGAGCATCTGCCGGTGCTCGGAGCGGGTCCGCCAGGACGCGCCGCGGGTGGCGCGCAGGACCGCGAATCGATGGCCTCGGGCAGCGAAATCGAGCACCGGCGCCGGCAATTGCGCGCCATGATCTCGCCCGCGGGCCCGGGCGTGCGCGTGGTGGTGCTGCACGATCTGACCGAGCTCAAGCGTCTCGAAGGCGCACGGCGGGATTTCATCGCCGCCGTCAGCCATGAGCTCAAGACCCCCCTGACCGCGATCGGCGGATTCACCGAGACCCTCCTCGACGGGGCGCTCGACCATGATCCGGCCATCGCCAGGGACTTCATCGAGAAGATAGCGCGCCACTCCGACCGCCTGGCCGAGATCGTGCGCGACGTCCTGACCCTCTCCCGCCTCGAGCAGGGCGCCTGGGAGGTCCGCCCGAGCGCGACCGATCTGGTGCAGATGGGCCGTACCATCATCGATGAATACACCCGCGCCGCCGAGCGCCAGCAGGTCACCCTGGTGCTCGAGGCGCCTGAGCGCCTGCCTGCGGTGACCGATGCCGAGCTGGTGCGCCAGCTGATCGGCAACCTGGTCTCCAACGCCATCCGCTACAACCGCCCGCAGGGCACGGTCTGGCTGCGCATGGCCGCGACCGCGGACAACCGCATCAGCCTGGTCGTGCAGGATACCGGCATCGGCATCCCCAGCGACCATCAGGAGCGGGTGTTCGAGCGCTTCTACCGTGTCGATGCCCACCGCAGCCGGCAGAGCGGCGGCACCGGTCTGGGCCTGGCCATCGTCAAGCAGCTGCTGGATGTCCTGCATGGCTCGATCAGCCTGCAAAGCGATACCAATGGCACGCGCTTCGCCGTGCTCCTGCCCCAGACCGACCTGCGGGCCGAACTGGCCGTCGGCAGCTCGCTGGGCACCAGCCACCGTCTTTGACACACGCCCGGGAGCCCGGAGGCAGCTGCCCTGGTGGCGTCGTACGGACCGCTATCGTCCGATGGTCATGCAGACCGCCCGCTCGCTGCTCCCCGCTCTGGTTGCCTCAGTCGTGCTGATGGCGCAAGCGGTCCTGTGGGCCGAGGATACGTCGCCCAACAACGATGCTCGTCTGCTCGCAGCTGCACGCATGGCCAGCTACGTCTACCAGTACCGCCTGCATGGCCTTGAAGGACAGCTCAATTCACCCGATCCGGAGACCCGCCTGCAGGCGCTCTCCGAGCTTGGCCACCTGTCTGATCCGGCGGTCGTGCCGGTCCTCCTGCCCTGGCTGCAGGCCTCCAACCGCTCCTCCGCCGAGATCATCGCCGCCGCCAGCGCCCTGAGCGTAGCTGGCGCCGAGGCCGCCATCCCGGTCCTGCACGGTCTGCTCAAGCATCCCGACTCCCAGGTGCGCGCCACCGCGATGAACGTCCTGACCGCCATCGCCAAGATCCAGCCCAACGACTACAAGGCGCGCTCGGACGACAGCGATGATGTCATCCGCGGCAGCAGCCTGACCGAGCTCGGCACCCTGGTGCAGGCGGATGCTGCCGCGCTCCTGGTCAAGGGGCTGGCCACTGATACCCGTCCGCACATCCGGCGCATGTGCGCCATCGGCCTGGGCAACTTCGGCGACAAGGCCCAGGGCCCCAATCTGACCGACGCTCTCACGGATGCGGATCCGGGCGTGCGCCGCTATGCCTCCGAGGCGCTGGTCAAACTGGGCTACACCAGCGCCATCCCGAGCCTGCTGATGGCGCTCGAGGCCAACATCGCGGGCAGCTACATCAACCGCGCGCTGATGATGCTGTGCAAGACCGATTTCGGCTTCGATCCGCGCGCCGACCAGCTCAGCCGCTCGGCGGCGATCGAGAAGGGCTTCCAGTGGTGGACGGCCCATGCCCAGGAGCTCAATACCAAGTGAGCCCGGCTGGCGTGCTCGTACCGCCAGCGGATCGCTCTCGCGGCACTGACGGCCGCTCGGCAGGTCAGCCGGTCAGCGCGATTTCTTCTTCAGCTTCTTGAGCCGCTTGCGGTTCTTGCGGTAGGCCTCCAGCTGATCCTTATCCTGGCGCGTGGTGAACATGCGGTTGGGGTTGGGCATGAACGCCTGGGGGTTGGCGAGCTGCTCCGGGGTGAGATCCTCGCGGTCCGGCAGCTTCTCCGCCATCTCCTTCACGTCGCCGAACTTGCCCATCACCTTCTTCATGGTCGCGAAGTGCTTGAGCAGCGCCTGGACATCGTTGGTGCTCGTCCCTGAGCCATGGGCGATGCGGCGGCGCCTGCTCATGTCGATCAGCTCGGGGCGGCCGCGTTCATGGGCGGTCATCGAGGAGATCATCGCGCTGTAGCGCTTGAAGATCGATTCATCGACATTCAGCCCTGAGAACTTGGCGCCGATGCCGGGGATCATCCCGAGGATGTCCTTGATCGACCCCATCTTCTGGATCGCCTGCAGCTGCTGGCGGAAATCCTCGAGATCGAACTTGCTCTTGAGGATGCGCTCCTCGAGCCGCTTGGCCTCGCCTTCGTCGACCACCGACTGGGCCTTCTCGACGAAGGAGAGGATGTCGCCCATGCCGAGGATGCGGCGGGCATAGCGGTCGGGGTAGAAGGGCTGCAGCGCATCGAGCTTCTCGCCAACGCCGACGAACTTGATCGGCTTGCCGATGATGGTGCGCAGGCTGACGATGGCTCCGCCCCTGGCGTCGCCATCGAGCTTGGTGAAGATCAC
>PLEW01000098.1 GCA_003136555.1 Planctomycetota bacterium | reverse complement strand
CTGCTGGAGTCGACCGGCAGCCGGCTGCTCGACGGCCAGATGCTGATGCTCGGCGGCTCGACCGCGCTGCAGCCGAACCCCCGGGGCATCCCGGTCGGCGACCTCTCCGGCATCATGGCGGCACGCATCCCGCGCTGGCTGCGAGGCGCCTATGAGCCTGGTCTCGCAATCGCGCTTGAAGCGGATTGGGAGCGCAAGCTCGACCGCATCGCCGAGCGCTGCGGCGCCGGCGATGTGCGCATGGTCTCCGGCATCCCCAGCTGGATGCTGATGCTCTTCACCCGCATCTGCAGCATCCGCGGCGTCTCGCGCGTGCGCACCGCCTGGACCAAGCTCGGCGGCTTCATCCATGGCGGGCACGCGATCGGCCCCTTCCTGGCGAGCCTGCGCGAGCACCTCGCCCCCGAGACCTGGATGCTGGAGGTCTATCCGGCGAGCGAGGCCTTCATCGGCATCGGCTCCAGGGCCTGGCGCCTGGGCGATGGCTCCCCCCCGGAGCTCGAACTGCTCAGCGATTGCGGAGTGCTGCTCGAATTCGCCCCCGAGGACGGCGGGGCGATCCGCGGCCCCTGGGCCATCGAGCCCGATCGCCTGTACCGCGTGCTGGTGACCACTCCCAGCGGGCTCATCCGCTATCAGCTCGGCGATGTGGTGCTCGGGGTGCGACCTGGCCAGGTGCGCTTCGCCGGTCGCATCGCCGCGCGCATCTCGGTCTTCGGCGAGCATGTCGAAGGGGTGCATCTGGACGGGGCGCTGACGGCGGCCTGCTCGGCGACCGCGGCCGAGGTCGCGCACTACCACGTCGCCCCGGTGCTGCCCAGCGGAGCGAGCCTCAGCGGGCGGCACGAATGGTGGGTCGAATTCATCCGCCAGCCGGCCCATCTCGGCACCTTCTGCGACACCATCGACCAGCACCTGCGCCAGCGCGTGCTCGATTACGATGCCCACCGGGCCGGCCACCAGCTGCTCGGACCGCAGCTGGTGGTCACCCCGCCCGGGACCTTCCGCCGCTACCTTGCCGCCGCCGGCAAGCTCGGTGGGCAGCATAAGGTGCCGCAGGCGTGGAATGACCGCTCCATCGCCGAGGCTCTCGACCGCAGCGCCGGATGGGAGGCATGATGGTGATTCCCCGCACCGGCCAGGCGAATGTCGCCACCTCTGGAGAACCCAAGCCGGCCTTGCGCTTCGATCACCACACCGGCCACGGTCCCTTCCATTTCATCCTGGTCCCTGGGCTGGTCCCCGACGGACCCGAGACCTTCCTGCGGCAGATCGCCACCCTGCGCTCCTTCGGCTCGCTCTCGACCGCCACCTACCCCTACGACCATTTCGATGTCGAGGGCGTGATGGCCGCCCTGCGCGAGCAGATCCTCGCCCGCCAGCGCACCGGCCAGCGACCGGTCCTGATCGGCGTCAGCGTCGGCGGTGGGCTGTGCATCGAGCTCCTCCGGCGGGCCCGCGACGCCGACGAGAGCCTCCCGCTCTCGGCCGTGGTGCTGATCAGCCCGCTCTCCTGCATCGATGACCTGGCGCCGCTCCTGGCGCGCCTGGTCGGCGGCATCATCAGCGAGGCCGATCGCGGTGAGGCCGGCAATCCGGGTGCGGCCCTGGAACGCGGACGCACGCTCTTCCGCACCCTGGCCAGCCGCAGCGTCGCTCCAGGACCCCAGATCGGCGGCTGGCGCGCCCTGCTCGCCCTGCTGACCCCGCAGGGGATCGCCAACCTCCATGAGCGCCGCATCCGCGACCGCATCGATCGCACCCTGGCGGCGATCCCGGCCTTGGGGGCCATCGAACGGGTGACATCCCTGCGCAGCCTGCAGGGCATCGGCCAGGGACCGTCCGCCAGGACCCCCCTGACCCAGGCGCCGACGCTGCTGCTGTGGGGCAGCAAGGAGCGGCATACCCTGACCATGGATGGGCCGGGGACGAGCATCCTCTGCCGACCGGATCTCGCCAGCCGGGTCTTCCCGGCCTGCGAAGTGCACTGGCTCTACGGCGCCGACGGCGAGGAGGTCCCGCACGCTTCGCTGCTCAAGCATGCCGCCGCCTTCAATCGCCACCTGCGCACCTTCATGCAGCGTCGCCTGCGCGTTGAGGCGGGCGCTTCCCCATCGCTCTCGCGCGTGGCCGGGCTCATGCCCTTCCTCGTCGCCCGCATGCCCTGATCGCCGATGCCTGCACCCACCTCTCCTCGACCTGGTCCGCCATCCGGCTCGGATCGGGCCGCCCACGTACCTGCACGCTAGGAACGCTGTGAAGCCACAACCAACCACGCTCGACCGTGTCCATCAACGCTTCTTCAATGCGATCTACGACCGCTCCCTGCTCTACAATGCCTGCTGGGAGGACCCGGCCCTGGACCGCGTCGCGCTGCAGCTGGGCGCCGACGATGCCGTGCTGGTGATCACCAGCGCCGGCTGCAACGCCCTGGACTACGCCCTGCAGGCTCCGCGGGTGGTCCATGCCGTCGATGCCAATCCGCGCCAGACCGCGCTGCTCGAGCTCAAGATCGCCGGCATCCGCCGGCTCTGCCATGAGGACTTCTTCAAGCTGTTCGGCCGCGGGGCGGCGCGCGATTTCGAGCAGATGTACTTCGACAGCCTGCGCCGCGACCTCTCGCCCTTCGCGCAGGGGTTCTGGGACGAGCGCACCCACTGGTTCTCCGGCTGCGGCTGGCGACGGAGCTTCTACGACTGCGGCCTCTCAGGCCTGGTGGCGCGCGCCTGCTGGGGCATGGTGGATTGCCAGCCGGCGCTGCGCGGCAGCATCGAGCGCCTGCTGAATGCCACCTCGCTCGCCGAGCAGCAGGAGATCTACGACCGCGACATGGAGCCCAGGCTGTGGACCAAGGGCATGAACTGGGCGGTCTCTCGCCGGGCGACCATGAGCCTGCTGGGGGTGCCTTATCCCCAGGCCCGCGCAGTGGAGAGCAGCCATAGCCAGGGCATCGCCGGCTTCATCCAGGCCTGCATCCGCTACGTCTTCCGCCAGCTGCCGATCTGGACCAATTACTTCTGGACCGTCTACCTGCGCGGCGCCTATTCGCGCACCTGCTGCCCGGAATACCTCAAGCCCGAGCAGTTCGCCGCCCTCAAGGGCGGGCTGGTCGACCGCATCGCGCCGCACACCACCACCGTCACGCGCTTCCTCGAGAGCGGAGCCGAACCGATCTCGCGCTTCGTCCTGCTCGACCACATGGACTGGATGAGCTACTACTATCCCGATGCGCTGGCGGAGGAGTGGAGCGCGCTCCTGCGCCGCGCCAGCCCAGGTGCCCGCGTGCTGTTCCGCAGCGCCAGCGAGCATCCCGGCTTCCTCGACCAGCTCGCAGTCGCGCATCCGCACCGCCCGGGGCAGCGCCTCAACCTCCCGGATGCGCTGCGCTTCGACCGCGGCCTGGCCGACCGGCTGCACCAGCTCGACCGCGTGCATACCTACGCCAGCTTCCATGTGGCCGAGGTCGCCGTGCCATGATCGGCGCCGACTTCGCCATCCTCCGGCAGCTGCTGCGCGGGCAACCCCGCGGCGGGGACCATCGCCGCCGGCTCGAACTGTTCTACCGGCCGCAGGCCCATGCCTATGACCGCTTCCGCGAACGTCTGCTGCATGGCCGGCGCGAGCTGATCGACGCCTTGCCCATCCCAGCCGGCGGAGCGGTCATCGAGCTGGGCGGTGGCACCGGTCGCAATGTGGAGTTCTTCGGGGACCGGCTGGCGCTGCTTGACAGCGTCACGCTGGTCGATCTCTGCCCGGCCCTGCTGGCGCAGGCGCTCGCCCGCTGCCAGCGTCACGGCTGGCAGCAGGTGCGCTGCATCGAGGCGGATGCCACCCGCTTCGGGCCCGAGGCGCCCGTCGACTGCGTCTACCTGTCATACGCCTTGACCATGATCCCCGACTGGTTCGCCGCCATCGACAACGCGCTCGCGATGCTCAAGCCGGGCGGGGTGATCGGCGTGGTCGACTTCTATGTCGCGCGCAAGCACCCCCCACCGGGCTGCGTCGAGCATGGGGTGTTCACCCGCCATTTCTGGCCGCTGTGGTTCGGCCATGATGGCGTCCACCCGAACCCCGATCACCTGCCGTACCTGATGGCGCGCACGCTGCCCCTCTCGCTCCACGAGGGCATGGCCAAGGTGCCCTACCTGCCTGGACTGCGCACCCCCTATTACCGCTACATCGGCCGTAAGCCGTTTAGCCCGGGGACGGGCCCGCACCAGACGACGGTTGGCTGAGCATCAGGGACATCCCCGACGAATGCCGCCATCGCCCTGACGGCCTGCCGAAGCAGCCAATACTCGAATAAAATTCACGGATTCTTCACAAATCGACGTAGCCTTCCCAGCAACGCCCATCAGGAGCTGTGCATGAACCGCGCCTTCACCTATCACGCAACCCATAACCTGCCATTGACTTCCGTGATACTTTGCCTCGCACTCGTGGGCTTCCCCCGGCTCAGCGCGGCGGTCACCCTCGATGATCATCTGCTCGCCTACCAGAGTGTCGGCGGGGTATCCGGCAACCTCAACTCGATCGGTTCAGACACCCTCAACAACCTCATGACCTACTGGGCCGAAGCCTTCCAGCAGCAATACCCCAACGTCAAGATCGGCGTCGAAGGCAAGGGCTCGACCACCGCGCCGCCGGCCCTCATCGAAGGGACTGCCCAGCTCGGCCCGATGAGCCGCGAGATGAAGCCGACCGAGATCGACGCCTTCGAGAAGAAATTCGGCTACAAACCCACCGCCTTCAAGGTCGCCATCGACGCCCTGGCGGTGTTCGTGCACAAGGACAACCCGATCAAGGGCCTGACCCTGCAGCAGATCGATGGGATCTTCTCCTCGACCTACAAGCGCGGCGGCAAGAACATCGCCACCTGGGACGCCGCCGGCGTATCCGAGTGGGCCGACCGGCCGATCTCCCTCTATGGCCGCAACAGCGCCTCCGGGACCTATGGCTACTTCAAGGAGCACTCCCTGGCGAAGGGCGACTACAAGCCGACCGTCAAGGAGCAGGTCGGCTCCTCGGCGGTGGTGCAGAGCGTGTCCAGCGATATCAACGGCATCGGCTACTCCGGCATCGGCTATGTGACCTCGGGGGTCAAGGCGCTGCCGATCGCGAGCAAGAGCGAGGATTTCGTCGAGCCGACCTACGAGAACGCCATCAGCGGCAAGTACCCGTTGGCGCGCTTCCTCTTCATCTACGTCAACAAGAAGCCCGGCCAGCCCCTCGACACCCTGGTCGCAGAATTCATCAAGTTCGTGATGTCGAAGGAAGGCCAGGGGATCGTCATCAAGGATGGCTACTTCCCGCTGCCGATCGACATCGTCAACGCCATGGCGCTCCAGACGGGGGCGGCCAAATAGGCATGCCTTGGACCAGGGGCAGGGAGTGCCAGCTGAGCGCTCGCGGCAGTGGTGAACTGCTGAAGCGCGTCGACCGTCACCCGATCTCGACCCTCCCCGCTCCCCTGCCGCCGATCCGTTCCAGCCCTTCCAGGTAGCCAGCACCGATGGCATCACCGCTCGCGTCCGAAAGCCGCTTCACGACGCCGCGCTCGACCCTGATCTTCGACCGGGTGATGACCTGGTTCATCAAGATCGGCGGGCTGTCGGTGATCGCCGCGGTATTCACCATGCTGGTGTTCATCCTCTGGCAGGTGCTCCCGCTCTTCCGCTCCGCCACGGTCACCCCGCAGACCACGATCCCGCTGCCGGCGAGCGTCACCGCCGCGGGCATCGGGACCATC
>PLEW01000150.1 GCA_003136555.1 Planctomycetota bacterium | reverse complement strand
TCGGTCAGGCCGAGATCGATGCCCTGATCAACCAGGTCCAGGACGCCACCGATCGGCCGGGAACCTCGCCCCAACCCAAGAGCTCAGCGCTGACCAAGTCGGTCCAGAGCCAGACGTCATCCGCCAAGGTCGCCCATGTCACCAAGGGCCTGGGCCAGGATGAGATCGATGCCCTGATCAATCAGGTCCAGGACCCGGGCGAGAAGCCGAGCACCGATCCGGTCTCCAAGGGGAGCGGTCCGTTGACCAAGAGCCCGACCCAGGTGAACAAGAACGCTCCGGTGGCGGACAAGGGTGCGACGGCGAGCGACAAGGCGAACCGAGGCATCGACCATCTCCTGGCATCGGTCGAGAGCCAGGCGCACCAGAAGGCCCAGAACCAGATCACCGGCAGCGATGGGCGCGATATCAGTGCCAGCGGCCCGCTGGCGCAGGACGATATCGATCGGCTGCTCGCCGAGCTGGGCGCCGCCACCCCCAGCAAGGACACCACCGGACGGACGGCCAAGCCGAGCACCGAACGTGCCCCCAGCCGTCCCGCGACCTCAAACGAACGCGCCCCCAACCGTCCCGCGACGTCCAAGACCAGCGCGCCAATGGTCAAGCCGCAGAGCGCGCCCCATGCGGCGCCGACGACCGGCGTGCCGGCCGGCGGCGCCGCAACTGTCGCCTTGAGCGCGGCAGACCTCGAGGCCCTGGTCACCAAGCAGAGCGGCATCGAGAGCGACCACAGCGAAGCGCCGATGATCGACCAGGGCGACATCGATGCGCTGGTCAAGCAGCTCGCCAACGCCACCGGCGCGCCCGATACCAAGCGCATCTCCGACGCGCTCGCGCAGCACGAGGGGGAGATCGACAAGCTGCTGGAGAAGGCGGCGAACGCCAACTCCACCATGGATGCGGTCGAGATCACCAGGAGCACCCCTCCTTCGGGCGGCCGTGCCGTCGCCATCGGTGCGCCTTCGATGGCGGTGGTGACCGCCCATGAATTGCATGGCACCCGCTGGCTGCTCGCGGCAGCGGTGCTGTTCCTGGGCATGTGCTCGACCACCCTGATCATCGTCGTCAATTCCATCAATTCGCTCTCGCATGAGCTGCACGAAGGTCATCACGCCACGCTCACGCCCACCGACAGCTTCGGCGATGACCTCAAGGCGGCGCTGGCAAAGCTGAATTCCGAGGACGATGGCGAAGTCACCAAGGGCGTGCTCTACCTCCAGCGGCTGAAGATCCGCCATCCCAGCCATCTGGCCGACATCGCGCTCACCCTCGCGCGCCATTTCCGCGCCCATGGCGCGCACCGCCAGGCGATCGACGAATACGTCTCGCTGAGCGATAACGCCACTGGGCCCTTCGACGATCCGCGCATCTACCTCGATTACGCCAACAGCCTGGTGCAGGTTGGCGAACTGGCCATGGCAACCAAGCAGGTCTACCTGCTGCTCGCGAATGAGGACGCGTATCTCGGCGATCACGATCGCCGCGGCCTGGCTCGCCCGGCCGACGAGGTGGCGCGCAACCGCCAGGCGGTCCAGGATGCGTATCTGTCGCTCGGGCAGCTGATCGTCTCCGACTCCCAGGTCGAGAGCG
Organism: Planctomycetota bacterium; assembly: GCA_003136555.1. GTDB lineage: Bacteria > Planctomycetota > UBA11346 > UBA11346 > UBA11346 > BOG-1363. The sequence goes on along the minus strand of PLEW01000150.1, from coordinate 33,344 downwards.
TGCCGAGCGCCAAGCGGCAGCGGTCCGAGGCAGCCACGCACCCCGCCGCCGCCATCGAACCCGCTGCAGGCGCCATGATCCATCCCCCCGGCGACCAGCCCGTGGCCGCGCCCGCCTCCAGCCACGCACCCGCACCTGCAGCCGCGCCGGCAGCCGCGCCCGCACCTGTATTGGCGCCCCAGGCGCCCCCGTCTGCAGCCGTGCCGCCAGGGGGCTCGCCATGAGCGCAACCACCCGCGCCCTGGTCGCCGCCATGCTGCTGGTGGCTCCCCTGCTGCATGGTGCCGACGAGCAGGCGCCCCCCGTACCCCAGCCGACCCTGCCGCCCGAGGCGCGGACGCTGCAGATCCGGCCGAGCAGTGACGACTCCCAACGCAGCCGCGCCTCCTCCGCTCAGCCCGCCGCCCTGGTCGATGACATCTCCGCGCTCAAGCAGGCGGTCGAGCGCGTCCGTGCCGCACGGGTTCAGGCGAATATGGGGGAGGAAGCCCCCAATGGCGCGGCGCGCATCACCAGCGTCCGAGCCGCAGTGCCGAGCGGCGGCAAGCACGTCGCGGATGGCAGTCCGCGCATTTCGAGCAAGTACGGGGCCGAGCGGCTCTCGGCCCAGCGCTTCGCCGACGGCACCACCGAGATCACCGCGTCGATCGAGCGCGATCACCTCGAGAACGTCCTGCATGAACTGGTGCTGCTGCTCGGCCGGCCACTGGATGACGCGCAACTGGTGGACGGACGCCGCGCCGTATCGCTGCACGTCAAGGATCTGTCGCCGGAGATCACCCTCGACCGCCTGCTGGGCCAGGTCGGCCTGAGCTGGCGGGAGAGCGGCAGTCAGCATACCATCGTCATCATCGACCTCGCCCAGCACCCATTGCCAACCGACCAGGCGGAGGACATCGCGCAGCGTGCGCTGCTGGAGGCGACGCGCGACCGGCAGACGCCCACCGCAGCCGAGGCCTTCTTCGTGCTGGCGAGCCGCGACCTCGCCGCCGGGCGCCAGGTCGATGCCATGCGGCGCTTCTCCACCCTCGCCGAGGACTACGGGGCGAGCAAGGATCCGGCGCTGCGCATCTGGGGGACGCGGGCGATCCGCGGTGTCGGCGATGCGATGATGGCGCTCGGCCAGTTCCAGGACGCGCGTGGCGTCTACCTCAACTACATCGGTCGTGCCAACGACAAGGATGGCGATCTGCCCGCCGTCTACCTCGATGCCGCGCGCGCCGGACGCGAGCTCGGCCTCGCGCACCAGGACGGGGTCGCCTTCGACGAGGCCATCGACACCCTGCACAATCTGCTCGAGCGCTTCGCCAATACGCCATCTGCCGCACCCCAGGTCACCCTGGCGCGGCTGATGGTCGGCCAGCTGCTCTTCGAAGCCGCCCGCTACCGCGAGGCGGAGACCCAGCTCAAGCTCTTCGCCCAGGCGAGCGGCGGCAAGATCGGCAGCCAGATCTCCTACTGGCTGGCTGAATGCGCCTTTCAGCTCGGGCATCTCGATGAGGCGCAGCCGGCCTTCATCCGCCTCAACCGGGCCTGGCATGCCGGCAAGGCCGATCCCGCGATGCCCGCCGATCTCTACGCGATTGCGGCCTTCCGCATCGGCCAATGCTACGAACGCCGCAGCGAGCCGAAATTCGTGCATGCGCTCTTCGCGTTCCTGCGCGCGCGCCAGGATTTCCCTCGCTCGACCGTCGACTCGGAGATCCTGATCTCGGTCGCGCGTTGCTACAGCGAGCTCGAACGCGATGACGACACCGTCAATACGCTGTGGGAGCTGCTCAAGGACGATGGCATCAACGATCCGCAAAAGCGGCAGCTGTGGCTGGACGATTCGCTCAACCAGCTCAACGGCCATCTCGGCGACTATCCCGGACCGGTGCGGGCCAAGGTGCTGTTCTACATCGCCCAGGCCGACTACCGCCGTGCCGTGCGCGACCGCACCGAGCGCGCCAACGCCGCCAACGATGCCATCCATCACTACGAACGCCTGCTGACCGAGAATCCGCCGGCGGAACTGCGCCATGCCGCCCGCCTCGGGCTGGCCCGTGCGGCGCTCCTGGGCGGGCAGGACGAACGCGGGGTCGAAGAGCTCAAGGAGCTGCTCGGGGAGCCCAACCTCTCGACCCGGGATCGCGACTTCGCCGCCCAGCTGCTGGGGACCTACTACCACGACAAGGGCATGCTGCGCGAAGCGATCAAGGCCTATCGCGGAGAGGCGGGCAACTGACCATGCGCGTCGCACCGATCATCGCCACGCTGCTGACGGCTGCCGCCCTGGCTGGCGCCGCCGAACCCGGCATTCCCGGCCTGGATCCCATTCCGCATGCGTCCCCGCTGGTGCCGCTGCCGGACAATCCCGCGGAGCTGACGCCCGAGCAGCGGCTGCAGCGCATGCTCGATCAGCAGATCCGCGACGCCGACCGCAAGATCGAGGCGCTGCGGGCGAAGTACGGGGATCTGCCGCAGACGGTTCCCACCGTCAGCGGGACCTCCCTGGAGGCGCCGCGCAAGGAGCGCGACCAGGCATGGAGCGACCTCCAGCATTCGCTGCATGCATTCGACGATCACGCGGCGAGCACCAAGAAGGATGTGCTCGACAGCGGGCGACCTGTGGCCCAGGCCGCCCAGATCGGACCGCTCTCGGTGGTCAACCAGCTGCGCATCGCCTCCTGCTACCAGGAGCTGGTCAGCGCCGGCAATTCGACGGCGAGCGACCTGCACGATGCCCAGGAGGTGCTCGACAAGATCGATCAGGGCGACCTGCCGGAGAGCGAGCGCCCACGCTTCCACTATCTGCGCGTGTGGTTCTACGCGGAGCAGGCGCGTCGAGCCGAGGGCGAGGATAGGCTCAAGTTCATCAAGTCCGCGAATGGCGCCCTCCAGGCTCTGCAGCAGCTGCACAGCGACAGCGAACTGAATACCACCGCACGCGCATTGCTCATCGGCCTGGATGCGCCGGCCAAGGAGAAGGCCAAGGAGCAGACCCAGTGATCGCCGCCGATCCCCTGGTCCCCTGGACCCAGCTCCAGGCGCTCTATGCCCAGCAGCTGGTCGAGCTGGGACGGCGCGAGGTCGATCTCCCCCGCATCGCCGCCCTGTCGCGCCAGTCGGAGGCGCTGCTCAAGCGCCTGACCAGCAGCGGGACCCCGCGCTCGCATGCGCATGATCCGCTGCTGAGCAAGCGCATCGCCGCCGCCGCCCTCCAGGCGCAGGTGCTGCTCAAGCGCACCACCCTGGGGTTGGCTACGGTGCGCACCCGCATGCTCTTGCGGGCCCAGCGCGCCGAGCGCGCCAGCCTGGCGCTGCATGCCTACAGCGCCCGCGCCCAGCGGCCGGTCTCCCGTTTCATCGATCTGCGGCGCTGACCCCCTCGTTTGCGGGCTTGGCCGGCCCGGCGTACTTCAGCCAGCAGGCCGGCATAGGCCGGCCATCACTCCCCGGCCACACCGCTCGCCACCCCTCCCGGGCCCGGAGGGTCCGGCAATCGCCTGTAACCGGCCACCCCGTTCTGGCGTTATCAAGGGGAGTACCGACGGTTAGGCTCAACGACATGCCGGACGTTCCATTCGACATGCCGACCTGCCTGGCCCTGGTCCGGCACGGCGATCAGCATGCTGCCAACAGCATGGTCGCCCAGCTGCACCCGCTGGTGCTCAGGCTGGTCAGGGCGCATCGCCCAGCCGGTCTCGCCGATGACGACCTGGTCCAGGAGGTGTTTCTGACGATGTTCGCCCGACTCGACCGCTACAGCATGCAGGATGGCATCCCGTTCGAGCACTGGCTCTCGCGCCTTGCCGTCAATGTTTGCATCGATGCTCTGCGCGCCGAGAATCGCAGGCCGCGCTCGCTTGCGCTGTCCAGCCAGGCGGCTGGCTGGCTCGAGACCCTGGTCGCCGATCGCCAGGCGCCGGTCGATGAGGCCCTGGCGGCACGCGAGCTGGTCGAGCTGCTGCTCTCGCACCTCTCGGCGGGCGACCGCCTGCTGCTGACCTTGCTCGACCTCGACCAGCTCAGCACCCGCGAGGTGAGTGCGGTCACGGGATGGAACCGCGCGCTGATCAAGGTCCGCGCCTTCCGCGCCCGGCGCCGGCTCAAATCGATCGCCTCCGCCCTGGCCGGCGAGCATCTCGGCGAGGCACGCCGGAGCGGCAGAGAACAGCCCGGCGGCGCCGGTGGAGCGGGGAGCATCGTCCCATGAGCTCCTTCGACGCACGTTGGCGGGCGCTGCTGCGGGCCTGCGACCGCCAGGAGGAGCGCACCGCCGCCTCGCCTGAGCGCATCCGCCAGCTCGCCAGCCTCGGGCTGGCCCAAGTGCCGCATGGTGACGGCGGGCTGGCTGGCGAATGGCGCAGCCTGGCGCTCGCCGCCATGCTCGCCGTGGCGACCAGCCTGGGATTGTGGTGGTCCCGCCTGCCGGTGGACGACACCGCCATCTCCTGGGCGCAGGAGATCATCGAGCTGCCCAGGCACATCCCGCGCTCGCCGCATCTGCCATCACCCGCCACCCTGCTGGCCGGATTCTCAGTCTCGCCGCCCTGGAGCGCGAGCGCTCCGCCACCGGCCCCAGCACCACCATCGTCACCGGAGACTCACCCATGATCATGGCCGACATCCTCTTCTGGTTCCTGGTCATCGCCGGCATTTACCTGGTGCTGATCGCCCATTGGCTGAGCGCGCAGGCGCTGTTCCCGCGCCTGGTCGACCACGCGCGCGCCAATTATGGCCGCAAGCCCATCACCGCGACGCTGCTCGGCCTGCTGATCGCCATCCCCACGCTGGTGCTCGCCATCGCGCTGTTCACCACCTTGCCGCATCCCGCGGTGCGCATCCTGGTCATCCTGGCGCTGATGGTCCCCCTGCTGCTGAGCCTGCTCGGCTCTGCCGGCCTGGCGGCACGCATCGGAGCCGGACTGCCTGCGCCCACAGATGGCATCCAGCCATGGAAGCAGGTGCTGCGTGGTGGCGTAGTGCTGGGGCTCATCTTCGTCATGCCCATCCTGGGCTGGTTCCTCATCCTGCCGCTGACCATGGTCAGCGGCCTGGGCGTGGCGGTGATGGCGCTGCGTGCCTCGGCCAAGCTCGCCAGCGAGCCGGTCACCGCTGCTCGTCCTTCGCCAGCCATCCCCGTTCCCGCCCCCGGGCCGGTGCATGCCGCCAGCGATACCGTCGCCACCGTCTTCGTCAAACCATGAGCTCGACCAGACGGCAGCTGCTCCAGGGCGGGGCGGGCGTCTGCCTGGCGGCGCTGGCCGGCTGCTCCGCCCCCGCGTGGCTGGTGCCGGGGAGCGGCCAGGATGCCCGCTTCAGCGCCCCCACCGGCCGCGACAGCGACGCGGTGCAGAACCTGCTGAACCGCGCCACCTTCGGTGTACGCCCCGGCGACCGCGATGATCTGCTCCGGCTGGCGAGCACCCCGGAGCAGGCGATCGATGCCTGGATCGCACAGCAGCTGTCGCCGGGGAGCCTGGACGATGATGCCTGCGAGCATGCCCTGGCGCGCTTCGACAGCCTCGATCAGCCGGTTGGCGAGCTCTACGAATACAAGGAGCGGGTGCTGCTGCGCGAACTCACCTCGGCGACGGTGCTGCGCGCCGCCCTCTCGCACCGACAGCTGCATGAGGTGATGGTGCACTTCTGGACCGACCACTTCAACATCGACATCTCGAAGGGCGAGTGCGCCTGGCTCAAGGTCGCCGATGACCGGGAGGTCATCCGCCGCCACGCGCTCGGGCGATTCCCCGATCTGCTGCGCGCTTCNNAACATCCGGCCATGCTGCAGTACCTGGACAATGCCCAGAACTCCGCCGGTCACATCAACGAGAACTATGCCCGCGAGCTGCTCGAACTGCACACCCTGGGCGTGCATGGCGGCTACACCCAGCAGGATGTCATGGAGGCGGCACGCTGCCTGTCCGGCTGGACGGTCCGGCCGAAGAGCGGCTTCCTCAAGGCCCACGTCGCCTTCGAGGCGCAGCGCCATGACGATGGCGCAAAGAGCGTCCTCGGCCAGCGCTTCGCCCCCGGTGGCGGGGCGCACGACATCGAGCTGCTGCTCGCGCTGGTCGCCGCGCATCCTGCCACCGCCAGGCATATCGCCTTCAAGCTCTGCCGCCGCTTCATCGCCGATGATCCGCCTGCCGCGGCGGTCGATGAAGTGGCCAGTCGCTTCAGCAGCAGCAACGGCGACATCGCCGAGACCCTGCGCGCGCTGCTGGGCTCTGCGTCCTTCCGCGCCGACATCAATGCGCCGACCAGCATGCGCGCGGGCAAGCTCAAGCGGCCCTTCCACCTCCTGGTCTCCTGCCTGCGCAGCTGCGATGCCAGCAGCAATGCCTCCACGGCGCTGACCGATTACCTCACCCGCATGGGCCACGCGCCATTCCAATTCCCCACCCCTGATGGCTATCCGGAGGCGGCCAGCGCCTGGCAGGGCACCCTGCTCTGGCGTTGGCAGCTCGCCAGTGCCCTGGCCGGCAACCGCATTCCGGGGACGCGCATCGATCCCCATCTGCTGCGCGTCCGGGCGGGCGGCGAGCTGGCGCTCAGCGCCCATCTGCTGGGGCGGCTGCCCGATGCCACCGAAGAGGCGGCGCTGCGCTCTGGCGCCGACCCCCTCGCCCTGCTGCTCGCATCACCCGCCTTCCAGCGCTGCTGAGGTGCTCATGGAGAATCGCCCCGACTCCGCCTCGACCTCCCACCAGGCCCCTGGGCCGTTCCAGCGGGTGCCCGGCTCCCGAGCGGGAGGCTGAGATGGCCGATGCCGTACTCAGCGCTGGCCAGGACATTGATCGCACCCTGGTGGTGGTGTTCCTGCGCGGAGGCGCCGATGGCCTGAGCCTGGTACCGCCGGTCGGCGATGACGGCTACCACCGGGCCCGCCCCCATCTCGCCGTTCCGACCGCCAAGGCCCTGCGGCTCGACGAGCTGTTCTCCCTCCATCCTTCGCTGCACGAGATGCACGAGCTCTACCAGCAGGGCACCCTCGCGGTGGTGCATGCCGCCGGCTCTGAGGACGAAAGCCGTTCGCACTTCGAGGCCCAGGACCTGATGGAGCATGGCGGCGCCGATGTCGCAGGCGGATGGATCGGCCGCTGGCTGCGCAGCCGCCAGGCGGACGATGCGCGCATCGGCGGCACGCTCTCGGCGATATCGCTCGGCGATGAGCTGCAGGAGAGCCTGCGTGGCAGCCCGACCGCCACCGCCCTGCGCGCGCTCGCGCAGCTCGATCGCTCCTCCGAAGCCCAGTTGCTGCATGCCCAGCTGGCCGCGCTCTACCGTCCAGATGCGCTGCTCGCCGAAGCGGCCGCCAGCGCTTTGGCAGCGGCGACGCGGATCGCCACCCTGCAGGCCACCGCCTACCAACCGCGCCCCAGCGCCCGCTACGCAGAGCGCAAGGACGGCGATCTCGCGGTCGCCTTCTCACGCGATCTCTCCCGCGTCGCCCAGTTGATCAAGGCGCGTGCTGGCCTGGTGGTCGCCTGCATCGACCTGGGCAACTGGGACAGCCATTTCATCCAGGAGCAGCTGCTCGAGCCGCGCATGCGGGCGTTGTCGCAGGGGCTGGGCGCCTTCGCCAATGACCTCGGCGAGCTGCTCGCCTCGACCACCGTGGTGGTGATGAGCGAATTCGGCCGGCGGGTGCGGGAGAACGCCAGCCTGGGCACCGATCATGGCCGTGGCGGAGCGATGTTCGTGCTCGGCGGCGGCACGCCAGGCGGCATGCACTGCGACTGGCCCGGGCTCCACGACAGTGCCCTCGATGGCCCCGGCGATCTGCCGGTTGTCCACAACTACCGCGATGTCCTCGCCGCTGTGCTCGCCCGCCATGGCAGCCGCGATCCGGGCAGCGTCTTCCCTGACCATCCGCAGAGGCCGCTGCACGTCTGAGCCACCAGCCAGCCGCCGAGCTGCTTCAATACGCGCTGATCGACGGATCGACCTCGTTGCCCCAGCGCAGGATGCCACCCGTGAGGTTCTTGACCTTGGTGAAGCCGTGCTTGCGCAGGGTGTCGAGCGCCTTCCTGCTGCGCATCCCCGACTTGCACTGCGTGACCACCAGCTTGTTGCGCCAGGTTGCGATCTCGTCGAGGCGGGCGGGCAGCTGGCCGAGCGGGATGTTGAGGTTGCCATCGATCTGGCAGATGCGCAGCTCGAAGGGCTCGCGCACATCAAGGAGCAGGTGCTCCTTGCCCTCATCGCGAAGCTCGGCGTAGTCGGTCGGCGCGATCTCGAGTGCCGCGCTATCGGTCTCGCTCTCGCCGCGCTTCAGGCCGCAGAACTCCTGGTAGTCGATCAGTTCGGTCACCGTCGGGTGCTCGCCGCACACCGGGCAGTCCGAGCGCCAGCGCAGGCGCAACTGCCGGAATTCCATGTTCAGGGCGTCATAGCGCAGGAAGCGGCCGACCAGCGGCTTGCCGATGCCGGCAAGCACCTTGATCGCCTCGGTGGCCTGGATCATGGCGACCATGCCTGGCAGCACGCCCAAAACGCCGCCTTCGGCGCAGGATGGGACCTCGCCGGGGGGCGGTGGCTCGGGATAGAGGCAGCGGTAGCAGGGGCCGTTGCGCTTGCCGTGGGCATCCTTGCGGCCGTCGAAGACCGTCGCCTGGCCCTCGAAGCGGTAGATCGAACCGTAGATGTTCACCTTGCCGAGCATGACGCAGGCGTCATTGACCAGGTAGCGGGTCGGGAAGTTGTCGGTCCCGTCGATGACCACATCGTATTTGCCGATGATGTCCAGGGCGTTGGCCGAGGTGATGCCCTCCTCGTAGATATCCACCACCGTGCCGGGATTGAGGTCGTTGACCGCGCGGCGCGCGCTCTTGGCCTTGTTGGTTCCGACATCCTGCGTGCGATGGATGATCTGGCGCTGGAGGTTGGAGAGGTCCACCACGTCGAAATCCATGATGCCGAGGCGGCCGATCCCGGCAGCCGCCAGGTAGAGCGCCAGCGGCGATCCCAGGCCGCCTGCGCCGATCAGCAGGACCGAGGAGCGCAGCAGGCGCTCCTGGCCGGCCTCGCCGAATTCCGGCAGGGTGAGGTGCCTGGCATACCGTTGGGCAGCTTCGGGGGTCAGGGTCATGAGGTGCTCCAAGTCTGCCGCTCTGGCTATGCGGGGAGGCGCATCTTGTCTATTCCGCTCGGGGGAAAAGCCCAAATCGCCCCACACCTGAAAGCTGGACGGATCGCATCGCCTGCTGTTTGATCGCCGGCTGGCAGGTCGGCCGCTGCCCGCAGGCGCGCGCCACGGCGGCCCGGGTGGCGGCGCTCCTCCTCCCCCGCCGCGGGAGAGGTCGGATGCAGGTTGGCCCTAGCGGTATCTCCACGTCCGGTAGGCAGCGGCCTGGCCGCTGGGGCTACCGGACTCGTCGATGACGTTCCAGATCGTCACCTCTTCGATGACGAAGCGCCTCCCGCTGGAAGAGACCCTCTCGCCATGGCAGCCGGTGACATAGCCCTGGGCTGCCGCGGTGGCGAGCCAGCGGCTGCGCTCCTCGACATGCTCCGGCTGCGCGGATTGGCGCGACGGCAGGCGCATGAAGGCCTCCCACTCCAGCTCCCACAGCTCGAGCGCACAGCGATTGGCGTAGACGAACAGCGGGTCGGGGCCTGGTCCATGGGCGACGACCACGCTGGGCAGCTGCGCCACGATGTCTGCTATCCGCCCGCCATCCCCGTGCACCCGCCCGACCCCGAGATCGGCCAGCAGATCGCGCCCGGTCCAGCGGGCATAGCTGGCCAGCATCCGCGCGAGTTGGCGGATCGATGCGGGGTGCTGCCAGACGTCCACCGCCGCAGCCTAGCGCCTATGGAGACAGCCCTCAAGCCACCCCCCGGCGGGGGGCTGGCGTGAGGGCTCGCCTCGGGTGGATTCGGCCATAATCTCTGAGCAGCCAAGGCGATCCGCGCCAAGAGCGTCGTCAACGCCCCGTGCCGACGCTTGTACCTTCTCACCGTCCCATCCGCCGGCACCATCCGCCGGCGGAGGCTGTGTCAGGATTCCTCATGCCAACACCACTCCCCGTGCGCCTCGTCACCCACCTCCTGGTGCTCGGCTCGTGCGCCGGCCCGCTGTGCGCCGGAGATGACGCCGCCGGGTCGGGCGGCTTCTGGCCCTGGACGCTGCTCGGGCGGCTGCATGTCCTGACCGTGCATTTCCCCATCGCCCTGCTGACCATCGTCCTGCTCATCGAGATCTTGCGCACGCTGCGCCGCAACCGCGCACCGGATGCCACCCTGACGCTGATTACGGTGATCGCCGCCGCCAGCGCGGTGGTGGCGACGGTGATGGGCTGGGCCCAAGCCGGCGGCATGGAATTCGCCGGCAGGGAGGCGGAGATCGCCACCGTGCACCGCTGGCTCGGGGTGGCGACAGCAGCGGTCTCGGTGGTGGTGGCGGTGCTGGCGCTCAGCCTGCAGCTGCTCAACCGCCCGGGCCTGCGCAGTGTCTACCTGGTGGCCTTGGCGATCGCGGTGCTCGGGGTGTCGGCGGCCGGCCATTACGGCGGCATGCTGGTGCACGGGGAGACATACGTCACGGATCCACTGCCGCCCTGGCTGGGCGGCAGGCAGCCCAAGCACGCCTACGCCGGTCCGACCAAGGAGAAACCCGGCGTCCCGGTCGACTTCGCGCGCGAGGTCGAACCGCTGTTCAAGAAGGTGTGCTACGAGTGCCATAACGAGGACAAGCAGAAGGGCGATCTGCGCATGGACACCCGCGAGGACCTGCTCAAGGGCGGCGCCAGCGGCGCCGGCGTGGTGCCGGGCGATCCGCAGAAGAGCCTGATCATCGCGCGCGTGCTCGGCGAGGGCGAGGAGGGCGGCAAGCCCAAGCCGCGCATGCCCAAGAAGCACGATCCCCTCACCGACGCGCAGATCGAGCTGCTCGAGCGCTGGGTGGCCCAAGGCGCGAATTACGGGCCCGCCAGCACGACGAAATGACCCCGACTGCGGCGCACGACTGCGCGGCCCCTGCGACCCGGTATCGAGGCTTTACTGCCCCCGGGTTGCGGCAGATACTGGGTGAGCCGCTCCACCAGGGGGGGAGCCGGGCATGAGCGAGACTCCGATCGATTCCCTCGTCAAGCGTGCGCAGGACGGCGACGACGCGTGCTGGCTCGCCACCGTCCAGGCGCTGCAGGACGAGATCGCCCTGGTCCTCGCCGCCTATGCGACCTCGCGGGCGATGCATGAGGAGGCGGTGCGCACCACCTGGGTCGCCTGCCGTGCGGCACTCGCCAGTTGCCCTGCCGGCGATGCCGCGCGACCCTGGTTCCGCGGAATCGCCATCGCCTCGCTGCGCACCCTGCTGGATCGCGAGCTGCTCCCCAGCAGCGATGAGCTGGCCCAGGCGCTCGCCAGCCCGGCCCTGCGTGCGCTCCAGGCCGCCACCGTCGAGGTCGAGCAGCAGGTCATCCAATCGCTGCGCCACCAGCTGGGCACCCTGCCCGCCGACCAGCAGACGCTGCTCGCTCGCCGCTACCGCAATTGCCTCGAACTGCCGGCGCTGGCCCAGGAACGCGGCACGGAGACCTTCCTGGTCGCCGGCGCGCTGTTCTCCGCCCGCGCCGCTGCCGACTGGAGCGCCGCTTCGAGCGCGCAGACCGACGGCCTCTTCCCGGTGCTGATCGAGGATTTCATCGGTGGCTCGATCAGCCCGGATTCCCGCGGGGTGCTCGCCGGCTGCGTGTTCAAGGATCCGACCAGGGGCATGCAGGTGGCACGGCAGCTCCGGCTCGCGCTGCTCCTGGGCGCGCTGCTGCGCCCGGGAGACCAGGCGCAGGCCGAGACCCTGGCCCAGATCGGCGTACGCAAGCGCGGCGATACCGGGGCGGGGGCGAACAAGACCTCGCGCATCGTTACGCGCCGCCACACCACGATGCGAACCCGCAGCGCCGCCGAAGTGGATCTCTCGGAGAATCCCGATGCGCCGGCGCCCACGGCCAGCCGGCGCATGGTCCTGGCGCTGGCGCTGATCGGCGTGCTGTTGCTGATCAGCGCCGCATCGGCGGTGGTGATCTGGCACAATGTCCATGCGCAGGGCAGCGGGGCCGCCACCACCGGTGTCGCCAGCGCACCCGTCCTCAGCCTGCCGGCCGAGGACGGTCTGCCGCGCAATGCCATAGGCCGGGTGCTCGTGCACCGCAACGGCGCCTTCGTCGTCTCCAAGGCCGAACGCCTGCCCTGCGAGGATGACCATTCCCTGCTCAGCGGCGACGGCCTCCAGACCGGCGCAGATGGCGAGCTGCAGGTCCTCTATGGCGAGCATACCCGCATAACCCTCGTCGGCGACACGGTGGTCGCCAGCGTGGGCGCCAGCAATGACCGCAATCCGCTGCTCGTCCAGCTGGACCATGGCACCCTGTCCCTCTCCACCAGCGGCCGCGTGCTGAGCGTCAGCACCCCGAGCGCACGCCTGGAGATCAGCAGCGGACAATGCCAGCTGACCGCCGGCGCCACCTCCGCCGCCCTCGAAGTCATCCGCGGCGATGCCCACCTCATGCGCAGCGATGGCGGCGCCCCGTTGAGCGTCGCCGCCGGCCAGCGTGCCAGGGTCGGCGAGCGCGACGGCCCGGCGCTGGTCAAGAGCGGCGCCTACCTGCGCGGCATCAATTTCGGTGGCGACGAGGTGATGATCCGTTCGAACCTCTGGCTGTCGCGGCGTGCCGCGCTGGCTGCCGGCCTCACCATCGAACCGGGCACCCAGGTGGCGCCGCCGCAGGCGATCAGTTCGAGCGGCCTCGACTTCGACTACAAGGCGATGCTCAGCTCGGGTCTCATCGCCGCCGCCGGACCGGTGCATATAAGCCAGCGCGTGCCGGCGGGCGAATTTGACCTGATGCTGTGGATCTCGGATGCGGATGGGGTCTCGCCCAGCGGACTGTCGCTCCATCTGCAGGGGCACGTGGTCGAGCTCGGAGCCCCGGCGGAGCGGACCGCCTCCTGGCTGCGCCTGGGGCCATACCGGGTGGCGTCCAAGTCGGGCGCCATCGACATCACCATCGATGGCCTATCGCGCACGCGCCTCTCCGGCATCGAGTTCGACAGCGTGGATGGCAGCTCGATCCCGGCCGGGGTGGCGCTGATCAGCCCCGCACCCGAGCAGAGCTGGTATTCCAGCCAGGACATCGATCTGGCGGTCGATGTGCTCGGCGATCGGGACACCGTGGCCAAGGTGCAATACTTCGATGGCGAGACGCTGGTGGGCGAGAGCGCCAAGGCGCCCTTCAACGCCAGCTGCAGGCTGCCGGCGGGCGACCATAGCCTGAGCGCCAAGGCGACCGACCACGCCGGCGTCGCCGCCGCCTCGGCCGCGGTGGCGGTCAAGGTCAAGCCTGCCTTCGGGTCGGGCAGCATAAGCGCCGATGACTACCAGGGCATCAATGGCGAAGCCGTGCGCGACATGACCGGCAGCCCCCAGTATCCCGATCATCCCAACCGCCATAGGACGCTGAACGCCTTCGAGCAGCGCAAGCTCGGCTTCAATTATGGCACCCGCATCCGCGGCTACATCTCGCCGCCGGTGACGGGGAATTACGAGCTGTGGGTAGCTGCCGATGACTCGGCCGAACTGTGGCTCAGCAGCACCGACCAGGAGGCCGGCAAGCGGCGCCTCGCCTTCTGCCCATCACACGTGGGCTTCCGCGAATGGGGGAAGTTCCCCGATCAGCATGCCAAACCCATCGCCCTCGAGGCCGGGCAACGCTACTTCGTCGAGGTGCTCTACAAGCAGGGTTCCGCCGACGACTGGCTGTCGGTGGGATGGAAGCTGCCCGATGGCCAGCTCGAACGCCCCATCCCCGGCCTGCACCTCAGTCCCATTGGCGACAATGGCAGCAAGGGTCCCTCCGATGCTCCGGCGACGCAGGCGACGCCGCCGGCGTCCGTGACTGCCGCCCTACCCAGCGCACCTGCGGCCCCGCCCGCCGAACCGCGCTTCGTCAAGGGCATCCACCTCGGTGGCGATGCGGTGGTAGTGGAAGGCAACAAGTGGCTCGGCCAGCGCCAAGCCGAGAGCCAGGGTCTGACGGTGAAGAATGCGCGCAAGATCAGCGTCTTCGTCGAGCCCAAGCCGACAGTAGATGCCGCGATGAAAGCGATGCTCACCAGCGGCCTGGCCGCCAGCGGCGGCAACCTGACCCTCAGCCAGCACCTGCAGAGCGGCAAGTACCTGATCTACGTCTGGACGCTGGAAACGGTGCGCAGCGAGTCCCGCTCCTTCACCCTCGACATCAACGGCTCGACCATGGCGGACATCGGCGTGCTGCCGATGGACGGTTGGCTGCGCTACGGTCCATGCGAGGTCGAGGTGCTCGATGGCATGCTGCAAGTGAGCGCCAAGGCCAAGAAGGGCAACCCGCAGCTGATGGGCCTGGCGATCTACACCCCGCCCCTGTCGCTGGTCGCCGACGGCAAGGGCTGGGTCGTGGATACTGCCGGCTACCACCTGGGCATCTCCGCCGATGGCTGCGTCTCGAACCTGACCATCGGCGGCCAGGAATTCCTCCATCCGGTGGGCGGCCTGCCGGGCGGCTACTTCATGCAGAACGGTCCGCAGAAGCTCAATTTCGAACCGCTGGGCGGCGACGACCTGCTGGTGGCCAAGAACGAGCGCGTCAACGTGCGCTACGCCTTCCGTCCGAATGGCGCCACCCTGACCCTGAACAATACCAGCGACAAGCCGGTCGACTGGTTCTTCCTCCTCGACCCGCGCGCCAGCATCGCCAGCGACGGCAAGAGCTACAGCAAGATGCCGGTGCGCCAGGGCTGGCACGATTCCGCCTGGTTCATCGGCCAGTCCAGGCTCGGCTTCATCGGCGCCAGCCAGGTGTGGCCCTTCGACCAGGGCACCGAGGCGATGCAGACCACGATCCCGCCGATGCAGAGCCGCGAGCTGGTGCTCACCTTCGGCAGCGCCTCGAGCGACGAGCAGCAGGCGGCAGCGGCCGCGCTCGGCCACTGAGTCAACCGCCCTCACCCCGGTTCAAGCCGCGGTAGGCGGAGGGCGAGAGCTTCATCCAGCGCTTGAAGGCGGTGGAGAAGGCGAAGGCATTCTCGTAGCCGACGCTGGCGGCGATCGCCTCGACCTTGCGCGGGGTCGATGCCAGCAGGGTGGCGGCACGGCGCATGCGCAGGAAGGTGACATGCTCGAGCGGGCTGCGGCCGAGATGCTTCTGGCATAGCCGGCGCAGATGCTCACCGCTGAGCTGGGCGCGCTCGGACAGCTCGGACAGCGTCCAATGATGATCGAGGTCGGCATCGATGGCCTCCCACAGCCGCCACAGCCGCTCGTCGGTGTGGAAGGGCTTGACCAGCCGGCTGACCTGGAGCTGGATCAGCTCGACCCAATGATTGAGATGAGCCAGTTCCGAGGGGCCCACGGATTCCCGGTACAGGCCGTTGATCGCATCATGCAGCGGACGGGGATCGCAACGTGCCAAGACCGGCGTTGCGGTGACGATCACCGGCGGATGGTCGACGCCCTCCTCGAAGGTCACCCAGCACACCCGCCAGTCGGAGCCGGGCACGGCATGGTAGGCATGCAGCATGCCCGCAGGGGTGATGTAGGCCTCCCCCTCGCGGCAGGGCGCCCAGGCATCGCCCACCAGAACCTCACCGATGCCGCCCAGGCAGGCCAGGATCTGGCTGATGCCGGGCTTGACGCGCACGAACTCGAAGCCGTGCTTGGCTTCCGAGATGCCTGCCAGACGGATATGGTAGGTGGCGAGGGCCGGGCAGGCGCTCATTCCGACCATCCACTCCCTGGTGTTGGCGCCGACATGGTGGGTCTCGCGCAGCTCCTCCGCTCCGTCAGCCATGCGGGAGAGCATGCCCGCTGAGCGGGAAAAGGCCATCCGTGGCGGACCGCGGAGCTGCAGCTTGGCAGTGGACGGAGGGTGGACAGCGGCGGGCGCGGTTCAGAAGCGGCCGGTCAGCTGGCCGCGCAGCACGCGCAGCGCAGCCGCCGGGTCGGCAGCGGTCATCAGCGCCTCGCCGACCAGGATGGCGTCCACCCCGGCCTCTTCGAGGCGCTGGCAGTCGCTGCGCGTGGCGATGCCGCTCTCGCTCACCACCACCCGGCCCGGGGCGAGCAGGCCGGGCAGCAGCGAGAAGGTGGTGGCGAGATCGACGCGGAAGTCCTGGAGATTGCGGTTGTTGATGCCGATCAGATCGCTGCCGATCACCAGCGCGCGCGCCGCCTCGTCGGCGTCATGGACCTCGACCAGGACGTCCAGGCCGAGCTCCTTGGCAAAGCCCTGCAGGTCGCGCAGCTGCCCGTCCTCGAGGCAGGCGGCGATGAGCAGGATGGCATCGGCTCCGGCGAGGCGTGCCTCGGCGATCTGCCGCTCATCGATGATGAAGTCCTTGCGGATGAGCGGCAGGTTCACCGCCTCGTGCACCAGGCGCAGGTGGTCGAGTTCGCCGAAGAAGTAGGTCTTGTCGGTGAGCACCGAGCAGCAGTGTGCGCCACCCAGCAGGTACTGGTAGGCGATGATGACCGGATCATAGGCGGCTGCGAAGATGCCCTTGGAGGGGCTGCCCTTCTTGCACTCGGCGATCACATGGATGCTCTCGCCCTTGGCCCGCACCAGCGCGGCACGGAAGCCCCGGCAGGGGCTCAGGTCGCGCAGGGCGGCTCGGTCGACTGGCGGCAGGCGCGGGAGCTCGTGGCGGCGCTTATGGTCGACGATCTCATCGAGGATCATGGGACGGCCCATGCTGGCGCTCAGATCCGCGCCGCAACCCGCAACTCGCCTCAGCGCCAACCGCTGCCCGGGCCGTCGTCCTGGCGCGTGGCGCCCAGCGGGGTGGTACGCAGGCCGCTGAAGACGAACACCAGCACCACCCCGGCGATGAAGCCGCCGATGTGCGCCATGTAGGCCACTCCGCCCTGGGCCTGGGCGAAGCGCGAGGAGATCTGCTCGAAGACCTGCAGCGCGAACCAGCTGCCCAGGACCAGGAACGCCGGCAGGGTCATCAGGGTGCGCATGACGATCACCTGCACGCCATTGGTCGGGTACTTCACCAGATAGGCGCCGAGCACACCGGCGATCGCCCCCGAGGCGCCGAGATTGGGGATGAGGGAGTTCGGATCGCCGGCGATCTGCGCCAAGCTCGCGACTAGGCCGCAGCAGAGGTAGAAGACGATGAAGCGGAACTTGCCGATCAGATCCTCGATCTGGTCGCCGAAGATCCACAGGTAGAGCATGTTGCCGATGATGTGCATGGGCGAGCCATGCATGAACATCGAGGTCAGCAGGGTGAGGTAGATCGGCACCGGCCCGGGGTAGAGGTAGATCGACAGGACATGCCCGGCGTCGCGGATGTGCTGGACGCCGACGAGATCGACATCATGGGTGATCTCGTAGGGCACGGTGGAGAAGCCGTTGGTGAACGGCTCGCCGAGCAGCACCTGCAGCACATAGACGGCGACATTGGCAGCGATCAGGAGGTAGACCACCACCGGAGTGCTCTGGCGCATCGAGTTGTCGTCGCCGATCGGGAGAAACCCCATCTCCACCCCCGTCTGCCAGGCTAACGCTCCAGGCAATCGGCAAAAGCCCCGCTCAGCGCGCGCCGGTCTCCAGCCCCCCGTGCGGCTTGATGAGGGCGGCCTCCTCCTGGTACTGATGCAGGAGGGCGTCGAAGAGCAGGCATTGGCCGGTGGTCCAGGGCGCTGGGGCATGCTGGAGCATGGTCAGCAGCTGCGGCGGCTGGTTGGCATCGTCGGCTGCCCGGCGCAGCAGGGTGGCATGCAGATCGTCGAGCAGCAGCGCCTGGGTGAGCGTCCCCGCGCGTACCAAGCGGATGCGCTCAGGCACCGCATGGGCGGCGATCAGCTCGACGCGCTCGCCCAGTTCGCGCTCACCCGGTCGTTCCGTGCTCGGCAGCGCCATCAGGGTGGCGCGCGCGGCGGTGGTCAGCTCCGCCACCAGCGCCTCGTCCGCCGCCTGGTGCTGGCTGCAGCCGGCGAGCGCCACGGCGAGGATCAGGCCGCGGATGCGCTGCATGCCGCCATGGTTGGCGGGCGCGCAGCCGACTCAAGCTCCAAGCGCCCGTGCGACTCGCGCCTGCGCCGCTGCCGACGCCGGTTGAAGGGCTGGTGGCATGCGCACACTCTGCCCCAGCATGGAACGCCTGTCTCCCTACATCTGGCTGATGCGCCTGACGTTCCTCAAGCTGATGGTGTACCGCATGCGCTACATCACCGGCATCGCCACCTATGCCATCTTCGTCGGCGGCCAGTATGCGATCTGGAAGGCGGTGTTCTCGGCCAAGGGCCTGACGCATCCCGCCGACCGCCTCGATGGCCTGACCCTGCACGAGCTCACCACCTACATCGCCATCGGCTACATCGCCCGCTCCGCCTACTTCACCAACACCGACAGCGAGATCGCCGCCCGCTTCCAGAGCGGCGATGTGGTCCTCGATCTGCTCAAGCCGCTGAGCTTCCATGGCCAGTGGTATGCGCAGGCGGCCGGTGAGACGCTGTTCCGCCTGCTGTTCTTCGCCGCGCCGATGAGCTTGATCCTGGTACCGCTGTTCGGCGTGCAGGCGCCTGAAGGAGCGGGCTGGTGGCAGTTCCCGCTGCTCTTCGTGCTCGCCTTCCTGGTCAACAGCGAGCTCAACCTGCTGGCCGGCACCGCGAGCTTCTACCTCGAGGACATCACCGGGCTGATGAGCCTGAAGCGCAATCTCATGATGCTGCTCTCCGGCTTGATGGTGCCGCTGCACTTCCTCGGGCCGGTGCTCGCCTCGTTGACCTCCCTGCTGCCCTTCGCGCTGGTATCGTATTACCCGACCATGGCCTACGTCGGCAAGCTGGGCGTCGATGGTCATCCCGGCTTCCCCGAGGTGCTGCTGCTGGGGGGCACCTGGATGGCCCTCCTGCGCCTCGCCAACATCGTCCTCTACCATCACGCCACCCGCCGCCTCGAAGTGCAGGGCGGCTAATGCCGGTACAGCGATTGCCTGCGCCATCCCGGCCCTACCGTTCGGGCATGGGTGAACGGCTCGAGCTGCTGCACAATCTCAGGCATCTCCTCGAGCTCGATCGCGCCTTCGGGATCGACTTCATGCCGCGCATCGCCGCCAGCGCTCCCCAGCCTGCCGCTGCCAGGCCGGCCGCCCCTCTGGCAGCCCCCCCTCCCGCACCCGCGCTCCAGCGGCTGCTCCCGCCCACGCCGCCAGCGCCGCCCGCCGCCCACCAGCCGGCGGCCGCCGGCGCGACCCAGGCGCGCGTAGCGGGCGTGCCGGCTGCCGGCGCCCCCTCGGGCCTGCCCGCCGTCGATCTGGCGACCATCGCCGAGGAGATCGGCGCCTGCCAGCGCTGCACCCTGGGAAGCTGCCGCACGCGCACCGTACCGGGCGAGGGCAATCCCGGCTGCGAACTGCTGTTCATCGGCGAAGGGCCGGGCGCGGAGGAGGATGCCCAGGGCCGGCCGTTCGTCGGACCCGCCGGCGTGCTGCTGAACCGCATGATCGAGGCTATGGGGCTGACGCGCGCGGAGGTCTTCATCGCCAATGCGGTCAAGTGCCGCCCACCGGGCAACCGCACCCCGCTGCCCGACGAGGTGGCCGCCTGCATGCCCTTCCTGACGCGTCAGATCGCCGTGCTCAAACCGAGGCTCATCTGCACCTTAGGCAATACCCCGCTGCGCGCCCTAATGGGCGATGAGAGCCTCGGCATCACGCGCATGCGCGGCACCATGCTGGCCTACCAGGGCATCCCGGTGATCCCAACCTTCCATCCCAGCTACCTGCTGCGCAATCCCGAGGCCAAGAAGCCCTGCTGGGAGGACCTCCAGGCGGTGGTCAAGGCGCTGGGGCGAGAGCTCCCGGCGCGACGTCCCGGATGATGCTCCCGCCTGCGCCAGGGCCGGGACGGCGGCTCTGCCACCGCGCCACACCGTCGCCGAGACTCTCCCGGCAACGATTGGACTCTCCTGGGGCCTCCATTACCGTAGCTCAAAGCCATGGCTGAGTTCCCTGATAATCCCGAGGACAAGCTGGTCCAGGAGGCGGAGGAGCTGATGCGGCAGCGTCGCTTCCTCGATGCCGCCTCGCGTTATCAGGATGTCCGCCGGCAATCGCCCACCGATCTGTGGGCCAACCTCGGCTATGTCAGCGCGCTGGAGTGCGCCGGCAATGTCGCCGAGGCCACGCAGGCGCTCGAGGAGGCCACCAGCGGCCATCGGCGCTCGGCGCCGCTGCACCGCTTCCGCCACCTGTTCTTCGTCCGCCGCGAGGACATCCATCGCGCCCAGCTGAGCCAGGCCGCCCTGCAGCTCGAAGTCGTCGAGGAGGGCCCGGAGGACCAGCTGGCCGACCTCTATTTCAACCAGGGCCGCTACCACGAAGCCCGTTCCGAGCTCGAACGCCTGCTGCGGGACAACCTGCTCGACAGCAACGACCAGCAGGACATGAAGGCCAGCGTCATCGCGCGCATCGGCGCCTGCTTGCGCCAGAACGGCGACTTCGAGCCCGCCCGCGAGCGCCTGGTCGAGGCCCTGGCGCTCGAACCCGGCAACCATTGGACGTTGTCGGAGCTGGCCGAGGTCGAACGCGCGCTCGGCAACACCGACCAGGCCCGGCGGCGCTACCGCGAGTCGCTCGAGGTCAATCCCTCCG
This sequence comes from Planctomycetota bacterium, assembly GCA_003136555.1. GTDB lineage: Bacteria > Planctomycetota > UBA11346 > UBA11346 > UBA11346 > BOG-1363. The sequence goes on along the minus strand of PLEW01000150.1, from coordinate 12,713 downwards.
ACCAATGGACTCGCGGCCATCTCGCCCAGCTCGAGTGCGAGGATGGCAATGCCGCGGCCGCAATCACCCTCTACGAGGAGATCCTCGCCGCCGAACCCAAGGCTGCCTGGGCAAAGGTCGAATTGGCTCAAGTGCTGGCGGACAAGGATGCCGAACGCGCCAAGTCGCTGTGCGAGAGCGCGCTGGACAACGACCCGTCCTACCCCTGGGCCCACGCCCAGCTCGGCAACCTCGCACGCCGTTCCGGCCGCCTCGAGGAAGCGCGGCTGCACTACCAGGCGGCGGCCGCGACCTCGCCCAATGCCACCTGGATACTGCATGAGCAGGCCGATATCTGCCGCCACATGGGGCGCATGGAGGAGGCCTACGCCCACCTCGATCGCGCCAAGGGCCTGAATGCCTATGACGCGGTGACCTACGGCTACTTCGCCGATCTGCTGCGCCATGAAGGCAAGTTCAGCCAGTCGATCGCCCATCTCGAGAAGGCGGTCGAGTTCGACAAGGAATACACCTGGGCGTGGCGCGAGCTCGCCGAGCTGCGCGGCATGACCGGCAAGCACGACGAGGCCGAGGCCGCCTATCGCCAGGCCGTCCTGCTCGAGCCCGATGAGGCGATCAATGATGGGCTGAAGGCCTTCCTGCTCCGCTGGCAGGGTCGTCGCGATGCCGCCATGCCCTATCTCGAACGCGCGGTCGAACGTCAGCGCGACTATCTCTGGGCCTGGCGTGAGCAGATCGACTACGCGTTCTCCATCCAGCGTGCCGACCTGGCCGAGGCGCTTTCCCGCCGGGCGCTGGCGGCGATGCCCGATACGCCACCGCTGATGGGCATGCTGGCCGAGGCCCTGCGCCGCCAGGGCAGACGCCTGGAGGCCAGCCAGATGGCATCCAAGGCGATCGCCATCGCCAGCGATGTGCCGCAGCTGTGGGCCATCCAGGCCGAGATCGCCGCCGAGGAGGACGATCTCGACAGCGCGCTGCGCTGCGCACGGCAGGCCTGCGAACTGGATCGCGGCTTCGAATACCAGGCCCTGCTGGCGCAGGTGCTGATTGCCGCCGGCCGCGATGCCGAGGCGGAGCAGGTGGTGCGCCCCCTGCTCACCCACGCGCATCCGATCCAGCCGGCCTTCGAGCTGGCCGCCACCCTGGCCGAACGCCGCGGCGATGCCGAGGAGGCCAAGCGCCTGTGCGACCTCGCGGTGAAGGCCGGCAATGGCCACGATCCGCGCCTGGTGGTGCGCCGTGCCCGCCTGGGGGTCAACAGCGCCGACTCGCCCAAGGCGATGGCCGCTGCCATCGCCCCGCTCGCCGCGTTGTTCGAACGCAATGGCACGGTGCCCTGGCGCGAGGTGGCGCAGGTCTATGTCGTCGCGGCACAAGGGGTCATGGCCCGCCGCGCGGCCTACATGGCGATCGCCCAGGCCTCGGCTCCGGGCAGCGCCACCACCACCGACCAGGCCAAGGCCTGGCTTGCGCTTGCGGAACTGGAGCTCGCGCTCGGCAACACCAGCGACTGCTCGCATGCCCTCGACGCGAGCCTGCAGCTCGACGGCGCCTCGGTGCCCGCGCTCATCCTCGCCGCCGTGCTCGCCGACCAGCGCGGCGACCTGGCGGCGGCGATCACCCACCTCGAACGCATCGAGCATCAGCTGAAGGCGGGTGCCGAGAGCGTGCCCGCCACCCATGATGCGATGCTGCATCGCCAGCTCGCCAGCCTCTATGAGCGCAGCGGGCGCACGGCCGATGCCGAGGCGCTCTGGCAGGGCCTGTGCGCCGCCGGGGACCGCTCGCTGATGCAGTGCGATTACGGCTGCTTCCTGTTGCGCCAGAGCCGCCTTGCCGAGGCCGAGGAGCTGGCCGCGCGCATCCTGCCGGGGCTGATGAGCCAGCTGCCACGCGCTCCCGAGCCGCAGCTGCTGCTGCGCGAGCTCACCATCCGCCGGGTGAACGGCCAGGAGGTCAACCTCGAGGCCTCGCGCGCCGCGTGCGCGAGCATGCTCGCCTACGAGCCGCACCTGGTCACCTCCAACCGCATCCTCCTCGCCCAGCTCGCGTTGGCCGGCGACGACTACGAGCTGATGCGGCGGCAGCTCGATATCGCTGCCGGCGACGAACCCGACAACCGCACCATCCGGCTGCTGCGGGTGCGCCTGCACGCCGCGACCAGGAACCACGACCAGGCGGAGCAGCTGGTCCGGCTGCTGGTCGAGCAGGCGCCTGCCGACCAGGAGGCGGCCGTGCTGTACGCCGAATGCCTGGTCCAGCGTGGGCAGTGCGACCGCGCCCTGGCGGTGCTGGATGCCCCGGCCCTGCCCGCCACACCCAGCCTCGAGCGCGGCCTGCTCGCGGCCCTCCTCAGTCTGGATGTGCAGGGGGAGGGCGCCTGCCTGGCCCGCCTGGGGCGGCTGCCCAGCCCTGAGTGCACCAGTCCGCTGGTGCGCATCTTCGCCACCGCCTGGCCCGCGGCCTGGTGCACCAACGAAAGCTATGAACGAGCCACCCTGGCCGACGTGCGGGCGCTGCCTGCCCTGGCCAACCTGGCTCGGCGTCTGGGACGGGCCTTGACCGCCTCCAACCGCGATGACCTCGCCGCCTGCCTGCTGGTCACCACCGCCGACCAGCTGCTGGCGCGCGGCGAGCTCGGCGAGGCCCGGCGGCTATCCGCGCAGGCGGTCGGTTCGCTCATGCGGGTGCACCAGCGCCCCCTGGCCTGGCGCATGGCCTGGCGCTCGCGGCGGTTCACCGAGCTGCTGCGGCTCTGCCTGCCCTGACGCAGGCCATCCCGGCACCGCGCCACCTCGGCCCTTGAGCCTGGTCCGGACGGCCGTGTAGTGGGGACATGGCTCTCCTCGCGCTGATGCGCATGACGGTCGCTGATTTCGCCCGCCAGCCGGTCACCTGGCTGATGACCTTCGTGTCGTTGCTGCTGGTCGGCCTGAGCTACCTGTTCGGCCATTTCAACTTCGAAACCCAGGACCGCATGCGCATGCTCGCCACCTCCGGCGTGGCGGTGGCTGTGATCAATGGCCTGTTCCTGACCGTCATCGGCGCCTCCCAGAGCGTCCATAACGAGCTCAGCAGCCGCACCGCCCTGACCCTCTTCGCCAAGCCGCTCAGTCGCGGTAGCTTCTTGGTGGGAAAGAGCTTGGGGATCTGGCTGGTGACCGTGGCCTCAGGCCTGGTGATCGCCGGGGTGCATCTGCTGGCCTTGCGCTGGGCGGTGCACACCGGTTTCGAGGATGTGGTGGCCAACCGGGATTCGCTCACCGCCGATGATCTGTGGGTCCCCTGGGGGGCGGTGGTGTGCGCCCATGTGCTGACCGCCTGCTTCTGCGCCGTCTTCGCCAGCCTGGCCACGGTCCTGGCGCTGCGCCTCAACCTGGTCGCCAACATCCTGGTCTGCTTCGCAGTCTTCGTGATCGTCAATCTCCTAGCCGGCAGTGGGCTGGTGGGTCTGGTCATCCTTCCCGCTTTGACCTTTTACAACCTCGACGATAGCATCCAATTGCCGGGCCACCCCTGGTCCGTAGGCTATCTTGGCCTGACTGTGCTTTACACGGCGCTCTACTGTGCAGGCTGTCTGCTCCTCGGTCTGGCACTCTTCAAGCGCCAGGATATCGCTTAACGGCCTGTCCCAGGCAAAGGCAACCAAGTGCGCTACGCATTCCTCGGCGACATCCATGGCAATACCGAAGCATTGGATGCCGTCCTCGCGGCCATCCGCGACGAAAAGGTCGATAAGATCGTCTGTCTCGGCGATATCGTCGGCTATGGCGCCGAGCCGGCCAAGTGCCTGGAGATGATCCGCGCGCTCAATTGCGATGTCATAGCCGGCAACCATGACTGGGCGGCAGTCGGCAAGGTCTCCATCGAATGCTTCAACGCCTATGCCAAGGCGGCCGCCATCTGGACCCGCGACCAGCTCAACGATGAGCAGAAGTCCTGGATCCTGACCCTGCCGCTGACCCTCACCTATGCCGACTGCGCGGTGGCGCATGGCACCTTCCATCAACCCGAAGCCTTCAACTACATCCAGACCGTCTTCGATGCGCAGCAGAGCTTCGAATCGCTCAAGAAGCTCGGCGCCCGGCTCGGCTTCCTCGGCCACAGCCACGTGCCGGTCGGCTTCTTCGATACCGATCCCATCACCTACACCCTCGATGGCGAGATCCCGGTGGACGAGGAGATCTCGATCATGGTCAACGCCGGCAGCGTCGGGCAGCCGCGTGACGAGAACAACAAGGCGAGCTTCGCCATGCTCGATTCCGAGACCAAGACGGTGTCGATCAAGCGCATCGAATACGACATCGATGCCGCCGCCAACAAGATCCGCGAGGTCGGGCTGCCCGAGATCCTCGCCGCCCGCCTCTATCAGGGCAAGTGAACGGCCTGGGCATCCTGCCCGGCCGTCCGTGGGATCTGCATGACGATACGGGTCAAATTCTGCGGCTTCACCCGCAGCGACGATGTCCACGCCGCGGTCGCCTGCGGGGTGCATGCGATCGGCTTCAACCTCGCCCGCGGACCGCGCCGCATCCAGCTCGACCAGGCTGTGGCGCTGGCCCGGCTGGTCCCGCCGCTGGTCGGCGTGGTAGCACTGTTCGCCGATGCCGATGTCCCCGCCATGCTCAGTGCCATCGCCAGCATGCGCGCCGTCGCCATCCAGCTGCACGGCCATGAGCCGCCCGAAGTGGGTGAGCGCCTGCGCCGGCACTGCCAGGTGATCAAGGCCTTCGCCATCAGCGATGCCGAGAGCCTGGATGCCGTGCGCGGCTATCCCGCGGACGCCTACCTGCTCGATACCGCCCAGGCCGGGCAGTCGGGGGGCTCCGGCAGGGCCTGGGACCATCACCTGCTGGCTGGCCGTCCGCTGGGCGCCCCGGTCATCCTCGCCGGAGGCCTGAGCGCCACCACCGTTGCCGCCGCCATCCGCGCCACCAGGCCCTACGGTGTCGATGTCTCCAGCGGCATCGAATCCTCTCCCGGCATCAAGGATGCCCGGCGCATGCAGGAGTTCATGGACGCGGTCGCCGCCAGCGGACAGCCCGCAGCTCTTTGACTTCGCCCTAGGGCCTCCACGCTCACGCCACGCAAGGAGTCCCGATGACCCAACCCCGGCCCGGCGGTCCTGCCATGGCCCGCCCCATGGTCATCGCCATCGACGGTCCCGCCGGCGCGGGCAAGAGCACGGTCACCCGCGCCCTGGCCAAGCGCCTGGGCATGCTGTTCCTCGATACCGGGGCGATGTACCGGGCGGCCACCATCGGCGTGCTCGACGCCGGCATCGATCACGACGATGCCCAGGCGGTGGCCGGATTCGTGCGTGCGCGACACATCGATTTCACCGACGCCGGCGACGTCCGCCTCGATGGCGCGCTGCTGGCGCGCTCACGCCTGCGTTCGCCCGAGACCACCGCGGAGATCTGGCGGGTGGCCGACAACCCCGCCTGCCGCAGCCACCTGGTCGCGCTGCAGCAGGCGCTGGTCGCCGGCCGCGATGCGGTGGTCGAGGGCCGCGACGCCACCACGGTCATCTGCCCCGATGCCCAGCTGAAGATCTACCTCGATGCCAGCCCGGAGGAGCGTGCGCGCCGCCGGCTGTCCGAATGGCCGGGCGACAAGCCGCAGCCGAGCTTGATGGAGGTGGTCAGCAGCATCCGCGATCGCGATGATCGGGATTCCCATCGCGAAGTCGGCGCCCTGACCCTCACCGACGACGCCGTGCACCTGTTCACCGACGGGCTGGCGCTCAACGAGGTGATCGCCCGCATCATCGCCTACGCCGTCCAGCGCCAGCCCTTCCTGCTCGAGAAGCTGGTGCTCGATCAGCTCATCGTCGGCCGCAGCCGTCAGCCCGGCTATGTGCGCGTGGCCCCCGGCAACCTGCCCGGGGCGAGCGACGGCTGGCAGCTCGGCTTGACCAATCCCGCCCCCGACCGCATGCCGGGGACGACCCGCTCGTTGACCCGCAACCATGGCGGCCGCCAGGCCGGGACGCTGGTCCAGGGCGCCGCGATCCTCTGCCTGGCCGGCCGCGGGCCGGTGCCCGAGCATGTGGTGGCGCTGCCGATGCTGCCCCAGACCTGGTACATCATCGAGCCGGAATCGTGGCATGCGGTGATCCAGGCGCACGGCACCATCTGCGCCTGGGCCGAGTCGGATCGCATCATCGAAGAGCGCTTCGAGCTCTCGGCGACGCAGATCAGCGAGCTCGAGAGCTTCCTGGGCGTCTACCTGCCGCACTGACCGGGCTGCGCCGGCGCAGCCGGCAGGCGCATGCGCTCAGGCGTGCCAGCAGCCGCCCGAGCGCGGGATCATCACCCGCGGGGCATCGGCGAGGTCGTCCGCCAACGCGACCACGATGCCGGGATCGTCCATCGGCGGGAGACGGGCCTGGAGCAGCACGCATCCGGCACAGCCGGCCTGGCCCGCAGCGATGGCATCCTCCTCGCGGCAGCCGACCAGCCAGCTGGCGGCCAGGTCGATGCCCAGTTCGCGGGCGGCCGCCAGCAGCATGCCGGGACGGGGCTTGCGCCACGATGCCGGGTTGGTTGCGGTGGCGGCATAGCAGGCGGCCAGCTCGCCGCCCTGGTCAGCCACCAGGAGAGCGAGGAGTTCGCCCAGGAGCGGGAACAGCGCCACCGTCGCCGGCCTATCGGCCACCGCCACCACCGTCACCGCGCGCAGGCGCAGGCGTGCGAGGGCGGCACCCACACCCGGCAGCAGCTCCAGCCCCTCGACACCGGCCTGCCCGATGGGGGGGGTGAGCACGCCATCCACCTCGACGAACACCGCGGCCATGACCGAGCGTGGCAGATGGGCGGCAGGATGAAGCGGCAATCGCCGGCGACCTCGACGGGGTGGGCGCTTGGCGGCCGGCGCGGCTACGGCTTGGCCGACTCGTCCTGCTCCTCGGCGATCGCCAGGCCGAGGACGCTGTCGACCGCCACCGAGAGCGCGACCACCAGGCCGGCGGTGCCGTCGCGGAAGCCGAGCTTGAGGATGTAGCTGCGGACGAACCCCCACAGCGCACGCAGCAGCAGCTGGCCGGGCCAGGTGCGTCGGCCCTCGAAGCGGTAGCGCGTCGCCTTGGCGCGCGAGTAGATTGCGGCGCGCGTCATGACGTCGGCGAGATCGGTGTAGCTGTAGTGGTGCAGCGCGCCCGGGAGGGTCAGGACCTCCCCTGAGGTCTCCACCGATTCGTGCACCGCATGCAGGTTGAACTGCGCCGTCGCGCGGTTGAACAGCCTCAGGGTATAGTCCGGCGACCATTGGCCGAAGCGGATCTCGCGTTCTCCGACATAGTTGCGCCGGCGGATGCGCCACGCGCGCGTCGGATCGGAATAGTCGAGGGACTGGATGGCGAAGGCCGCTTCATAGTCGAGCACCTCGTCGTCGTCGATCACCAGCACCCAATCGTGCTTGGCCAGTTCGACCGCGCGGCACTTCTGCGCCCCATAGCCGAGGAAGGCCTGGTGCTCGACGCGCACACGGTGGCGCCCGGCGATCTCGAGGGTGTGGTCGGTGCTGCCCGAGTCCAGGATCAGGATCTCGGAGCAGAAGGACAGCGCCGAGAGCACGCGGTCCAATAGGCGCTCGCCGTTGAGCACGATCAGCACCGCCGAGACCGGCGGTGGCGGCAGCTCGATCATGATGGTGGCGCGGCGGCTGAGCGATTTGCCCGACGGCGGCACCGGCACGGAATCGGACATCAGCGCACCCCGCAGCCGGCCTGGCGGGCTGCCACACGCATCGTCCACCTCATGAGCGCGCACGCGACGGTCCGCCCACCCGCCCCTTGTCGACCATCAGCCATTCGCCGTCCTCGTCTGCCTGGTAGGCGGTGAACTGGTACGCGTGCTCCAGGCTGATCGCCCAGTTACGGAAGGCCTCCACCGAGTCCCAGCGCTCCTCGCGCTCTTCGCCATCCGGCGAGGTGAATACGATCAGATAGGCTCCGGCCATGCGTGAGCCAATCGCCCTCTTGCCGCCGCGCAAGGAGCGGTCGGCGTGGCGTTGCCGCCTGGGCGCGGCAGACTGCACGAGGATGCCCGGCTCCTCCACTCGCTCCCTGCGCCTCAACCTCGCGCTCGGCTTCGCGGCCGGTGCGGTGCTGCTGGCGGCCCCCGGCGACCAGCTGCCCTGGAGCCGCATCGTCCATGCGGCTTTCCCCGCCCGGCCCTGGTCGCTGCTGCCGGTCCTGGTCAGCCTCGTCCTCCTGCTCTGCGCCCTGCTGATGCCGCGAACCGAGCTCGGGCGCAAGGAGCGGCAGGCCGGCGACTACACCGCCATGGCGGTCGGCCTGCTGCTGCTGTCCGAGCCTCTCGTCCACCTCCTGGTCCTGTGGTGGAGTGCCTCGCATCCGTCGCTCGCCAGCAGCGATGCGGTGCTGCCGGGGGCCGGCTCGACCCAGGCGGTGTCGGGCTGGGCCGGGGTGGTGGGCATCGCCGAGGTGTCGCTGCTGGCGCCGGTGGCCGAGGAGGCGTTCTTCCGCGGCCGCCTGCTGCCGTGGCTGGACGTCGCCTGGCGCCAGTCGCGCTGGGGCCGGCCGGCGGCCGTGCTGGTCAGCTCCCTGGCCTTCGCCGTCGCGCATGCGGACCCCATGCTGGCGTTCATCACCCTGCCCCTGGGCCTGCTGCTGGCCGTGGTCCGCCTGCGCTCGGGCGCCATCGGCGGCTGCATGCTCGCGCACGCCTGCCACAACAGCCTCTTCCTGTTCGTCGGTCCGGGCCTGATCAGCACTCCGTGGATGGCGCCTGTCCTGGCCACCGGCGGTGCGGTGCTGATCTCCGCCGCCTGGCTGCACCACCGCCAAGCGCAGGCGCCGCGTCGCCATCTGCACGCCGTTGCGGTGATGCTATCCTGCCTGAGCGTCATCGTCCTGAGCTATCCCCTCTACCGCCAGCTCGCCGATGCCCTGTGGGTGCGGGCGGCGCACCAGCTGGTGGTGCATTGGGATATCGGCAACGACACCCTGCTCGACCGCTTCGAGGAGCAGCGGCGGCATGGACGGCTGGATGGCGTGCGCCGTGCCGCGCTCTTCGACCTGCTGCTTGACCAGCCCTGCCAGGTCATGGCGCTCGGCAATCCGCGCCAGACGCTGATGCTCAGCGAACTCGATCCGCGCCGCCTGGCCCAGCTCACCGCCCCGCTCGCCGCCTACGATCGCTTCCTCGACCTGATCGAATCGCGCCCGCGCGAGCAGCTGTCCACCGCCGCGCGCGCGCTCGGCCTGCGCTTCCCCAGCGACCTGGCGGCGGTGCTCACCGTCCATCCGGAGGTGGTGCCCAGCTGGCTGCCGCTCGCCAGCCGTCCCGACGAGTGCCTGGCGCAGCTCGAGGCGACCAGCGGCCACCAACGGCGCATGCTGCTCTCGGCGCTCGAGCATGCCTATCCCGGCGAACTGATCGGCCTGCTGCTGCGGCTGCCGGCCGGGCAGATCACCCCGTTCGACCGCCGTCACCTGCTCGGCACCTATGCCCAGGCCAGGAGCCGCATCGCCGAGCTCGACGCCGAACGCCAGGCGGCCTGGCTGTCGGGCGTCGCGCCGTGAGCGCAGCGAGCTAGAACTTCTCGTCGCCCGGAGCGCCGATCGGGATGCGCTGGGCATCCTTGGCGTCGCGTTCACGGTTGGCGGGTCCGCCCTGCAGCACATCGAGCACCGCCTGGGCCGCCGCATCGAGGCTGTCCTTGGCGCCATCGCGATCCTGGTTGTGGGTCTGATTGAGGCCGTCGAGCAGCTGCTTCTTGAAGTCGAGCAGCTCGGCGCGCGCGCGCAGCCGCTCGCTGCTCAGGGCATCGGCGAGCACCACCGCCTGGGCGGCGCGCAGCTTGTCGCGCTTCTCGGCGTAGGCCTTGAGCACCTCGGCGAGCTTGGCCTCCTTCTCATGTCCGGCCCACGGCTGGCTGGCCTCGTCGAGATCGCCTTCCAGCTGGGCCTCGTTCTGCAGCCGGTCCAAGGCCACCTGGGCCAGCCCGATTCCGCCCTTGGCCTCAAGCGCCGCCACGCGGTCCTGGGCGGCGATCGCGGCCAGGCGGGCACGCGCGGCGGTGGACATGTCGGTCAGCGCCTGCTCGAAGCGCGTCTTGAGCGCCGGCTGGGCGGCCAGGCAGCGGGCGATCTGCGCCGCCGCGCCGGCACCCGAGTCCTCGGCCTGGTCGAGCGCCTGCCAGGTCTCCTCGTCGCGGTCGAAGGCCTCGTGCAGCGGGGTGAGGATGGCATCGTTGGCGCCGGTGATGCGGTCGAGCACCCCGGGTCCCAGCTTGGCATCGCAGGTGACGGCCACCGCCGTCGCCAGCGCCGCCGACAGGGCGGTGGCGGCCTGGCTGCCGGCATCGGCGACCGCCTTCTCGACCGCGGCGAGCTCCGGCAGCCTGGCCTTGGCGGTGGCATAGGCATGGGCGGTGACGGCGGCGTGCAGGACATCCTGGAGGTAGCCGACGATGGCCTTGCTCGCCTCCAGGCGCTGCTGGCTGCGGTCCTGCTGCTCCTGCTGCTTGGCCGGGTCCGCAGCCACCGGCTGCTCCAGCTGGTCGAGCAGCTCCTTCAGCCGCTTCGACCCGCTGGTGAAGGCCGCCGGCAGCGGCGTGCCCGGGGCATCTTTGAAGGCTTCTTCGGCATCGAGGCGCGCATCCGCGAGCTTGAGCATCAGGTCGTGGCGCTGGTGCTCCAGCTCGATGCGCTGGGTGATGGTCTGGTCGAGTTCGCCCTGGGCCGCCAGCGCGGTCATCACCGCCGGCACGGTCTCGTGAACGTAGGTCTCCAGCGCCGCGAGCTCTGGCGCCTCGCCGACGTGCTTGTACTGGTCGGTGATGGTGTGGACATCGGTGGCCTGGATGAAGCCGGAGAGCGCGGTCATGCCGTCGATGCAGCGCTGGAGCCGCCCCTCGGCGATGGCGACCTCGGCATCGGCGACATGCCCGCCCTTCAGCCGGCGGAGCAGGGCATCCGCCTCCGAGCAGCGGGCGTCGTAAGTGGCTATCACCGGCGCCGGGACGCTCAGGGAGGCATTGGCGCACATGTCGAGCAGATGCCCGGCAGCACCGCGCAGCTGGTGCAGATGCGTCTCGATGCGCTCGCTCGGGCTGGCATCAGGCGGATCGTCGGCGGATACCGGCGCTACGAACGAGGTCAGCAGGGCGAGAGACAGGAGTAGCCGCATAGATCCTCCCCGACGGGGTGCTCACCCTAGTGGCTCGTCTCCCCAGTGGAACGGTGGGCGACCACCGCTGTACTGCTTCATCGCGCAGCAGTTCGGTTCGCCAGAGCCACTTGCCGGAGAACGGCGTACTCGATGCAACCGCAGTAACTAACGTCGCTTAGCCTTCGGCTCCGACTGCGGTCAGGTTGAGCTCGGTATCTGAGCCGACTTTGGTTCGGTGCTTGTAGGCCGCACCGAGGAAACCGCGGAAGAGCGGGTGGGGGTCGACCGGGCTGGACTTGAACTCGGGATGGGCCTGGGTGGCGATGAAGAAGGGATGGCCCTTGAGCTCGATGATCTCCACCAGGGAGGATTCCGGCCGATCGGGGTCGGGGATGTAGAGGCCGGTGAACTGCATGCCGGCGGCCTCGAACTGGGCGCGGTAGGCATTGTTGAACTCGTAGCGGTGGCGATGGCGCTCATGCACCACGTCCACCCCGCCGTAGAGCTTGGAGGTGCGACTGCTCTTCTTGGTCAGCGTGCACGGGTAGCTGCCCAGGCGCATGGTGCCGCCGAGCGCGCCGGCGGCGACGATCTCGCGCTGGGAATCCATCACCACGATGAGCGGATGCGGCGTCTTCTCGTTCATCTCGGTCGAGTTCGCCTCGGAGAGGCCCAGGACATTGCGTGCGAATTCGATCGAGGCCGCCTGCATGCCCAGGCACAGCCCGAGGTACGGCACGCCGTTCTCGCGGGCATAGCGGATGGCGCGCAGCTTGCCCTCGAAGCCGCGCNNGCGTGGTCGATCGATTCGGTGACCGATTTGTAGGCATCCTGGTGGTCGATGTACTTGCCGACCATGGCGATGGTGACGGTATCCTTGGGGCGCCTGATGTGGCCGATCATCAGATCCCAGGCCTTCATGTCGCATTCCCGCACCGGCAGCGACAGGCGGCGGCAGAGGCTCTCGTGCACCCCCTGCTTGACGAGCACCTGGGGCACCTCGTAGATGGTGGTGGGCACGTCCGGCAGGTCGATGACCTTGTCCTGGTCGACGTTGCAGAACAGCGACAGCTTCTCCTTGACGCCCTTGGACAGCGGCTTCTCCGCCCGGCACATCAGGAAGTCGGGGATGATGCCGATCTCGCGCAGCTTCTGCATGCTGTGCTGGGCGGGCTTGGTCTTGATCTCGCCTGCCGCCTTGATGAAGGGGATGTAGACGAGGTGGATGAAGACCACGTAGTCGCGCCCGACCTCATGGCGCAGCTGCCTGACCGCCTCCATGAAGGGCAGGCCCTCGATGTCGCCTACCGTGCCGCCGACCTCGCTGATCACCACATCGACATCTGGACCGCCGAGGGCGCGGATGGTGTCCTTGATCTCGTCGGTGACGTGCGGGACGACCTGCACGGTGCCGCCGTTGTACTTGCCCGCACGCTCCTTCTGGATCACCGACTGGTAGATCCGGCCCGACGTGACCGTCGAATGCTTGGAGCAGGGCACGCCGAGGAAGCGCTCGTAGTGGCCAAGGTCGAGATCGGTCTCGGCGCCGTCATCGGTGACATAGACCTC
>PLEW01000156.1 GCA_003136555.1 Planctomycetota bacterium | reverse complement strand
AGGACCGGCCCGGCATGGTCGGCAAGTACGGCACCATCCTGGGCAACAACCGCATCAACATCGCGCGCATGGAAGTCAGCCGCATCGATGGCCGGGGAGACGCCCTGGTGATCCTCACCCTCGACGACCCGATGCCTGAGAGCGTGCTCGAGGAGATCAAGGCGACCGTCAAGCCCAACCGCGCCTACAAGGTCTCGCTGTAGACGGCTGCCGATGCCCAGGCGATCCCCGTCCGCACGCCCTGCCCCAGGCAGGGCCATGGCCGGCTCCCTGGCGCCGGACGTGGCTGGTGCACCGGGCAGCGCACCGCTGAGCATCGCCTATCAGCGCCTGCCGGTGCTCGGCACGGTACGCCTCGCCGCCAGCGCCCAGGGGATCTGCGCCATCGCCCTGGTAGACTGGCATGATCCCGAGCTCTGGCTCGACCATTGGCAGGGCTCCGCCATCCGCGAGGCGATCACTCCGCTCGCCGAACGCGCCTTCGCCGAGCTGTAGGGCTATGCCCGCGGCCGCCTGACCCGCTTCACCGTCCCGGTCGATCTCGGCACGCTGCCGCCGTTCACCATGCGCGTGCTGACCACTTTGCATGCGCTCGCCTATGCCCGCCTCACCAGCTACGGCGATCTCGCGCTGGCCGCCGGATCGCCGCGTGCGGCGCGCGCGGTCGGGCAGGCGGTCGGGCGCAACCCCCTGCCGGTCATCATCGCCTGCCACCGCGTGATCGCCGCCGACGGCTCGCTCGGCGGCTTCGGCCTCGGCCCCGAGGCCAAGCGGAGGCTGCTCGACATCGAGGGCATCAGCATCCCGCGCGACTGAAGCGACCGCTGTCGGCGGCATGGTCGGGAAGACGGCGGGCAGACGCGTTCCAGCCGGATGCGCATCACTTGGCGCCGGGCAGGGCGCCGGCGCCGCGCGGGTGGACATCCCCTGCACCACCGGTGCGCTGGTAGACCCGCACGTAATTGATCACCATCTCGGCGGGGAACGGCGTGCGCACATCGGGATTGCCGAGGAAACGCCCGCCGACCGCCAGGTTCAGGAGGATGTAGAAGGGCTTGTCGAAGGGCGCCGGCCAGGGATTCAGGTCGGCTTCGCCTTGGGGATCGACACCGTTCCCGGCGCCATCGTGCTTGCTCGAGCTCCACCAGAAGGATTTGGTCGAGTAGAGCGCGCCATCGACGTACCAGCGGATCTCGCCCGCATCCCATTCCAGGGCGTAGACATGGAAGGCGTCGATCGCGCCATGGTCCGGCAGGACGTCCGTGGCGCCGGAGTAGGTGTTCTTGGGCCAGCGTGAGCCGTAGTGCAGGGTGCCGAGCACCTTGGTCGGCTCCTGCCCGCGTGCCTCCAGGATGTCGATCTCGCCCGAGGCCGCCCAGGCGCCATAGGCGCAATCCTGCGGCAGCAGCCAGATCGCCGGCCAGACCCCCTGTCCCAGCGGCAGCTTGGCGCGGAACTCGAAGCGCCCGTAGGTCTTGGCGTACAGCCCGCGCGTGACCACGCGCGCCGAGGTGTAGCGGCAGCCCTGGTAGTCTTCCTTGATCGCCTTGAGATGAAGAGCGCCGTCCTTGACGAAGGCGTTGTCGGCGCGATCGGTGTAGAACTCGAGCTCGTCGTTCCCCCAGCCGGCGACATAGCTGGTCCCGGCCTTGAAGCCATTGCCCAGTTCAAAGGTCCACTTGCCGCGATCGAGCGCTGCGCCGTCGAACTCGTCATGCCAGACCAGCGTCCAGCCGGGCGGGGAGGCCGGTGGTTCAGCCGCCGCTGCGCGCAGCGAGGCTGGCGCGCTTGCAGCCGTCAGCGCCCAGATGAGCAGGCAGACGGTACGTGGAATTGGCATGTGCAGTCCTCGCCTGGTGCGGGTCGCTGCGGCCATGGGCCGCGCCGCGTCGGAGATCATCAGGTTCGGACAGGCAAGTCCATGGCGCCATGAGGTGCAGGCCATCACAGCATCAGGCGTTCGTAGAGCAGGCTGGAGACCTGCTCGCCGACCAGGGCATAGGGCATGATCACCGCGCTGGCCCCCGCCTGGCGCATGCGCTCAGCCTGCTCGGGGATGTCCGCAGTGGCGATGATGGTGGCCTGCGGGGCGAAGGCATGGCAGGCGCGCACCAGGCCCAGGTTGTCGATGCCCTTCAGCAGCATGTCGGGGATGGTCGAGATGATCACCTCGGCATGATCGAGATGCGCATGCTTGAGGGTATCCATGCTGCTGATGTCGCCGAAGGTGGCGGCGATCCCCATGCCCTTGAGCTCCTTGAGCACCTCGATGTTGTAATCGATGACCAGGATCTTGGACAGCAGCTGGGGATGGTTCAATCCCAGCTCCTCGATCAGCGAACGCGCACCGCGATGGAAGCCGAGCAGGGCGATGGGGTGGTGGTCGCAGGTCGCACTGTCGGGCTTGCTATGCAGCCTGGTGTGCAGGCCGGCGCGGCCGAGCAGGGCATCGAAGAAGAGGAAGAGCCGGTGGTTGTAGCGGATGGCGTAGGATGAGAGCACGGCGGTGATCGCCATGGCGTAGATGATCGATGCGGCTAGCGGGGCGCCGATATGGTGGTAGCTGACGCCGAGCGAGGCGATGACCAGGGAGAACTCGCTGATCTGCGCCAGGTTGAGCGAGGTGATGAAGGCGGTGCGCCGCCCGGCTCCGCTCAGGGCGAGGAGCGGGTAGATGGAGAGGAAGCGCGATGCCACCGCGAACACCACCACCAATGCCACCGTCGGGATCATCTCGGCATGCGGAGCGGTGAGCTTCATCCCCAGCGACATGAAGAACAGGGTGAGGAAGAAGTCGCGCAGCGGCAGGGTCTTGGCGGTGACATGCAGGCTGTAGGGGAAGGCCGAGATGGAAAGCCCCGCCACCAGCGCCCCCATCTCCATCGACAGCCCCATCGCGCCGGCGCTGCCGGCGACCAGCGCGCACCAGCCGATCGACACCGCAACCACCATCTCCGGCGCCTTGGCGATCGAGGCGAAGACGCGCTTGAGCGCATAATTGCTGAGCACGAAACCCGCTGCCAGCAGCACCACCGTGCTGCCGGCCGCCTTCAGCACCGCGCCGGCATGGGGCTGCGAGAAGTTCGGCTGGAAGGCGAGGATGAAGATCGCGTAGATGTCCTGGACGATCAGGATGCCGAGGGTCAGCCGCCCCGGCAGGGTGTCGAGTTCGAGCTTGTCGTAGAGCAGCTTGACCACGATGGCGGTGCTGGAGAGGCCGCACACCATTGCGAGGTAGAGGCCCTCGCGGCTGCCGCCGGACATGCCGAAGCCGATGAGCGGGAAGAAGGCGAGGCCGAGCGCAAGGCCGAGCGGGAACTGGCCGAAGCCGGCGATCAGCAGCTGGCGGCCGGATTGCAGCAGCTCGCCGATCTTCATCTCCAGGCCGATGACGAACAGCAGCAGGATCAAGCCGATCTCGCTGATGGTCTCGATATTGGTGTCGTTGCTGACCAGCGAGAGGCCGAGGCTCGGGCCGATGGCCGCGCCGGCGATCAGGTATCCGAGGATGATGGGCTGGCGCAGCCAATGGGCGAGTACGCCGAGCACCGTCGCGGCGATGATCGCAACCCCAATATCATGCAGCAGTCCATCCATGGCCGCGCACCTTGTCATCGCCAACGCGATTGGCAATGCTCGCCTGCATTGCATTGCCGGGAACGGGAGCGCATTGCTTGTCGCACTCTCCGGACCACCATCGTCGCCCATGGCCGTGAGCGCGTCCTTCGCCCCCCAGCAGAGCCTGCCGGCCGCGCTGCCCGCCAGCGGGCTGCAGCTGCTCGATTGGGCGGTGCTCGCCGCCTATCTCATCGTCCTGCTGGCCACCGCCTGGCTGGTGTCGCGCCGTCCACGCGATGCCAATGCCTATTTCCTCGGCAACCGCAGCATGCCGGTGTGGGCGGTCTCGCTCTCGGTGATCGCCACCAGCATGTCGGCCGCGAGCTTCATCGGCGTGCCCGCCCTGGCCTTCTCCGGCGACCTCACCTACCTGGTGGCGAACCTCGGCGCGCTCCTGGCGGTGCTGGTGGTGGCGGCCTACTTCATCCCCGCCTTCTACCGCTACCAGGTGGTCACCGTCTATGAGCTGATCGGACGGCGCTTCGGGCCTGCAGCGGCGATGTCGACCAGCTGGACCTTCCTCATCGGCCGGGTGTTCGCCAATGGCGCCCGCCTGTAAATCGCCGCGCTGCCGCTGGCGCTGCTGATGGCCGGGGATGCCGGGCAGCCGAGCAGCGGCCAGCTGATGGCCGCCATCGCCACCATCGCTGTGATCGGCACCCTCTACGCCCTGGTCGGCGGCATCGCCAGCGTGATTTGGACCGAGGTGGTGCAGATGGTGGTGCTGCTGGGTGCGGTGGTCTGCGCGCTCATCCAGCTGCGCCACAGCATCCCGCTCGACCTCGGCGGACTGTACGACGTGCTCAGCGCTGCACGCACCGGCAGCGACCGCCTCGGCGCCGGCCATGCCAAGCTCACCGTGCTCAGCCTCAGCCTCTCACCGGGGGCGGAGTTCACCCTCTTCACCGCCCTGAGCGGCTGGCTGCTGCTCAACCTTGCCGCCTATGGCACCGACCAGGACCTCGCCCAGCGCATGCTCACCTGCCGCAGCGCCGCTGCCGGTGGCCGCTCGGCGATCAGCGCCATCCTGCTGGGCATCCCCATCCAGCTGCTGTTCATGGCCCTGGGGCTCCTGCTCTACGTCTTCTATGCCCGGCCCGACATCATGGCCCCCAGACCCTATCCGCAGCCCGTCGCCGAGCAGGCCTTCCTGACCTTCATCATCCGCGAGATGCCGGCAGGCCTGCGCGGCCTGATGCTCGCGGGCCTGTTCGCGGTGGCCTTCACCAGCCTGCTCTCGGCGCTCAACGCCATGGCCGCCTCCGCGGTCAACGATGTCTACCGGCCGCTGGCGCGTTCCAGCGATGCCCGGCTGGAGCTGCTGGTCAGCCGGCTGGCGGTGCTGCTGTGGGGAGCGGTGCTCGGGTTGTTCGCCTGCCTGTGCGTCAGCTGGCGCAGCGGCGACCATGACAGCCTGCTCGGCTTCGCTCTCGGGATCATGAGTTTCGCCTATGCCGGACTGCTGGCGGTCTTCCTCACCGCGCTCTTCACCCGTCGGGGCAATGCTGCCAGCGCCATCGGCGCCCTGCTCACCGGCTTCGCGGTCATCACCCTGCTGCAGCCGCGGATCTGGCTGGCGGTCACCCAGCACGACTCGGTCCTGGCAGCGCCCTGGCGCATGCTGATCGCCACCGGATTGGCCTTCCTGGTCTGTGCCGCGGGCAGGCCCGCCCCCTCGGCGGCGAGGCTATGACCACCCCGGGGGATCTCGCGCAGCTGCGCCCGCTGCTCCTGCCGACCCCGCGACAGCTGGACACCAGGCCGGGCCTGCTCACGACCGAGGGCGGTCTGGAGATCGCCGGCGATGACGCCCTGTGCGCCATCGCCAAGACCCACCTCGGCGGCCTCCTGCCCTGCCGCCGCAGCCACGCCGATGCGCATGCCACCCCTGGTGAGCCGAGGGCTGGAGCGGGACGGGGCCTGCCGCTCCTGCTCGCGCTGCATGAGCCGGATGGGCCACGTCGCCCAGCCGGCGGACAGGGCTACGAGCTCGAACTGCTGGGTGCCCAGATCGCCGTGCCGGCGCACATCCGCCTCAGCGCCGAGAGCGCCGCCGGCATCAGGCACGGGCTATGCACCCTGGCGCAGCTGGTGACCCAGTACCGCACCCGCCTGCCGGGCCTGCTGATCCGCGATGAGCCGGACTTCGCCACCCGCGGGGTGATGCTGGACGTCAGCCGCGACCGCGTGCCGACCATGGGCCAACTGCGCGAGCTCATCGCCCGGCTGGCGAGCTGGAAGATCAACCACCTGCAGTTCTACACCGAGCACACCTTCGCCTATGCCGGGCACGAGGAGGTCTGGGCTGACGCCTCGCCGATCACCCCCGCCGACATCCGGGAGCTCGACCACTGGTGCGCGCTGCACGGCATCCAGCTGAGCGCCAACCAGAACTGCTTCGGGCATCTCGCCAGCTGGCTGAAGCATCCCCGCTATGCGCCGCTGGCCGAGATCGCCGCCGGTGAGCAGTGGGATTTCGCCGGCCTGGTCACCCGCACCGGGCCCTTCAGCCTCTGCCCTGGCGATCCCAGATCGCTGGCCCTGGTCGAGGATCTGCTCGGCCAGCTGGTGCCCAACTTCGCCAGCCCGCTGGTGAACATCGGCTGCGACGAGACCTTCGACATCGGTCAGGGGCGCTCCCGGGAGGCGGTACGCAGCCAGGGGCGTGCGGCGGTGTACCTCGCCTTCGTCCGCCGCATCTGCGCCGTGGTCGCCACGCTCGGCCGCCGGCCGCAATTCTGGGCCGACATCGCCCTCGAACACCCCGAGGCGCTCGGGGAGATGCCCGCCGATCTCATCGGCCTGGCCTGGGGCTACGAGGCGGACTCGCCCTTCGCCCGCTGGTGCGACCAGCTGCGCACCGCCGGCCGGGAAGCCTGGGTCTGCCCGGGCACCAGCTGCTGGCGCTCGATCACCGGCCGCACCGAGGAACGCCAGGGCAATATGCAGGCGGCCGCCAGCCAGGGGAAGGCGCACGGTGCCAGCGGATATCTCGTCACCGCCTGGGGCGATCTCGGTCACCGCCAGCAGTGGCCGATCACCCTGCATGGGCTTGCTCAGGGCGCCCAGCGCGCTTGGAACGCCAGCGCGGCGCTCGCAGGCCCGGCCGCCTCGCTGCACGCCTTCGCCGACCGTTCACTCGAGCTGTGCTCGTGGCTGGATGCCTTCGGCAGCATCGATGCACAGCTGCGTGCGATCGGCGGCAAACCGACCGCCACCGGCGCGGCAACCCCGCTGCGCAATGCCACTGCGCTGTTCACCGACCTGCACAAGCCGCTGACAGAGCGCTGGATAGCCGATGCCGGCAGCTGGCTGCGGGTGCGCGAGCGGCTGGAGGCGCTCGGACCGGCACCGGCGTCCGGCGATGCCCTCATAGACGCCGAATGCGCGCATAGCCTGGAGGTCGCCCGCTTGGCGATCGCGCGCGCGCTGCTGCGCCGCGGCGCCCCCCAGGAGGTTCCCCCGCTGCTTGCCGCAGCCCGCGCGCTCATCCCGGAGTACCGCAGGCTGTGGGCGGCGCGCTCCAGGCCCGGCGGCCTCGCCCGGAGCGTCGCGCATTACCAGGTCATCGCCGACGAGCTCGAGCAGGCCTGAAATCAGGACGCGCGCGGGGGGCGATCCCTCGTAGGCAAAGGCGCATCAGCCGATACACCAATGCACCCAACCGCCAGGACGATCATGCCCCGCGCCACGTTCAAGAATCTCCCTGCCGCGACCTCACGCTCAGCCGATCCCGAGGCCGCGCGGGCCAACCGGTCGGCCCGCCGCCACAACGGCACCCGCTTCGTCGCCGGCTGCATGACCGGAACCAGCCTCGATGGCCTCGATGCGGTGCTGGTCGCCATCGACGGGTCGGGCATGACCATGCGCACCGAACTGGTGCGCGAGACCAGCCGTCCGCTCGAAGGCCTGTCGGAGATCCTGCGCCGGCTGTGCGCCCAGGAGCCGGCCACAGCGCGCGAGATCGCCCAGGTCGCGCGCGATCTCGCCGCCATCCACATCGACGCCCTGCATGAACTGGTCAAGGGCCAGCGCCTCGATCTCGTCTCCCTGCACGGCCAGACCATCTACCATGCCCCGCCGCTGAGCTGGCAGCTGTGCGACCCGGCCACCATCGCGGCGGAATTCAAGGCGCCCGTGGTGTTCAATCTGCGCGCGGCGGATATCGCTGCCGGCGGCGAGGGTGCGCCGATCACCCCCTTGGCAGACCAGGTGATGTTCCGGCACGCACGCGAGCGGCGTTCGGTGGTCAATCTCGGCGGATTCTGCAACCTCACCCGCCTGCCGACCGGCGAGGACACCCGCACCATCTCCGGTGGCGACGTGTGCGCCTGCAACCAGCTGCTCGACGCCATCGCGCGCAGCAGGATGGGCCTGCCCTTCGATCGGGATGGCCAGCAGGCCCAGCGCGGCGAGGTCCAGGCCCGGCCGCTGACGGCCCTCTGCTCGCTGCTCGAGGCGCAGGCGCGTTCCGGACGCAGCCTGGGGACGGGCGACGAATGCGCCGGATGGATCGCCCACTACCCCGATTTCGGCAGCGAGGATCTCGCCCGCACCGCGTGCGCCGGCATCGCCCTGACCATCGCCAAGCACGCCCAGCCCTCCGATCGCCTGATCCTGGCCGGTGGCGGCACGCGCAACCGCGCCCTGGTCGGCGAACTGCGGGGCCGCGCCGGCGTGCCGGTGCAGCTCAGCGATGAGCTCGGCATCCCGACCAGCCTGCGCGAAGCCATGGCGATGGCCATCCTCGGCGCCCTGTGCGAGGACCGCGTGCCGATCACCCTCAAGCAGATCACCGGCGTCGAGCGTGCCCCCGTCGCCGGCTGGTGGGTGCTGCCATGAGCTGGCGTCGCTGCCTGACCGAGACGATGGCGATCGGCGATGCTGCCCCCTGACCGGTCCCGCCTGTCGACCGAGGGACGCAATCCCCGCAGCATGGGGCTGCACCGCGCCTCGGTGGCGGACTGCGTCCGCCTGATCCAGGACGAGAACGCGGGCGTGCTGAGCGCTTTGGCGGCAGCCCAGCCAGCGCTGATCGCGCTCATCGAGGCGATAGAACCGCGCTTCCTCGCCGGTGGGCGGCTCATCTATCTGGGTGCCGGCACCTCGGGCCGCCTGGGCGTCCTCGACGCCTCGGAGGCGCCACCGACCTTCCAGATAGATCCCGGACGCATCCTCGCCCTGATCGCCGGCGGCGATAGCGCCCTGCGGCGCACGAGCGAAGGCCAGGAGGATGATGCCCAGGGCGCCGTGCCAGCGCTGGGCGAGCTCAGGCTGACCAAGCTCGACAGCGTGATCGGCATCGCCGCCGGTGGCACCACCCCCTACGTCCTCGGGGCCCTCGCCTATGCCCACGCACTGAGCACGCCGCCGCTGACCGCCCTGATCGCCTGCAGCCCCTGTCCCACTCCCCCTGGGACCGACCAGGTGGTGGTGCTGGACACCGGTGCCGAGGTCCTGACCGGATCGACGCGCATGAAGGCAGGGACCGCGACCAAGCTCGCGCTCAACACCATCTCCACCACCCTGATGGTGCGTGCCGGCAAGGTCTACGAGAACCTCATGGTCGACCTGCGGGCAAGCAACGCCAAACTGCGCGACCGCGCCGCCCGCATCGTCGCAACCCTGACCGGGGTGGACCGTGCTGCGGCCTTCGCCCTGCTGGACCAGGCCGGGGGCATGGCCAAGACCGCGGTGGTGATGAGCCGCCTCGGCCTGAGCTCAACGGAAGCCGATCAGGCGCTGGCACGGGTGCAGGGTCGGCTTGACCGCCTGCTGCCATGAGTACGGAAGTATGTGCTGCCATGGCGCTTACCGCTTGCTAGCGGGTATTGTGCAACCTAGCGTACACGCGTGAGTACCAATTCGATCCCCTCCCCGCCTGGCGCGGCAATCCGCGTGGCACGACCTCGCTTCGACACTGCAACGGTGAGCTCCAACCTATGGCCATGCTGATGCTCCTGCCGCACGCCGACCCGCGCCTGTCCGCACGGCGGCTGGCGGCCCTGATACTGGCGGTCGTCGCTGCCTTGTGGGCAGCAGGGTCCGCTCCGGCCTGGAGCGCCGAGGGGGATGACGGCGCCACCCTCACCCACCAGGCCAAGGACGCCGGCATCCGCGCGGCACAGGCCGTGAATCAGCTCTGGCGGCCTGCGTACGCGGCGGCGGTGCAGCCGCTTCTGCGCACCACCAGCTCCACGCTGATCATCGGCACGGTCACCATCGCCGTGCCGTCCACGCCCTCGGCGGTGCCGCGCTTCGGCAAGGTCGAACTGCTGGTGCCGATCACCACCGCGGTGGCGACCACCAGCTTCTACAACCCCAATCCGGCCGTCGGCCTGGCGCTATCGTGCACCTTCACCTCGCCGACCAATGCCTCCTGGACCATCCCGGGCTTCTATGATGGCTCCAATTGGCGCATCCGCTTCGCCCCGAACGCCATCGGCGCCTGGTCCTATACGGTCAACGCCCAGGACCCCTCCGGCTCGGCGAGTTCAGCCAACGGCAGCTTCACGGTGGTCACCTCCAGCAGCCATGGCTGGGTGCAGGTCACCGGCAATCATCTCACCTACAGCGCTGACGGCACCACCTTCCTCGGCATCGGTCACAACAACGGCTTCCTCGACCCGGCAGAGCAGCCTGCGATCTCGACCTTGGCGGCGAATGGCGAGAATCTGCTGAGCTTCTGGCTCGGGAATCCGTTCCAGGATGCCAACCGCGGCCTGATCGAATCGTCCCTCCCCGCCTTCGGGATCGGCGTCTACAACCAGACCGCCTGCGCCGTCATCGATGGCATCTTCTCCGAGGCCGAGGCGGCCAACATCCTCCTGCTGCCCTCCATCTGGTCGCATAACCAGCTCAACGACGGCACGCCCAATTGGGGCAGCCCGCAGTGGTCCGGCACCTCTTACAGCCAGATCATCGATCCGTCGACCAGCCAGCCGCTCGGGGCATCGCAATTCTACCAGATGGGCACCGCCCAGGCCCCGACCCAGCAGTGGACCTTGCAGCAGAATTTCCTCCGCTACCTGATCGCCCGCTGGGGCTACAGCACTTCCCTGCTCGGGTGGGTGGGCGTGGTCGAGTTGGATGGCACCACCGGCTTCGCCGGTACCGGCGGCGATCCGACCGAGGCGGCCGCCTGGTGCAGCGCCGTTCAATCATTCCTCTCGAGCAATGACCCCTATCGTGCCGCCGGAACGCCAACCGGTGCCTACCCGATCGGCTTCAGCCAGACCGACCAGAACGATTCCCATCCCTTCGATGACGGCTTCAGCATGCATATCATGGACTCGTATCTGGCGCAGACCAATCCGATCGGCATCGCCTCGACCATCGCCAGCGAAACCATCGCCATGCATGGATATACCAGCGCCCTCAACCCGACCACCAGACCGTGCTTCACCAGCGAATTCGGCGCCGAGACCAACCCCTCCGATCCGACCGCCCTCGAGCCGCTGCACTTCCACAATGGCATCTGGGCCGGCATCGCTGCCGGCGCCTCGCTGATGCCGCTCAAGTATTGCGACGGCAGCGATTGGCCGCTGATCTCGAATGCGGCCATCAACTACATCCCGCATATCCAATACCTGTCGCAATTCCTCGCCACCGTCCCCTATGCCGGCGGCGGGGCGGTCGGCAATGCCACGCTGTCCACCAGCAGCTCTTCCACCCTGCTGGCCTGGGGGCAGGCGCTGGCGGACCGCGCCTTCGCCTGGGTGCAGCTGACCACCGGCAGTACGATCGGCGGCGGCACATTGACGATCGGCAACCTGACCGCCGGCACCTATGCCGTGACCTGGTACGATCCATGGGCCGCATCCTTTGCGCCGCTCGCCGCGACCACCTCCGTGGCGACCTCCGGCACCTCGCTGATCCTCACCATCCCGAGCGGCAGCGCTGGCGATCTGGCCGTACGCGTGCAGATGCAGCCGACCGCAACGCCCCAGACCGTCCAGGTCGTGGCCGGCACCCAGATAACCATCACCCTGGCGGGGACAGATGGCACCGGAGCCCTGAATGGGGCCGCCATCACCAGCCTGCCGACAGCCGGGACGCTCTCACAGGACGCCAACGGCAGCCAGGGCACCGCGTTCACCAGCCCCGGAACGGTCACCAATGCCGGCCTGGCAGTGATCTACCAGGCCGGTACCAGCACCGGCACGGACAGCTTCGCCTTCACCGTGAGCGATGGGGGCGTGGCCTCCCTGCCGGCGATCGTGCAGATCCAGATCCTGCCGGTCAATCAGCCGCCATCCTTCACCAAGGGCACAAACATCGCTCTCGCCGAATCATCGACTGCGATTCCCTACTCCACCGGCACGCCCTGGGCGACCAACATCCTGAACCCGCCGATCGATGTGAGCACGCTGACCGGATTCACCGTCACCACCAATCAGCCGACCTGGTTCAGCACGCCACCCACCATCGCCTTGTCCGGCGTCCTGTCCTTCACCGTGCAGCCCTACACCTTCGGCACCGTCAGCTGTTCCGCCACCCTCAGCGATAATGGTTCGACCGCTGGCGGTGGCGCGAATGTCAGCGCGGCGCAGACCTTCACGATCACCATCAGCCAAGTAGCCTTCACTCCGACCACACCCGCCCAGAGCCTGACCACCTACCCCAATTTCCCCCTCAGCATCACCCTCACCGCCACGGTCCCGGATAACGCGCCCTTGGCCTTTGCGTACACCCAAGCTCCCACCCATGGACAGGTGACGCCAAGCTCCTTGGCGTCCTTCACCTCGTCACCGCAGGTGGTCTACACCGCCGGTCCGAACACCGCCACGCCGACCTCCTCCGGGAGCGATTCCTTCAGCTTCCAGGCCACGGACATGGGCATGTCCAATGCCGGCCTGATCTCGCTCACCATCCTGTACAATGCGACCCCCAACGCCACGCCGCTCCAGCTGACGGTGGTCGAGGACCAGGCGGTCGGCGTCGTCCTGCAGGGCAACGACCCTGACAACCGCCCCCTGCCGCTCACTTTCGCCGTCAGCAGCCCGCCTGCCCACGGCACCCTGAGCGGGGTGTCGCCCGACCTCACCTATACCCCGACGATCGGCTATTTCGGCTCAGACAGCTTCTCCTACACCGCCTTCGACGGTGCCGCCACTTCCACCCCTGCGGTGGTCAGCATCACCGTGGTCAGCCCCGGCTCGTCCACCCCGGGCTCCACCAGCACGAGCGGCTGCGGGTCGGGGAACGGCTTCGCCACCCTCGCCCTGCTGATGCTCACCCTCGGCACCGGGCGGCGCTGGCGGCGTTCGCTCCGGCGGTCCTGAGTGGCGCAGTCCGGACTGCGCCATGCAGGCGGCCGAGCCGCCAACGTTGCAGTTGGACAGGCGTAAGCCTTTACCTACTCTGGACGTCTCACCACGGGACCGGCCAACGGTCCAGCAACAGGAGCAGGGATGCGCATCGGAGGTTTCGCTCTCGGATTCGGGTTCGCATGCGCCCTGACCCCGGTGGCCTGCCGCGGAGCCGATCTCCTGAGCGAGAATGTCCCGTTCGACGATATCTACATCGGCCTCTCCACCCCCCCGACGCCCCGCATCACCGAGAAGACCACCGACTCGCTGGGCAACCAGACCACCTACCGCTGGGAGCAGCTCAACCAGGACCGAGGCATCGATGGCGAGATCACCTCGCTCAACGGCACCGGCCATCCTTGGGGCGGCCTGGTATGGGGCGCCAAGATCGATTTTGCGCAGTACGATATCACCCCGGCCACCTACGGCGTGGATGGCGGGGGCACCTACTCCAACAGCTCTCCCAACAGCCTGCACTACCAGACCCTGGGCGTGACCCTGATCGGCGGCTACGAGTACGGCATCAATGGCGACGATGGCCCCGGCGACGGCATCACCAGCTTCCTGATGATCCTGCCTTTCGTTTCCGGCGGGCCGGCCTGGGCCGAAAATGAAGTGAATAACGGATCGGGCACCTATGTGCGTGAACGGCGCATGGGGTCCTATATCGAAGGTGGCCTGCGCCTCGGCGGCTATCTCACCGAGGAGGATTGGATCTACGGCGTCTTCATCGAAGGGGTGGCCAGTACGGGCAAGGTGACCCTGACCTTCCCGGGCGGCTACACCAGCAAGCTGACCCTCACCCAGCAGGGCGTCAATTTCGGCCTGAGCGCCGGCTACCGGTTCTGAAGCAGAGGATGCGCAATAACATGAGCATCTCTTCGTGCCATTGTCCCCCTGTGACCCGGCTGGCACGCGCCCTAGTTGGGTCGCTCCTGCTGGCGTGCTTGGTCGCGACCGCCTACAGCGCCCAGGTGGACATCATAACCGTCGCACCGGTGGCCGACGAAGCCTCGCTCACCCCGGCCGATGTGCAGTTCCAGCGCGATTCCTCCAGCGGCACGCTGACCATCTACTTCACCCTCAGCGGCACCGCCACCCAGACCCTGGTCCCCTCCTTCAGCCTCAGCTCGACCGCGACGCTGACCATGGCCTCCGCCACCACCGGCACGATCGTGGTCAATAATGCTGACAGCAGCGAAGATCTCATCATCACCCCCATCGACAACCATCTGATCACCGGTGATCTCCAGCTGGTCATCACCATCAATGCCGATCCGAACGCCATCTATTCGGTGATTGCCAGCCAATCGGCGGCGCAGATCGATATCGCTGAAGGCGACGCTTCCGCGTCGGTCGCGGTGCCGGCACCGGTGGCGTCCAAGAATACCGCCATCGTCGGCGGCGCAGCCGATCCCGGCGCACCGCGCCGGGGCGTGCTCGAGGTCCAGTTCTCGCCTGCGACGGTGTCCGCCGCCGACAGCCAGTACATCTACCTCGGCAACAGCAGCGGGCCGGCGATCCCATCCGGATCGGTGATCAATTTCAGCCCGAGCGGCGCCACCGGCACGTTGATGGCAGCCTTCACTGGCGCCCCCGGGGTGCTGTCGCTGGCCAATCCGCCCGGCCTGTCGACACCCTGCCTGATCGGCGACCGCGTGACCAGCCCGGCAGTGCCGACCTTCAGCGCCCTGGTCGGCTACGACAAGTCCCTCAAGGTCCAGTTCAGCGGCACCGCGCCCCTCCCCAGCAGCAGCCAGGGCAGCGCCACCACCAGCGATCCCTATGAGGTCGCCTACAAGATCGGCGGCAGCCGGATGGGCAGTGCCACCAATCCGATCAGCAATGGCACCGGTTACAATGCGGTGGCCTACCCGATCGGCTCGACTTCGGTCTTCATCGATGGCAGCAGCGGCAGCCTGGCCGCCGGCGCGGTGATCTATTTCGCCAACAANNCCCCGCCATTACCTACACGCTGAGCACCGCCTTCACTGCCACCAACGGCTCCTCCGGATCCATCACCATCCCCGCACCGGGCCTTACCGTCAGCGTCCATGACGGCGACAGCGTCAATCAGGTGGGCACCACCTTCAGCGGCACCGTCTTCGCCCCCATCCTCCCAGGCACCACCACCCTGTCGGTCGAGAACGGCATCGGGACGCTCAAGCGCGGCGATGTCTTCACCCTGGCAGGCGAGCAGCAGACCACACCGCAACCCCGCTACGTGATCACCGCCACCGTCCCCGCCGTGGGCGTCAATGGCAGCGGCTCGATCAGCTTCCGCCGCTCCACCGGCGGTACGATCACCGCCGATGGGGTCAACGACCTCCATTCGGCGGCGGCGCAGCTCTACCCATCGCCCGTCCTCTCGACCAGCTTCCTGGTCACCGGCGACATCACCGACCAGGCCAACCTCTCCTCGACCGGCGGCATCTTCCAGCTGCTCGTCCCGGCGGAATCCACCCTGGTCGACTTCGGCATCAACCCGCTCGACAATGGCCTGACCAACGGTGCGGCCACCGGCGAACAGACCGTCGATCTGAATCTCTATGCCGACCTCAACTATGCGGCGCTGAGCCCGACCAGCGGCGAGCTGATCATCGCCGATTCGGATGCGACCGCGAGCATCCAGGCGACCGGCAATGCCATCCAGGGCGCGACCCAGGCGACAAGCACCGATGGCACCTTCGTCATCTCCCTCAGCGCCCCCTTGCAGAACGATACCCCGATCAGCTTCACCACCGCCATGGGATCCGGGGCGGGCATCGCCGGCATCGACTACCTGCTGCTCTCCACCGCCAACCTGGTCACCAGCGGCAATCTCAGCACCGTGACCCTGCCAGCGGGACAGACCCAGATCATCATCCAGGTCGAACCCAGCTACCTCGCCAACCTCGGCACCGGGGAGACCGTGACCCTGACGCTCAGCCCCTCCTACAACTACCTGCTCGCCGATACCACCGGCAGCCTGAATGCCTCCGCAACGCTGAGCCTGCTGCCCACACCTCCGGCGACACCGGTCGTGACCATCTCCCTGGGCCATAATGCCGTCCAGCCCGTCGCCTACAACGGTACCGAGACCGTCGGCACCTTCATCGTCAGCTCGCTGACACCGGTGCCCAACAATGTGGTGGTCACCTACACCCTTGGCGGGACGGCGGTCACCGGCACCGACTACCAGGCTCCGGCTGGCTATATGACCGGTTTTGCCACCGGGACCGTGACCATCCCCGCCAACCAGACGACGGCCACCATCTCCATCGATCCGAATGTCAATCCGCTGCCAGGATACAAGGCAAACGATATCGTGCTGGCCAGCCTCCAGATTACCAGCGGCAGCCATTACACCCTCAGCCCGATCACCTCGGCGAGCCTGAGCATCACGCAGAGCCAGGTCGGCGTGACCTCGGTCGCCTCCAGCGCCTCCGGCACCTACTACCCGGGCAATCAGATCCCCATCGTGGTGACCTTCTCCGCCCCGATCACGGTCAACGCCTCGGGAACGCCCAATATCACCCTGCCGCTCACTACCGGAACGACCAATGGCGTGGCCACCTACGCCTCATCCAGCGGCTCGACCATCACCTTGAGCTATACCGTCCAGATCGGCGATGCCACCAGCGCGCTCGATTACACTTCCGCCGCCACGCTGGTCCTGGGCTCCGGGACCACGCTCAGCCAGACCAGCGGCAATGCCGGTGCCGTGCTCACCCAGCTGCCCACCCCGCCGGGCACCAAGTCCCTCTCGGGCAGCACCACCATCGTGCTCGACGGCCGACCGGCCATCAGCATCACCGCCAGCGGCTCGCCCGCCGAATATCCTATCGCCTCGCCGACCCCAGGCTTCTTCACCATCGCCTCGACACCAGCCATCCCGGTCGGGCAGACCTTCACCGTCAACTACACGCTCGGCGGCAGCGCCGTCGCGGGGACCGACTACGCGTCTCCCGTCGGCGTCGGCTCCGTGACCCTTATCAGCAGCGCCAGTTCGCAGGTGGTCACCATTCTGCCGATCAACAATCCCATCTACACGCCCGATGAGCAGGTGATCGGGACATTGACGGCCAATGCCCTCTACCGCATCGGCACTCCTGCCACCGCGACGCTGACCATCGCGCAGAGCGTGATCGCCGTGACCAGCGTCACCACCACCAGCCAGAACGCCACCTACACCACCGGCCAACAGATCCCCATCACCGTCACCTTCTCCTCCCCGGTCACCGTCGCCGGGACGCCGACCCTGGCGCTCAATACCGGCGCCACCAATGCCGTCGCCACCTACAGCAGCGGATCGGGGAGCGCCGCGCTGGTGTTCATCTACACCGTCGGCGTCGATGATATGAGCCCCAAGCTGGAATATCTCAGCAGCTCGGCCCTCTCGGTGGGCGCGGGGTCGATCACCGATGCCGGGGGCAATGGCCTGACCGTGTCCACCACCCTCCCCGCACCAGGGGCAGCCGGCTCCCTATCGTCCGCCAGCGCGCTGGTGATCGACGGCACGCCGACCATCTCCTTCAGCGTCGCAGCCCACACCAACCCGGCGGAGGGCACGCCGGTGACCAACGGCAAATTCACCATCACCTGCACGCCAGCTCCCCAGATCCCGCTGACGGTCGTCTTTGCCCTGGGCGGGACTGCGGTCATCGGCCAGGACATCGCCCAGCCGGGCGCAACCTTCGCCAACGGCATCGGACAGGTGACGATCCCCGCCAGCACCACCACGCCGACGGTGCCGACGACCACCACCAGCATCCCCCTGACCATCGTCCCCCTCGATGGCGCTCCCACACGCGCGGGAGTCACCGTGATCGGCACCATCGATGCCGCAACCGGCTACCACCTCGGCACACCCATCACCGACACCCTCACCATCACCCAGAATTCCATCGCCGTGCTGGCGGTCGGCTCGCTCGATGCCGCCGGCACCTACACCTTCGGCGAGACTCTGACCCTGACCGTCACCTTCACCCAGGCGGTGCAGGTCAGCGGCACGCCCCTGCTCGCGCTGGCCACCGGCACGACCCCGGCGGAGGCGACCTATTCCTCCGGCACCGGCACCAACGTGCTGTCATTCACCTATGTGATCGGAGCCGGCGATACCAGCGCCGATCTCGACTACGTGAGCACCACCTCGCTGTCCGCCAATGGCGGTTCGATCACCGGCACCGGTGCGCAGATCATCAGCCTGGCTCTGCCGGCGCTGGGCGGCGCCGCTTCCCTCGCCCCCAGCAACCTGGTGATCGACGGCACCCTGCCGGCCGCCGGCAAGCCGCCGCCTGGGAGCATCACCGGGCCGGGAGCCGGCTCGGGTGGCGGTTGCGGCCTGGGTTCTGGCCTAGCCGCGTTCAGCGCCCTGCTGGTGCTGGCCCTGCGCCAGTCGCTGACCCGCTGCGCCCGCCGCCGACGCGTCTAACGACAGTCATCAGCCAGGTGACCGGCAGCCCGGGCGCTGATTGCTTTTGAGACCGATGATGAGAATGGGCAGGCGTGCTCTCCCCGCTCACCATGCTTGAGCTCGTCGGCGCCCGCTTGATGGGGCTATTCGGCTACTTCGGCGAGGTGGTGATCCTGATCGCCCGCTTCATCGGCCATTGCGCCGCCGGACTGAGGCACGTGCCTCCGGTGACGCGCACGGTGCTGTGGAAGCAGATCCAGTTCACCGGTGTCGATGCGGTGCCGTTCACCGCCCTGCTGGCGCTGCTGACGGCCCTGTCGGTGGTGGTGCAGATCCAGCTCGTCGGCCTGGGCCAATCCGAGCTCTTCGGCAAGCTCATGGTCGTGGTGCTGGTGCGTGAGCTGGGTCCGATCATCGTCGCCATGGTGGTGCTGGCGCGCAGCGGCACTGCCGTCGCCACCGAGATGGCGACCATGCGCGTCTCCGGCGAGATCACCGCCCTCAAACTCGGCGGCATCGATCCCTTCGACTACCTCGTCCTCCCGCGGCTCGGCGGCATGGCGGTCTCGCTGTTCTGCCTCACCCAGGTATTCATCGCCATCTCGCTGAGCTGCGGCTTCCTGCTCAGCCGCCTGCTGGTGCCCGATGCGCCGCCTGCAAGCGAGTACCTCGCGCTGATCACCGCCCAGCTGTCAGGCAGGGATGCCTTCATCGTCGCCTTGAAGACCATCATCCCGGGACTGCTGATCGGCGCCATCGGCTGCCGTGAGGGCCTGAACTGCGGCCTGAGCTACACCGATGTCCCGCGCGCGACCACCCGCGCCGTAGTGCGCTCATTCACGGCGATCTTCTGCTGGGATGCCCTGGTCACCACCCTGCTCTACGAGCTGGAGGGCTGAGCGGCCATGGCTACGCAGCATGATCCGGGGCTGGTCGACTTCATCGGCGTCACCTACCATGATCCGCGCTTCCCACAGCCGCTGCTCGAGGATATCGATTTCAGCATCGCTCCCGGCGAGGCCGTGACCCTGACCGGACCATCGGGTTCTGGCAAGACCACCGCCCTGGGCCTGGCCCTGGGCGCCAGCCAGATCAGCCGTGGCGAAGTGCTGGTGCTGGGCCGCAATCCGAGCCGGCTGAGCGGAGCGGAGCTGACCCAGCTGCGCACCCGGGTGGGCTATGTCGCTCAGCATGGCGCCCTGCTCGGCAACCTGTCGCTGCTCGACAACCTGGCGTTGCCGCTGCGCTACCACCGCCACACCGATGAACGCCAGACCAGCACGTTGATGGCTGCCGCATGCGCCCTGCTCGATCTCGATCTCGACGATGTGCCGCGGGTGCAGCCGGCGATGGCGAGTGCGGAGATGCGCCATCTCGTGGCGCTGGCCAAGGCGCTCGTGCTCGAGCCCTTGATCCTGCTCCTCGATGAACCTGGAAGCGGACTGGGCGGCAATGCGGCGCGCGAGTACTGGCGGCTCCTGACGCAGCTGCGTTCACGGCGTCCGCTGGCGATGCTCATCGCCGCCACCGATCTGCCCAGCGACCGCATCGCCGCCGATCGCACCATCGCCCTGCCACCCCGGGTGGAGCACGTCCGCGAGCGGGGGTGAGCGGCATCAGTGCGGCGAGAGGTTACCCTGATGGAGGCCGCACTCCTTGTGCGTCGCTTCCTCCCACCACCAGCGGCCTTCGCGCTCGTGCTGGCTGGGGAGGATAGCCCTGGTGCACGGCTCGCAGCCCAACGAGACGAAGCCGCGCTCGTGCAGCGGATTGAAGGGCACCCCCAGGGCGCGGATCGCCAGCCACACATCGTCGCGGCTGCGGTTGGCCAGCGGGTTCCACTTGATCAGCGGCCTGCCCTGCAGGCCGGTGAATTGGCTGTCGACCTGGACCACCGGCACGTTGGCACGGGTAGGGCTCTGGTCGCGTCGCTGGCCGGTGATCCAGCACGCCAACGCGCCGAGCTGGCGGCGCAGCGGCTCGACCTTGCGGATGCCGCAGCATTCCTGGTGGCCGTCCTTGTAGAAGCTGAACAGACCCTTGGCGCGCACCAGGCGCTCGACCGCCGCCGCCTCGGGGAAGCAGTACTCGATGCGCAGGCGGTAATGCTCCTCGACGGCGGCGAAGAAGCGGTAGGTCTCTGCATGCAACCGACCGGTATCCAGGCTGAACACCCGGAAAGGCCGCTTGGTCTGGCTGGCATACTCGATCAGCAGGACGTCTTCGGCGCCGCTGAAGCTGATCGCGGCATCCCCCCCCCCCTCGTCGAGGGCGCGGGCGATGATCGCAACCGGGTCGGTGGTGCTCAGGGAGGCGGCGAGGGCTGGGTAATCGGTCATCGGATATCCTGCAATGCACGGCATGCGGTCTTGGGGCGGCCGGACGGTCCGGCCTGTGCATCAGCCAAGCGGTGGCGGACGCTCAGATGAGGTTCTCGCCATTCTCGCCGCCTTTGCCCTGGAGGATGTGGCGCAGGCGGCGCAAGGCGTGGAACATGCGGCTGCGCAAGGTGCCCAGGCTCATGCCTCCGAGGATGGCGGAGGCATCCTCATAGGAGAGCTCCTGGAAGATGATCAGCTCGATGATCTCGCGATAGATCTGCGGCAGTTCGCTGAGCGCCTCGCTGAGCAGGTGATTCGATTCCGCACGTGCCAGCTTGCTCTCCACGCTCACGCCAGGAGCGGCAGCGGTGGCGGCGACGGTGTTGGTCTCCTCGTCGCGATCGAGATCGGTGAAGCCGATCATGACCTTGCGGCTGCGCGCCTGCAGGTAGTCGATCGATGCATTGCGCGCGATGGTGTACAGCCAGGTCGAGAAGCGCCGGGTGGTATCGAACCTCCCGACATGCTCGAAGACGCGCAGGAAGACATCCTGGGCGATGCAGGCCGACTCGTCGTAGTTGCGCGTGATCTGGTAGATGTACGCGAGGATCGGACGGCGGTACCGCTCGTAGAGCACTTCGAAGGCCGAGAAGTCGCCTGCCTGGCACTGTCCGACCAGTACCTCGTCGACGGCTTGGCCTGGCGGTGGTTCCATCGTTGCTCAGCTTAATCGCGGGAATGGGGCTGCAAAGGGGCGCGCAGAATCGGCTGCGTCACAAGGGTTTGACCGTCACCTCGACCAGCACGCCATCGCCTGGCCGCATCGGCTCCCGGAACGCGAGCCGCTTGGTCGAGGCGATGCGTGGCAGGCCGCCATCGACCGCCAGGTGGAGATCGCGCACATCGATGATCTCGGAGCCGTCCTGGCGCCGGACCACGCCCTGGGCGATGACCCCGCCGGTGTAGCCGAAGGCGGTGCGAGCCTGCCAGGCGGCATCGGCGACCATCGCCCATTGGGTGACACCCATCATCAAGGCGGTTCCCGGGAAATGGCCGGGAACGAAGCTGTGGTCGTGGGGATAGTGGTAGGTGCCGACCAGGTGGCCGCTGGCCGCATCGCTCTCGATCACGCTGTCCAGGAAGCGCAGGCTCGGGCCCTTCCAGGCGAACGGCCCGGGCTCGACCGCATGGCCGCCACGAGCCGAGACCAGGGGCCTGATCGGCGACGAACCGACCTGCGCCAGGCTGGCGGAGCCAGACATGACCTCGGTCTCCAGCACCTTCTGGCCATCGATCGTGGCATAGGTGCTGAAGACGGTGAAGCCGCTGCGATCGCGGGTGATGGAGGCGTGGCCGATGACCTCGCCGTAGAGCTGGACCGGACGCTCGAAGCAGATCCGGCTGATCATGCTGAAGACCGCGACCTGGCCCTGCTTGCACAGGCGGTCGCGCAGCAGCGGCACCCCCGTCACCGCCATAAGCTCGGCCAGGAAAGGCTCATACCACAGGATCGTACCCCCGGGGCCGGTGCGTCCGAAGATCTCCCGACCGCGCGGATCGTTGCGAGTGATGCGCGTCACCGAGCGCGATTGGGTGCGTTCGGCATTCATGACCACCTGATCAGCCATGAGATTGGCCCCGCGATGGGGCAGATAGTCTTCCAGCTGGCGATGATCGAGGGTCACTTCTGGCATGGCGCAACACCATGGTCGATTCGCCGGGCCGCACAAGTGGTGCCTGGGGCCTGCCCAGTCCGGGCATTCAGCTGCCTTTCCCTGCCATGGCGGCGATCAGTACCCGGGGATAGAGCTCGCGTTCAGCAGCCTGGACCCGCTCCTGCAGCCGCTCTGCCGTATCACCCGGCAGCACCGGCACCTGGACCTGGGCGAGCACCGGCCCGCTGTCGTAGCCGCCCGCGACCAGGTGGACGGTGCAGCCGCTGATGCGGTTACCCGCCGCGAGCACCGCGCGGTGCACATGGATGCCATACATGCCCCGTCCGCCGAATGCGGGCAGCAGGCTGGGGTGGATGTTGAACACCTTGCCGGCGAAGTCCGGGGGCGGATCCCAATAGCGCATCCAGCCGCACATCGCCACGAATTCGGCGCGATGCTGGGCCAGAGCCGCGGTCACGGCGGCGGGCTCGCTGGCGATGACCACCGGGTGAGCGAAGGCCTTCGCACGGCCCACACCGGGCGCATCCACGCGCGAGGAAACTACCACTGCGATCTCGATCTCGGCCCCACTGCCGGCCAGCGCCGCGACGAGATTGGCATAGGTGGAGCCGGAACCGGAGAGCAGGATGCCGAGGCGGGCAGACATGCGCGGAGCCTACGCCCTCCCCTGCCCGCCCCAAGTGCGTGCACCGCCCCTGCGGACGAGGATCGCGCTCGGGGCTAGTCTTTCCCCCGGCTCCTCTATGCTCCCGCTCGTGCGGTCGTCGGGCCGCGGTGGGCACTCCCGCCCGTCGCTGCGCTCCGCGCCGAATCGCCACCCCACCGGCAGGATCGGGCATCATGGCTATCTGGAGCAAAGGTGGTGACGAGACCAATGCCCTCGTCCATGCCTTCACCGTCGGCGACGACTACCTCTACGATCGCTGCCTCGCACCGTTCGACATCCTCGGCTCGATCGCGCATGCGCGCATGCTCGGACGCATCGGCATGCTCAAGGTCGACGAGGTGGAGCTCCTGGTGCGCGGGCTCGCGGAGCTGCATCGCCAGTTCATCGCCGGTTCATGGACCGTCGAGGCCGGCGATGAGGACGTGCACAGCAAGGTCGAGGCGCTGCTGAGCGAACGGCTGGGGGATCCTGCAAAACGGCTGCACACCGGGCGGAGCCGCAACGACCAGGTGCTCACCGCCCTGCGCCTGTGGCAGAAGCAGGAGCTTGCTGGCATCGCGCTTGCCGTATGCGCCGCCGCGACCACGCTGCTCGAGCGGGCGACGACCTACGAATTCCACCCCTTGCCCGGCTACACCCATCTCCAACGCGCCATGCCCTCGAGCGTGGGGATGTTCTTCGGTGCGCATGCGCAGGGCCTGGTCGACAACCTGATCCTGATCGAGGCCGCTTATCAGTTCAGCGATTCCTGCCCCCTCGGATCGGGCGCGAGCTATGGCGTCGGCCTGCCTCTGGACCGCGCCTATGCCGCTTCGCTGCTCGGCTTCGCACGCTTCGGCGGGATCGCCATGGCCGATGCCAACTCGCGCGGCAAGGTCGAGACCGCCTGCCTGGATGCGCTCGGTGCGGTGATGGGCGATCTCAGCCGGCTGGCAGCCGACCTGGTGTTCTTCACCAGCGCCGAATGCGGCTTCTTCCGCATCGCTCCCGGATTCACCACCGGTTCGAGCATCATGCCGCAGAAGCGCAACCTCGATCTGTTCGAGCTCTTGCGGGCGCGCGCCGCACGCTTCCTCGGGCTGCGCACCGGCCTGGCTGCGATCACCATCGGCCTGCCGTCCGGCTACAGCCGCGATCTGCAGGACACCAAGGGTCTGTGCATGGATGGACTCCGGCTCGGCCGCGAATGCCTGGCGGTGGTGGGTGCCGCCATCCCGACGCTGGAGCCGGTGCGTGCGCGCATCGAGGCGGCCCTGAGCGCCGACATCTATGCCACCGACGAGGCTTACCGCCTGGTACGCGACACCGGCATGGCCTTCCGCGATGCCTACCGCGAGGTCGGCAACCATCTCGAGCGCGTCCAGGTGCGTGACCATGAGCAGACGCTACGCGAGCGCACCCACCTCGGCAGCACCGGGAAGCTGGGGTTGACAGCACTCGGGGAACGGCTCGCTGCCGCACGCGTCAGCTGGATGGCTCGGCAGCAGGCCTTCCAGGCGAGCGCTGCGGCGCTGCTCGGCACTGCAGGCAGCGCGCCAGGCTAGTCGCCGACGGTGATCGGCGACGCCGCCCCGACGCGCCTGAAGGTCATGACGTTGGCCGGTGGCATGTTGAACCATACCGCCAGGGTGCGCTCCAAGCGCAGCCCAGGCAGATCGAAGCGCCGCCAGGCACGCCGCGAATAGGTGAATTGGATGTAGGGTCGGCCTGGAGTCAGGACTTCGGCGATGGCCGAGAAGATGGCGGAAGACAATCCGCGCTGCAGGCTCAGCACCGGCAGGCCGCTGATGACCGCCCCGACCCTGGCCGGATCGATGCCCAGCTGATCGAGATGGCCGATCAGCCGAGAGGCGCAGCCCTCGACCACCCTGACCTTCGGCATGCCGCAACGCAGGCTCTCGGCGAACACCTGGTTGAACTCCACCGCCACCAGCGGATTGGCGGGATAGCGATGCGCCACTTCGCGGGTGAACACCCCGGTGCCGGGTCCCAGCTCGATGACCACCGCATCATCGTCAAGCGGCCCGATGGCATTGACCATGGCACGCGCCAATGTCCCGCCGCTGGGCACCACTGCGCCAGTCTGGCGAAAACGCGTCGCACACTGGCCTAGGAACGTCAGAGTATCTCGGACAGCTGCCATTGAGCTAATTACGCTGAGCTCTCGACGTCTGTCAAGCCAAGAAAAGGGCATGCGGCCGGCCTGATGCGGCATCCTGCCCGCAGGATGCTGCAGGTCGCGCGGACGAGGAACGGGGGTATCCTTGGGTATGAGCGCCGTGACCGCCTTCCCCCTCCTCAGCGATCGCACCCTGCCCCCGGCGATCCTGGCCGTTCGCTGGCTGGCACAGACCCGCGAAGAGGGCACGACGGCGATCAGCCTATCCGATCTGCCACCCGGCAATGGCAGCCTGCCGGACCTGCTGCGCCTCGGCGGCATCACCCATCTCACTCTCGAGCAGCCGCCGATCCCGGGAGCCTTCCGCTGGGAAGGCTGCGGGGGCGGTCGCGTGGTGGTCGGCGAGGCGGATACGCCGCTGGACGCCGAATTGCCCCTCCACTACGGGCACCTGCCCAGCCGCTCCCCGGACGCGGCAGCCGAACCGCTGGCGATCGCCGCGCTCATCGATCTGGCCCGCCTAGAGGATGCCAATGACATCTGCAGCCAGGGCGGTGGCGCCTCCTGGCCGCACATCCTCGCGGCGGCCGGCGTCGGACGCCCGGCGCGCATGCCGCCGATGGCCGCCCATGCCGCCAGCGGCGACGGCACCCAGCTGGGCGCCTGGAATCCATTGCCCTTCACCCGCCACCTGGTCGCCTCGCTGCCCATGCCCAAGGGTACCCCGCCCTGGGGGATCGAGGACCATCGCGGCGCCCGTCATCCGGTGCAGGTGGTAGAAGGGCCCATTGGACGCGAATTGCTCACCGAGCTGCGCCTCGACGCCCTCGAGTGCAGCCGCTTCACGCCCCTTGCCGATCCGGTGGCAGGAAGCCATTGGGAGGTCAGCAGGACAGTGCTCGACAATGGCCTGGTGCGCGCCGAGCTCGACCCGCTCGGTCAACTGGTGCGCTTCTGCTGCGCTGGACGATTCTGTTCGCTCTCAGCGCCAGCCCTCCATCCGCTGGTGNNGTATCGAGCACCGACTCGAGGCTCTGGCCCTCGACGAGCTCGCGGAGCATGTACCGCCTGCCGCTGTCCGCCAGCGCGGCGACCACCGTCCTCGAGGTAGGGCCGGTGCGGGCGCGCGTGGCGGTCAGCCGCAGCGGGCGCGAGGGGTCGCTGCACATCATCTACACGCTGCATGCCCATGAGCAGGTGCTGCGGGTGTCGGCCAGCTGGCATGGCTCGGACGATCTGGTGCTCGACCATCCCACCACCTATCGCGGAGCCAGCCTGCGTGTCGGCGGCGAGCTGGCGGGCTGGCAGGTCGAGCAGTCAGCCAGTGTGCTCAGCCCCCGGGCTGCGGCCCAGCGGGCGGTGCGCTGGGCGCTGCTCGCCGAAGCGGCGGGCCAGGGCCTGGCGTTGTGCGCAGGGCGAGCGCTGTCGCTCGCCGCGCACGCCGGTCATCTGTTCGTGCAGGTGGATCGCGCGACCTCCTACGCCCTTTTTGTCGACGACCAGGCGGGCACCCCCTTCTCACCCGCGCGCACGGCCCTGTCACTGGCCGTGCCCGGCCGCTCGTTCACCGGCGAGGCCGCCCTGCCCGGCGCGTTCCGCCTTCAAGGCGCCGACCATCTGGTGCCGTGGTGGACGAGCAGGCCCAACGGTTGGGCAGGCGAGCTGCTGCTGGCCGAGAGCGAGGGCCGGCGGGCGCGCGCCACGCTCTCGCTGACCAGCGGCGGACCGTCCATCCGAGAAGCCTGGCGGGTCGATGCCAGCGGCAAAGCCCTCGACGCCCTGCCGGCCACCGCCGAAGGGGATGGCTTCGAGATCGACGCCTCCGCCAACGAGATCCTCATCGTCCGCTGGCGCTGAGGCATCCGCAACGTACCGCCCCAGGCCAGCAACGGCTGGACAGCAGGGCGCGGCGCGGCACAACCCCCCCTCAGACCCGGGGCCACTCCCAAGGACCGCCCATGCCAGATAGCTGCCTCCTGCTCGACATCGAGGGGACCACCACCGCGATCAGCTTCGTCTATGATGTGCTGTTCCCGTACGCCAAGCGCGCCATCCCCGCCTTCGTCACCGCCCATGCCGCCACCAGCGAGGTGGGCCAGGCCATGGACCTGGTGCTGCAGGATGCCAGCGATGATGAACGCCGGCTCCCGCGCACCGACGCGGTGATCACCGTCACTCGCCGTCAGATGGCCGCCGACGTCAAGGCCCCCGGGCTCAAGACGCTGCAGGGACTGGTGTGGCGTCACGGCTACGAATCCGGCGAGATCAAGGGTCACGTCTATCCCGATGTCCCCGCCGCCTTCGCCGCCTGGTCGGGAGCCAAGCGGCCGATCGCCATCTACAGTTCGGGCAG
This sequence comes from Planctomycetota bacterium, assembly GCA_003136555.1. Classification (GTDB taxonomy): domain Bacteria; phylum Planctomycetota; class UBA11346; order UBA11346; family UBA11346; genus BOG-1363. Next base: position 59,369 of record PLEW01000156.1, on the reverse strand, counting down.
CGTGCTGGCCCAGCAGCTGCTCTTCCGCCATAGCATCGCTGGCGATCTGACGCCCTTCATCAGCGGCCACTATGATACCACCAGCGGGGCGAAGCAGTCCCCGGCTAGCTATCTCACCATCTGCTCCGCCTGGGGAAGGCCGCCCGGGAGCGTCACCTTCTGCACCGACGTGCTCAAAGAGGCCGAGGCCGCGCGAACTGCAGGCCTGAACGCGGTGCTGCTGATGAGGCCCGGCAACCCCCCGCTGCCGGCGGGGCTCCCGGTCGCCGTGCACGGCGACTTCAGCCGCATGTGAAACGCCAGGCGACCTGAGCCTGACGCCCATCGGCCGGAACCACAGCCATGCATCTCGCCCTCTACCAGCCGCAGATACCAGGCAATACCGGCAATATCGGCAGGCTGTGCGTCGGGCTCGCGACCGAACTGCATATCATCGGCCCATGCGCCTTCGATTTCAGCGAGAAGGCGCTGCGTCGGGCGGGTCTGGATTACTGGCCCCATCTGACCTGGACCCTCCACCCCTCGCCCGAGCATTTCCTCGGCTGGCTCGGCACACGGCTGCCATGGCTGGTCAGCAAGTACGGCGAGCTGCGCTTCGATCAGCCGGATTACCACGCCGATGAGGTGATCATCCTCGGCAACGAGGTCCGCGGCCTGCCGGCTGACTGGCACGAGCGCTGGCGCCAACGCAGCATCCATCTGCCGATACTGGGTAGCATCCGCTCGTACAACCTCGCCAATGCCGCGGCCATGGTGCTGGTGCATGCCCAGCTCGCCTCCGGCGCCTTCTCGGCCTACCGGCCCCCCGGCCTGCCATCAGGAAGCTGATCCTGGGCGTGCCGCGGGCTTGCGTCCGCAATCAGATACGCTCTTGGCAAGTCGATCCTGATGACGCATACTGTCCCAGGGATGCACCCGGCATTACAAAATCGCAGGAATGGCACGTGCTGCGCCTGGGCAGCCGTGATGTTGTGCACCCTGCTCTTCGGCCAGTTGGCCGCCGCCGACCTCCGCCCGGTGAGGCTGCAGCTCGACTACTACCACCAGTTCCAGTTCGCCGGCTTCTACGCCGCCGACATCAAGGGCTATTACCGCGACGAAGGGCTGCAGGTCAGCATCGAGGAATATCGCCCGGGCCTCGATGCCATGGCTGCCGTGCTGGCGAACCAGGCCGACTTCGCGGTCAGCGGCAAAGTACCGTTCATCGAATGGCAGGACGGCCGCGATCTCTTCCTGGTGGCGGTGCTCTTCCAGCGCAGCCCCTTCAGCCTGATCGTCCATGCCGACAGCCCGTACGTCACCATCCAGGACATCATCGACCTGCCCAAGGAGCGCATGGCCGGCACGCTCTGCTCGACCCAGACCGAGCTGTGGCTGGGCCTCAAGCAGTGCGGTGTCGATCCCACCACATTCTTCACCCGCACCCGGCAGCAGGACGACCTCGAGCGCTTCGCCAAGGGCGAACTGTCGTTGATCGCCGGCTATTCCACCAATGAGGGGCAGCGGCTGCACCGCATGGGCATCGAAACGCGCGCGCTCCGGCTGCTGCCGCGCCCGAAGGCCTTTCCTGGCGATGTGCTGCTCTGCCGTGGCCAGCTGTACCGCCAGGATTCCGCCCTCGTCGATGGCTTCCGCAGGGCCAGCCTGCTGGGATGGGCTTACGCCCTGGTGCACCAGGACGAGATCATCGAGCACATCCTCGCCGATCGCCCTACCAAGGGCCAAGAGAACACCCGCACCCACCTGCTCGACGAGGCTGCGGCCACCTACGATGCCATCGATCCCGACCGCTTTCCGATCGGTGACATCAGCATCGACCGGCTGCAGAGGATCGCAGCGCTGCTCGGCGATGCAGGATTGCCCGGACAGGTGCCGACCGGGCTGATCTACCAGACGCCCACCAATGACGATCGCCTGATGGCCTGGCTGGCCGTCGGCATGATCGCAGGCACGCTCGCGCTGATCGCCTTCGCCCTGGTCTCGCGCAGGCACAGCCGCTCCCTGAGCGAGAGCAAGGCGCATTACCAGAACCTGGTCAATGCCGCCGACGGCTATGTCGCCTTCCGCATGCGCATGCTCCCTGGCGATCGCCCGTTCCTGGATATGGCCAGCCGCTCGATCGTGGACATCTTCGGCCACCAGCTGACCTATTACCAGGAGGACATCGATCACCTGTTCGCGCAGATCCATGCCGAAGATCGCGGCCGCCTGGAGTCCGAGCTGCGCAAATCTTCGGAGAGCCTGCAGCCCCTGCGCTGCCGTTTCCGCCTGCGACACCCCCGGCATGAGCATTACCGCCACCTGATGATGCACGCCACCCCGACCCGTACCGAGCGCGGCCTGTTCTTCGATGGCATACTCCTCGATCTGTCGGCGGAAGCCCAGGCTGAAAGCGATCGCCAGAACCTGCAGCAGCAGCTCCAGCTCGCCCAGCGCCATGAGAGCCTCGGCCTGCTCGCCAGCGGCGTAGCCCACGACTTCAACAACATCCTCAGCGCCATCCGCGGCAATGCCGAGCTGATCGCGCCTCTGATGCCGGCGACAGGCAAGCACCGTCTCGACCGCCTGTTCCAGGCGGTCGATCGCGCCTCGGGTCTGGTGCGGCAGATCCTCGCCTATGCCGGCCGCGGCACGATCGAGAGCCGGCCCCTCAACCTCGAAGAGGAGATCACCCAAATCGATGCGCTGGTCAAGCATGCACTGCCGGACAACGTCAGCACGGTGGTCAAGATCTTGCAGACGATCCCCGCAGTGATGTTCGATCCGGCTCAGTTCCAGCAGGTCGCGGTCAATCTCATCGTCAATGCCGCGGAGAGCTACCAGGGCTCCCCCGGGGTGGTCACCATTACCATTGGCTGCGACAGCGAGGTGGTGCTGCTGCGGGTCAGCGACCAGGGCTGCGGCATGGACCAATCGACCATCGCCCGCATCTTCGAACCCTACTACACCACCAAGGAGAACGGCCACGGCCTCGGCCTGGCCGCAGTCCAGGGCATCATCCAGGGAGTGGGCGGGACGATCAGCTGCGAATCGCAGCCCGGCCACGGCACCACCTTCACCATTGCTCTGACCCCTTGTCGGACCGCCAGCACCTCGGTCACGGAGCATGTCAAGGCGGACTCCCAGGTCATCGGCAACCAGTTCATCCTGGTCGCCGATGATGACGAACTGGTCCGCGAGATCACTGTCGAGACCCTCTCCTCCCTTGGCTATTCCTGCAAGCAGGCATCCGGCGGGGTGCATTGCCAGGCCATCCTCGACCAGGAGCGCGATTCCCTGTGCGCCCTGGTGGTGGACTGCCGCATGCCAGATCGCGATGGCCTGACCATCCTGCAGGCGCTGCGCGAAAAAGGCGATCGCCTGCCGGTAGTGCTGGTGAGCGGCATGATCAACGCGGACAACATCTCGCGGGATCTCCTCGACCGGCGCACGCGATTCCTCGCCAAGCCCTTCAGCCAGCACCAGCTCAGCGCGGTCCTGGATGCCCTGTTCGGCTCCCAGCGCGGCCGCCGCCACAACCATGACGATTCGAGCTATACCGCGATCATGGTGACCGACATCATCCGCCAGCGCCAGCAGGAGGAGAACCGGCGTTCGCTCGAGCAGGGCTAGCGGCGATCCCAGGGCAGGGCCGCGGCTTGCGGGCGCGCGATCACTGCCTGCCCCCGTACTGCCGCAGGCGCTCGGCGACCAGGAGATGCCCGCAATTGACCGCGACCTTCAACGGCGTCCAGCCATTGTTGGCTTCGGCGTTGAGGGTGGCGCCCATTGAGATCAGCAGGTCGATGACCTCCTGCTTGCCGCGGTTGGCGGCGAGATGCAGCGGCGTCCAGCCATCGCCGTTGGTGACGTTGACCGATGCCCCCATCCGCGCCAGGGATTCGATGCCGGGGCTGGAGAATGAGTCGGCAGCGATGTGCAGCGGGGTGTTTCCCTGATTGTCCTTGGCGTTGAGGTTCGCCCCCTTGGCGAATAGCAGCTGGGCCACCTTCACATGCCCCTTCTTGATCGCCAGGTGCAGGGGCGAGACGCCATCCTTTGCCCGGGCATTGATGTCGGCGCCCTGATTGAGCAGCAGCTCGACCAGCTCGATGCGGCCATAGAAGGCGGCAGAGTGCAGCTTGGTCCAGTCTAGGCTGTCACGCGCATGGATGTCGACCGATTGGCCGGCATGCTCGTCGACCGCGCTGGCAGCCGGCGTGCCCACCGCCCCGTCGCCGACCGCTGGCGAAGCTGAAGTGGCGACGGTGGCCGCCGCCCCCTTGAGCAGCGCTAACAGGTGGCGCAGGAGGTCCTGCGCCCGTGCCGGCAGGCCATCGGGGCCGGGCGGCAGGGCGAGCTTGCGGTTGGCGAACTCCTGCCTGAGGATGCGCAGGCAGTTCACCAGCTCATCCTCCTGGTAGCATTTCGACAATTCGCTGACATCCAGCTGCGCACGCAGCTGCTGGCAGGAGGCCATCAGCTCGTCGAGGCGGTCGTTGAAATCCCTGCGGCGGCTCTCCTCGAACCGCATCAGCAGGTCGAGCATGATCCTGCAGGTGGCATAGTCGGGGGTGCGCTCTGGACCGAGAAGGGCCAGCTGCTCCCGCACGCCGTTCGACGCCTCGAGGTAGTTGGGCAGCTCGAATTCCCGTTCATCGTCGCGGAAGCGCGCGAAGAAGGCGTTCCAGCTGGCATGCACCAGGTCGCCCAGGCCGCTGCGGGCAGTCCGGGGCGCTCCCTCCCCCGGCTGCGTCCTCGCTCCCGTGGTCGGGGTGGTCTCCTCGAGGGGGACGACCGGATGGCCCGGTACCGTGACATCGACGGAGGTCATCGACCTGGCACCACTCTTGAGCCGCTGCCATCGCGTGGTGATGGCCTTGCGGATGTCCATGGATGCTCCCCATCAGGTGCCTGCGCAAGGTGGGCGCACCGCCCGCCCGCCGGCAGTATGCCAGGTTCCCGGCGCAATGCAGCTGGAAGCAGACCGCTCGGCTAGCCGGGTGCGCGCTTGCCCCGGCCACGCACCCATTGCTTGCCGTCCCAGAATTGGCCCTCCCCCGTCTCTGGACGGGCCGGACGGTCGGGGCGGACGCGCCTGAAACCCGCCTCGTCGCCCTGAGGGCGAGGTGCTGCCGGCGGCCGCTGGTCATCGCGCCCGCGCTCGTCAGGGCGACGGCGGCGCTCGCCCGAAGTGCTCTGGCGGTAGCCGGCATTCTCGCTACGTCGTCCGCGACCGAGGACCGATTCCAGGCGCTTGCCGGACAAGCCGATACGATCGGGACCGCTCACCGCGCGCCGCTCGATCAGCATCGAGAGGAGCTTGCACGCGGCCTCGCCGATATCCATCTCCTCATTGATCTGGGCGAGGATGTCGACCACCCCGTCGTGCACGGTCTGCTTGCACAGGGCCTTGATCAGCTTGGCGTCATGGCGCCGGTGCACATCGGCAATCGAGGGGATCTCGCCATGGATGAACGAGGCCTTGATGGCGTGCTGGATGCGCCGCAGCTTGCCGAATTCGTAGGCGGTGACCAGGGTGATGGCCTTGCCCTTGCGTCCTGCGCGGCCGGTGCGCCCGATGCGATGCACATAGCTCTCCTGATCGAAGGGCATGTGGTAATTGAACACGTGGGTGACATCCGTGACATCCAGCCCGCGGGCGGCGACGTCGGTCGCGACCAGGATGTCGATCGCACCCTTCTTGAAGGCTGCGATCGCGATCTGGCGCTGATCCTGCTCGATATCGCCGTGCAGGGAGCGGGCGGCCAGGCCACGCGCCACCAGGGTGGTGCACAATGCCTCAGTCTCGCGCTTGGTGCGGCAGAAGACGATTGCCTTGCCTGGCTCCTCGGAATCGATGAGGCGGGAGACGGCGGCTGCGCGCTCCGATTCCTCGATGACGTAGAAGAACTGCTCGACATCGGTCTTGAACTCGGCGGTCGAGGTCAGATCGATGGTCTGGGGATCGGTGAGAATGCGGGCGGCGAGCTTGCGGATCGCTGGCGGCATGGTGGCGGAGAACAGCAGGGTCTGCCGTTTGGCCGGCAGATGGGTGAAGATCGCCTCGATATCCTCGGCGAAACCCATGTCGAGCATCTCGTCGGCCTCATCGAGCACCACCGTACGCGGCTGGAACTTCCTGATCCGACCGGAGGTCAGCAGGTCGAGGAGGCGGCCGGGAGTGGCGACCACGACATTGGCCCCGCGCTCCACCATCTCCACCTGGCGGCGCGATGACTGGCCGCCGTAAACGGCCACCGTGCGGACGTTGGCGTAGCGGCCGAGCTTGTAGAGTTCCTCGCTGACCTGCGCCGCCAGCTCGCGGGTCGGGGTGATGACCAGGATCTCGATGCCATTGCCGGCGCCGGCGAGGATGCGGTTCATTGCCGGCAGGCCGAAGGCGGCGGTCTTGCCGGTGCCGGTCTGGGCCTGGGCGATCAGATCGCGTCCGCTCAGGACGGCCGGGATGGCGAGCGCCTGGATCGGGCTGGGGATGGTGAAGCCGGCCTCGCTGATGGCTCGCATCAGCTCCTGCTTCAGGCCGAAGACGTTGAAACCTTCGCCCAGGGTGGCGGGGGCGGACTCGGGGGGCTGATCGCTCATGGCGGCTCGCAATAGGGCTTCTGGTCATCGCCGGAAATCCCTGGAAAGCAAAGGATTATCGCTAAACCCACCGCTCGGGACGATGCTCAGGTCCTCCTGGGCCAGGGCTGCCCGAGCTGGGCCGGAGCAGCCCCCCCGCGACCGAGAGCCGCAAGCGCAATGAGTGCGACCGCATACGGCAGGACCTGCAGCGCCTGGTACGGCAGCAGATGGTTCCAGCCACTGCCCTGAAGGCTCTCCTGGAGGCTGTCGAGCAGGCCGAAGCACAGGCTCCCGAGGACCAGTCCGCCGACGCTCCAGCGCCCAAAGATGACCAGCGCGAGGACGACGAAGCCTTTGCCTCCCGTCATCAAGGTGACGAAGCTGTGGGTGCGCATGATGCTCAGGTAGGCGCCGGCCAGCCCGCAGCAGGCGCCGGCGAATAGCAGGCAGAGCATGCGCCAGCGGAGCACGTCGAAGCCCTGGGCGGCACAGGCGTCCGGCGCCTCGCCCAGGGCGCGGATGACGATACCGGCGCGCGTTCTCGCCAGGGCCCAGTGCAGGGCACAGGCGAGCCCCATGGTCGCATAGCACAATCCATACTGGTCGAACAGCAGCGGACCGAGCACGGGGATGGCGATCAGATCAATGCTTCCCGGAAGGCAGCCGCGCTCGAAGCCCTGGCCATCGCCGATGCGCAGTTGCGGATGGTTCTGCAGCACCTGCCAGATGGTGCCGCTGAAGCCGACGGCGAGCAGGTTGATCGCCATCCCGGCGACGATCTGGTCGACACGAAGATAGACCGTGCACACCGCGAAGAGCGCAGCGAAGGCGACACCTGCTGCGAGCGCGCCAGCCAACCCGAGCCAGCAGCTGCCGGTGGCCACGGTGACGGCGAAGCCGCTGATGCAGCCGCACAGCATCAGGCCTTCGATGCCGATGTTGATCACTCCCGCGCGCTCAGCCACCAGCTCGCCACAACCAGCCAGCACCAGCGGCACCGAGGCGGTGACTGCTGCACGGCCGATCTGATCGAGCGCCAGGTCAAGCATGCTGCTGCCCCTCGACCGGAACGGCTTGCGCTGACGCGCTCTGCCACAGCCGCCGGCGCAGACGGGCCGCTACCACGGTCGACACCAGCACCGCGATCAGGATCAGGCCCTTGGCCAGGTCGCCGAGGTCATGGGGGATGGCCAGGTGCTTCTCCAGGTTGCGCGTGCCGGTGTCCAGCATGCCGAAGAACACCGCCGCTGCGACCACCCCGAGCGGGTGCAGCCGTCCGAGCAGGGCCACGGCGATGCCGGCATAGCCATAGCTGGCGGTCGAGCTGGTCATGAAGTAGGTCACGCCCATCACCTGCAGCCCTCCCGCCAGCCCCGCGAGCCCGCCGCTGATGGCCATGATCTGGACCTGCCTGGCCTCCACCGGCATGCCCATCAGGCGGGCGACCTGCGGATTGAGGCCGGAGACGCGCATCTCGAACCCGAGCACGCTCTGGCGCTGGATCACCGCCAGCACCAGGGCGAGGGCCAGCGCCACCAGTGCTCCCAGGTGCAGCTTGCTGCCGGCGACCAGGACCGGCAGATGCAGTTGGTCGCCGATCAGGGCGGTCTCCGGCGCGGTGGTCGCCAGATCGCGCAGCGGGCCTTCGACGGCCGCACCGATGAGCGACCAGGCGATGAAGTTCAGCAGGATGGTCGACAGCACGATTGGCACGCCGCGCCAGCGATCGAACAGGCTGGCGATCAACGCCCAGAGAGCGCCGGCCGCCATCCCGGCGATCACGGCGAAGGCCATTGCCAATCCGCTTCCCGCCCATGCGATAGCTGCGTACCATCGGGTGGTAAGCGCCACCACCGCCAGGGAGCCGACCAGGTACTGCCCCTCCGCTCCGATGTTCAGCACCCCGGCGCGGAAGGCCACCGCAGCCGCCAGACCGGTGAGCAGCAGCGGTGTGGCCTCCTGGAGGCTGAGGGCGATGCGCACCGGGCTGCCGAGCGCGCCATGGGTCCAGACCGCCACGACCTCGGAGGCGGGGAAGCCGAAGAGGGCCAGGCCGCCGAGCACCAGTATCAGCGGCACGGCCACCGCACCTGCGGTCAGCAGGGCCGAGCTGGCGAGGAGACGCGCGCTCATGCCGCCCCCTCCGCCAACCCGAGCATCATGCGGCCGATTGCCTCGCGTGACGATGATGGCCAACGGCTGGGGGTCAGCCGCCCGCCATGCAGCACCAGCACGCGATCGCTGACCGCGAGCAGTTCGTCGAGATCGCTGTGGATGAGCAGCACTCCCGCGCCGCCAGCGCGCGCCTCGAGCAGGTGGCCCAGCACAGCGCTGGTCGCGCGGATGTCGAGGCCACGGGTCGGGTTGATCGCCAGGATCATCGCCGGCTTGCGGCTGAGTTCGCGTGCGACCACCAGCTTCTGCTGATTGCCGCCCGAAAGCTCCTCGACGCTCTGGGCGAGGGATGCGGCGCGCACATCATAGCGGCTCGCCAGGCGCTGGGCCTGCTCACGCCACGCCTGCAGACGCAGCCAGCCGGCCCATGCCAGGGGCGGCCGCTTGTAGGTGCGCAGCGCCAGGTTCTCGGTCAGCGACAGCGGCAGCACCAGGGCCTGCGCGTGGCGATCATCGGGGATGACGCCGAGCTGGTCGAGACCGCCGGCTAGGCTGACGGTGCCGGAGCTGGCGGGCAGCAGCCCCAAGATCACCTGGGCGAGTTCGGCCTGGCCGTTGCCGTCGATGCCGGCGATGCCGACGATTTCGCCACTCGCGACCTGCACGCTCGCACCATCCAGCAGGCGCAGCCCACCGGGCCGCTCCACCACCAGGCCATCGATGGAGATGCGCGCAGGCCCTGGCGGGGATGATGCGCGCGCTGGCAGGGAGTCGGGCGGGAGCTGACCACCGATGAGCTGGGCGGCCATCTGCTCCCGGCTGATGGACCGGGCAGGGCCGCTATGCACCACCAGCCCCCGGCGCAGGATGGTGATGGTGTCGCAGCAGCGCTCGACCTCATGGAGCTTGTGCGAGATCAGCAGCACGGTCGTTCCGGCGGCGGCAAGCGCGCGCACGGCGGCGAGGAAGTCGTCGACCTCGCCCGGGCTGAGCACCGCGGTCGGCTCGTCGAGGATGAGGATGCCGCGCCCGAGGCTGGCGGCGGGGCCGGCGGTCAGCGCCTTGAGGATCTCGATGCGCTGCTGTTCGCCGACCGACAGGCTGCGCACCGGGGCGGCGAAATCGATGGTCCAGCCCAACCTGGCGGCCTGGTCGGCGATGCGGGCATGCAAGCGCGGCAGATCGATCAGGCCAAGGCCTGGCGCCAGGGCGAGGGCCAGGTTGTCGCTCACGCTGAAGCTGGGAACGAGCTTGAAATGCTGGTGGACCATCCCGATGCCGAGCTCCTGCGCGCGGCGCGAGGAGCCGATCACAACCGCCCTCCCAGCGACGCGGATGACGCCCCGGTCGGCACGTTCGAGACCGAAGAGGATGTTCATCAGCGTCGACTTGCCGGCGCCATTCTCGCCCAGCAGGCCGTGCACCGCGCCGGCGCCGAAGGTCAGCGATACATCGCTCAGGGCACTGACCCCGTCGAAGCTCTTGCTCAGATGCTCGATGGCGATGATGGGGTCGGCCGGATGCCGGTCCGGCGTCGCTTCTCCCGCTGGCGGATGCAACGGCGATGAGCTCCCATCCATGATCAGCGCTCTGGGATGACGATCTCTCCCGCTGCAAGCCTCCTGCCCGCCTCGGCGACCTCCTGCTGCCAGGTCGGCGGGATGATCGTCCCGAGCGCAGCCGGGTTGAGATGGAGCACGCAAGTGCCGACGCTGATGTTCTCGCGCACCAGCCCGGGTCTGAAGCTGCCATCCTTGACCGAACGGGCTACGCGCAGGAATACTTGATCGAGCAGGATCACCGCGCTCGCCGGGGTCGCTTCCGGGCAGATGGGATTGGCGTTCTGGTCGGCAACCGAACCGAAGACGTAGGCCGCGCCCGGGCCCTTGGCGGCATTGCGCTCCTTGACCGCTTCGAACACCCCTTGGCTGGCGGCATCGACATCGTGGTAGATCACATCGACGCCCTGGGCGAAGAAGGCCTCTGCTTGGGCCTTGGAGCGGGCCGGCTGGTCCCATCCGGTATAGGCGTCCACGGCAATGATGTCGGGACGGATGGAGCGCGCTCCTGCGCACAGTCCGCGGTAGCAGGCGAGCACGGAGGGGAACTTGTCGCCGCCGATGAAGCCGATCCTGCCGCTCTTGGACAGCCGGGCCGCGAGCATCCCGATCTGATAGGATGCCTGCGAGAGGTCGAAGTCGATGGTGATGATCCCGGGCCTGGCCTGGTCCGCGCCGCTGACCGCGAAGCGCGTCTTGGGCGACGACTTGGCTGCCTCAGCAGTGGGATTGAGGAATTCGTAGCCGTGGGCGATGACCAGGTCATAGCCATCGGCGGCGTAATCGCGCAGTTCGTCGCCAGCCTTGTCGCCGCTGACCTTCTGGATCACCGAGACGCTGGCGTGGAGCTCGGTGGTGAGCGCCCCGATGCCATCCTTGGCGAGCTGGTTCCATCCGCCATCGGTTGCCGACCCGGCGAGCAGGAGGGCCACCTTGAAGGGGGCGCTGTCCGCCGCCTGGGCCGGCTGGAACAGGGCCAGGCATGCAAGCAGGACGAGGTGGAGGTTCACGGCAGGTTGCTGGATCATCGCATGCTCCTCGTCGTCGGGCCCGGCCCATCGCCGTGGTGGCGGTTATACGGCCCCGGTCGGCGAGTGCCACCGTCACCGGGCTCGACGAGCTGGCAGCTGGCTAGACGATCAGGCGCGAGAACCAGCGGCGCGCATTCTCACGCGCCAAGTGCAGGGCGAGGTCGAATGCGCCGAGGTCCGGATAGCTGCAGCGGCGGGCCATGCGCGCCCGCGGCTCCGGTTCGGTCGGCAGGCTGCTGACCGCGTTGCCCGCACTCAGGCGCATGCGCGCCTCGGCGAAGCGCAGCACCCGTAGGCCGGAGATCATGCTGGTGGGCGCCTCCTCGGGCAGACGGCCGAGCTTGCCGAGCTGGCGCAGCATGTCCTCGATCGGGATACCGATCGGCATCGCACCGGGAGGCAGGCCCAGGCAGCAGTATTCGGCAATGAACTCGTGGTCCACATAGCCGCCCCAGCCGCGCTTGACATGGTCGCGCCCGGCAACGCTCTCCTCGAGCCGGCTGCGCATGCTGCGCACCTGGTGCGCCGCATCGCCTGGCAGCGGCTGCGAGAAGGCCGCGCCCCGGATCAGCGACAGCGCCTGTTCGCCCAGGCGAGGATCTCCGGACAAGATCGAGATGCGCAGCATGGCCATGCGCTCCCACACATCGCGCGGCTGGCTCCAGTAGTCCGCCAAGGCCTGGAGGTTGGCGACCAGAGGTCCCTGATTGCCCCACGGGCGCAGGCGCGGATCGATCTCGTAGATGCGATTCTCGCCCAGCGCCGCCATCAGCGACTGCGCCACCCTGGTCCAGAACTCCTCCCCATCGTGCTGGGTTGCTCGCGGGCAGATCCCACCCGGATCGCAGACGAAGATCACATCCATGTCCGAGGCGTAGGTCAGCTCATGGCTGCCGAGCTTGCCCAGGCCGAGCACGGCGAAGCGCGTCGGCCGGCCTGCTACCTGGGGGATGCCCCATTGGCGGGCGCGCTCGGCGACCACGCGCTGGAGCACCGCGCTGAGGATGGCCGAGGCCAGGCCGCTGAGCCGCTGCCCGACCTCCGACTGGGCCAGGCCATCGAGATCGCGGATGGCGATGTCGGCGGTCTCGCGCGCCTTCATGAAGGCCAGCGGTTCGGCGATGGCGGTGATGCCATGGATGAGCGAGCGAGCTTCGGGATGCAGCACCGAGGGATGCTTGGGGGCGCGGTTCAGCTGGTCGATCACCTCGTCGGGGAGCCCGGGGAAATCCTGGAACAGGCTGACCAGAAAGTTCGACCAGCCGGCGATGTCGGCGAACAGATTGAGCAGCTGGCGATTGGCATTCAGCAGGGCGAAGAAGGTGGAGCGGCCGCCGACGGCGGAGACGATGCGCACCAGGTTCTCGAGCGCCTGGTCCGGATCCGGCGCCTGCGAGAGCAGCTGCAGCAGCACCGGCAGGATCTGCACCAGGCTGCGCTCGGTACGGCTGCGGGCGAGCAGGAAGAACGGCTCGTCGCTGAGCCGGCGGAGGTTTGCACAGGCGCGCCTGAGATCGTGAAATCCGAGCGGCGCCAGGTACTTCCCGGCCAAGCGCTCATCCGCCTGGCCCTGGACCACCAACGCGAGCATGGCATCCTGCTCCGGCGTGGTATCGAGGAAGTGCCGCGCGACGATGCTTCTCACCTGGGCACGCACGCTCAATTGGACGGCGTCGAACTGCGCCAGTCCGTCCGGACCGCTGAAGCCGCAGCGCGCAGCCAGCAGGCGCCGCGCAGCCGCGGCGCGCGGCAGCTCGTGCTCCTGGCGATCCTCCCACATCTGCAGGCGGTGCTCGATCATGCGCAGGAAGCAATAGTGCTGCTCCAGCAGCCCGGCGTGATGGCGGGGCAGGATGCCGCGATCCTTGAGCATGCGGATGGTTGGCAAGGTGGCGCGCTCACGCAATTCCGGTATGCGCCCCCCGAATGAGAGCTGGAAGAATTGGGCGAGGAATTCGATGTCGCGGATGCCACCGGCCCCAGTCTTGATGTTGTCCTCCTGGGCCCGCTCCTCGATGCGCCGGCGCATGCTGCGCGCTTCCTCCAGCGTTTCCCATTCCTGGTCCTTGGGGAAGACCCAGGGCCGCAGCTCCTCGATGAAGCGTTCGCCGAGGCTGAAGTCCCCGGCGATCGGCCGCGCCTTGATCATCGCCTGGCGCTCCCACGGACGGCCGACGCTGTAATAGTAATCGACGGTCTCGCGCAGGCTCAGCGCCAGCTCGCCCTTGTCGCCTTCGGGCCTCAGGCGCATATCGACGCGGAAGAGGTGAGCCCCGCCGCCGGGGGTCTCGAGCATGCGGATGATCTCCTGACCGAGGCGCTGGTAGCATTCGTGCCAGTATGTCCCCGCTTCGGCGCCCTGCTGGTCGGCCTGCATCCGGTAGATGAAGATGAGGTCGATGTCAGAGCTGTAGTTGAGCTCGCGTGCTCCGAGCTTGCCCATCGCCAGGACCACCATGCCGAAACCCTGGCTCTGGCGCGTGGCGAGCTCGGGATGCCGGGCGATGACCACCTGGGCGGCCAGCTCCAGCGCCGATTCGGCGATGACATCGACGACATCCGAGAGCTCCCCGACCAAACCATCGAAGCCGAGATCCCCGCTGATGTCGCCGGCGATGATGCGCAGGAAGTGGCGATGCTTGAAGCGCGCCAGGCAGGCGCACTGCTGGTCGAACGGCAGTCCGGCGATCAACTCCGCGCGCAGCTGGCTGGCAAGCAGACGACGCCCCCAGAGCTGGCGGAACTGCCGTTCGCGGACCATCTGCCAGAACTGCTCGGGGTTGCGCAGCGCGATATCGAGCCCGTAGCGGCTCACCGAGCCCAGGCGCATGAGCAGGTCGAGTGCGGTCGGGTCCGCCTGCAGCCGCGCCACCGTATCCCGCACATCCGCCGACAGCTGCAGGAAGGACCTGAGGTCGGCGAGGGCGCGCTGCGGATCGGCCAGCTTGCCTGCCACCAGGGCGGCACGGGAGAGCACCAGCTCGGCGGCATTGCCATGCTCGGCGATCAGCCGTGGCTGCCAGGTAGGATCGCTCATACCCTGGCCATCGTCTCCAGGTCGCCGACCGATGCCACTGTCCAGACCCGTACCGGGCAGCGACTTGTACACCGCCTCGGCCATGCTTACATGCCAGGCATGTTCACCGGCATCATCGAGCATTGCACCGCCGTGCAGGCCTGCAGCCACGGGGTCGAGGATTCGCTGCTCGAGCTGGACCTCGGTCCGCTCGCCGAGGGCACCATCCTGGGCGACAGCATCTGCGTCTCGGGCATCTGCCTGACGGTCGCCCGGCTGGAGCAGCGCATCGCGCACTTCCAGGTCAGCGCCGAGACCAGGCGCAAGAGCACCATCGCGGGCTGGCATGCCGGCAGGCTGGTGAACCTCGAGCGTGCGCTGGCCTTCGGTGGCCGCCTCGGCGGGCACCTGGTATCCGGCCATGTCGATGGCGTCGGCCGGCTGGTCGAGCGCCGCAAGGAGGGCGCCAGCGAGCGCTTCACCATCGTCCTGCCGGACGACGGTTCGGTCCAGGTGGTGGAGAAGGGATCGCTGGCGGTCGACGGCGTCAGCCTGACCACCTGGGACTGCCGCGGCAGCCGCTGCTCCATCGCCATCATACCCCATACCCTGGAGAAGACCAGCCTGGCGGCGCTGCGTCCGGGGATGCCGGTGAACCTCGAGCAGGACCTCATCTCCCGCTGGGTCGAGAAGATGCTGGTCCGCGCATGAGCGCGCATAGCGACCGGCGGATCGACTGCTCCGACTCCTGGCGCTGGCCGAAACGCACCATGTCCGCTAGCATCGCAGCCGTATGGAAGTGATCTGGTCCATCTGCCGGCGCGATCTCATCGCCGCCTTCACCACCCCGCTCGCCTGGCTCCTGCTCGCCTGCTGGACCATGCTGACCAATGGCATGTTCGTCTACACCCTCTACGGCGTCCACGGCACGGCCGGCGCCCCGGTGCCGCTGTTCGTCGATGCCCTGGAGCTGGGGGTGTTCTTCCTCTGCCTGCTGGCCCCGGCGGTGACCATGACCAGCTTCGCCGCCGAGCGCGTGCAGGGCACGATGCAGCTGCTGCTGACGGCGCCGATCCGGGAGCATCAGCTGGTGATCGGCAAGTTCCTCGCCTCCTTCCTGGTGCTCTGCTCCCTGGTCGCCGCGACGCTCATCCAGCCCCTGGTGCTGGTGTTCATCAGCCAGGTGCATTACGGCCACCTGGTCTCGGGCTACCTCGGACTGGTGCTCGAATGCGCCTTCTTCGCCGCCCTGGGCAACTGGATCAGCCTGCTGGTGGACAGCCCGGTTGCCGCCTATGTCTTGAGCTTCGGAGCGATCACCGTGCTGCTGCTCATCGGCCTCGCCGGCCAGGACAGCGTGGTGCACAGCATCAGCGATGCGCTCGGCCTGGGCAGCCGCGTCGGCGCCTTCTTCCGTGGCGAGATCCGCCTCGGCAATGTCGCCTACTTCGTCTGCGGAACGGCGGCCTGCCTGGTGCTCGCACACGGAGCGCTGTGCGCGAGGCGCATCCATGGCTGACGACCGCCCGATCATGCGCTTCCATCGGCTGCAATGGCTCAAGCGGCTCGGCTCCTTGGGCGGACGCACGGTCAGCGTGCTTGCGCTGCTGGCCATCGTGGTCGCCACCTGCGACAAGCTCGGCCTGCGCGCCGACATGAGCGCCGACCACCGCTTCACCCTCTCGCCCGCATTGGTGCGAATCATCGCCGACCAGCGCTCGCCGATCGAGCTGGTGACCATCTGGGACGAGCGCGTGGCGGCCATGGCGGAGCCCTGCGCCGAAGGCCTGCGCGAGATGGCGCAGGAGAATCCGCACGCGCTGAGCGTGCGGCACATCGATCCCGCCCTCCATCGCGTCGCCCTCGACGAGTTCAGCAAGCGCTACCATGAGGCCGCCGCTCCGGCGATCTACGTGGTCTCGAGCGCGGATGGCAGCGATCGCGCCTTCAAGATCCCCTTCAACCTGCTCACCCGCCAGCTGCTTCAGCGCGAGATCGGCGGCGCGCTCCTGAGCCTGCGCGATCAGCACCCGCCCCATGCGGTCTTCCTCTCGGGGCACGGCGAACTGCGCCCTGACGGCGGCGACCAGGATGGCGACAGCCGCCTGCGGCGCAGCCTGGAGCTGGGCGGCTTCACCGTCGCGGATGTCGAGCTCGCCCGCGGCGGGCATATCGCCGCCGATGCACTGCTCATCCTCGCAGGCCCGATCTTCCCGCTGGGAGACGCCGATCTGCATGCGGTCGAGCAGCATCTGGCCGATGGCGGCGCGGCGCTGGTCATGGGCGATGACCGCATGCCTGCCGACCTGATCGCGGCTCTGCGGCGGCGTGGCATCCTCTGGGGGCGCCTGGTGACCAAGCCGCTGCCGACCGACTGGAAGGCTTACCTGACGGCCGCCGAGCCCGGAGCGCTCCCGGTCATCGCCAGCCTCACCCGCAACTTCGCGGGCGCCGCCAATTTCCCCTACCACAACCTGGTTATCGGCGCGGGGCTGGTCAATCCGCACCACCTGGCATCGGCCCAGGTCGCCTTGAGCGGCCAGAGCCTGCTGAGCCCATACTCGGTGCTGGTCCAGGTGCTCGACCCGCGCCTGGTGGGTGCCGATACCGGCAATGCCCTGGCGGAGGCGTATGCTGCGCTCGGCATCCCGCCCTTCAGCGCCGATCCCCTGCTGCAGACGGCGAAGAACGATGCCTGGCTGAAGCTCCGCTCGGACCCGTTGACCGAGCCCGAGCATCTCGGCCCATCCATCCCGATCGCCTGGGCGCTGACCGCGCAGCCGAGCAGCGACAGCGTGCGCGCCGGCCAGGGCACGCGCCTGGTCCTATGGGGCAGCCGCGAAGCGGCCAGCGACGGGGTCCTGGGGCAGGAGAACTTCGCCAACCAGACCTGGCTGGTCGATCTCGCCAAATGGGCCGCCCGCCGCGAACCGGTGAGCGCCATCCCCGAGAGCGAGACCGCCGCCTTCCGCGTCGACATCACCGATCGCGGACTATTCTGGCTGATGGCGCTGCTCATCGCCGCGGTCCCGTGCAGCTGCATCGGCGCCGCCATCCTCGCCTGGTGGGAGCGCCGGTGATGAGCGCCGGTGGCGGGCGGATCGAGCGCTACAGCGCCCATTCCGTGCGCATCCTGGCGCGCGGGTCCTGGCCCGCCGAGCGCCTGCGTGCCAGCTGGACGGCCAGCAGCCACCGGCTGCCGCCAGCGGCGCAGGAGCAGGTCGACGATGCCTGGGTTGACGCCCTCGCACGGCCCGGCGTGCACCTGTACAATGGCGCGCTGTGCCGACTGGAAGGCTATGCGGTGGGCGCGAGCGGCCTGCATCTGCGCCTCAGCCGCACCACCTACAAGGACTACCTCGGCACCAATGTCCGCCACCCCGAGTGGGCAGAGCAGGCCGGCGGCCAGCTGATGGCCAATCCGGTCGGCACCAGCGTCGCGCTCTCGAGCGGCGACGGCTTCCTGATCTTCGGCATGCGCAGCGACAGGGTGGCGCTCTATCCGTGCCATGCCCATCCCTTCGGCGGCACCATGGAGGTGCCGGAGCCGGGCAGCAGCGTCGATCTGATCGCCGAGATGGCGCGTGAGCTCGCCGAGGAGGTCGGCATCGCCTGCGACGAGCTGGACGATCTGCGCGCCATCGCCGTGACCGAGGACCGCACCGTCCGCCAGCCGGAGCTGGTCTATGCCGGGCAAACCCGGCTGCTGCGCGCCGACATCGAGGCCCGCCTCGACCTGCACGAGCACACCGCCTGCTGGTCGCTGGCCGAATGCCGCAGCGACATCGAGGGGGCGCTGCTCGGTTCCACCCCCCTGACGCCGGTGCTGCGTGCGACCCTGCTGGCCTGGGGCGCCGACCGCTACGGTCCCGCCTGGCTGCATCGGATGCATCCCGGCGATCCGGGCGAGACGGCGGCGACAGGCCTCTGAATGCGCCGTCTGCACTGATTCACCCGCCCGACCGCGGGTCGTGGCGATGGCCGGGAACGTCTGTACCGCAGGCACCGTTTGGGCATATAAAAGGCGGCAACGCCATGGCCCCCACCACCGCTTCGACCGCCCCCTCGTTGCTCCTCGCCACCGGCATGGACGAGACCAGGGCGCTGCGCCTATTGCTGGCGAATCGCGGCATGCTCATAGGCTACATCAACGCCATCACCGGCGACCCCAACCTCACCGAGGACGTCTTCCAGGAGGTTTCGATCGTGGTGCTGCAGAAGTGCGACCAGCTCGCCGATGCCGAGGGCTTCAAGCCCTGGGCCCGCACCATCGCGCGCTTCCAGTCGCTCAAGGCGGTCAACCGCCGCAGCTCCGGACCGCTCGCCCTGGGCGACGATCTGCTCGACCTGATCGACCGGCACTGGCAGACCAACGAGGTCGAGGACGATCATATCGAAGCGCTCACCGCACTGCGCCGATGCCTGAGCGGCATCAGCCCGCGCGCCAAGCAGCTGGTGCGCATGCGCTATCACGACAATCTGCCGGGCGCCCGCATCGCCGAGATCCTGGGCCAGCCGATCAACACCGTCTATGTGACCATCAGCCGCATCCACCGCAGCCTGGCCGCCTGCGTGCGCCAGCGCATCCAGCGCGAGGGCTCCGGCCATGCCCCCTAGCGAGCCGCCAGCGAATGAGGCCTTCGACTGCCTGGTCCTGCGCCACCTGGATGGCTGCTGCGGCGAGCAGGAGCGCCAGGAGCTCGCAGAGGCCCTGCGCCACGATGCGCGCAAACGGGAGCAGTTCACCCGGCTGGCGTGCCAGCACGGGCAGCTGCGCGAACTGCTGATTTCCGACCATCTGCTCGCGATGCAGCCGCCGGTGCCGCGACGCCGGCCACCCCCCAAGCGCACCAGCACGACCTGGGGTAAACGCCACCTGGTCGCCGCCGCCGCCCTGGTCGCGGTGGCCGTCACCGTGGTCGCCGTCCTGCACACCGCGTCACCGCCCCATGCCACCATGATCGCTGGCCAGCTTGCCGTCATCCGCGCAGGCCACAGCACACCCCTGCCGGTCGGGGCGAGGGTGGTGGCCGGCGACCGGCTGATGATGTCAGGGGAGGGCAGGGCCCAGCTCCAGCTCGCTGACGGCAGCGCGCTGATCCTCTCCAGCGCAGCCATCCTGGCGGTCACCTCGCTCGATGCCGCCACCAGCGGCATCGCCTTGCGCCTCGAGCAGGGCAGCATCGAGGCCGAGGTCGCGCCACAGCCGATCGACCATCCCCTGGTGATCGCAACGGTACAGTCCCAGGCCACCGTCGTCGGCACCCACTTCACCCTCTCCTGCGACAGCCGGGCCTCCCACCTCGAGGTGGTCAAGGGCATCGTGCGCTTCCGCGATCCGTACAGCGACCCGGTGCTGGTGAACGCGGGCTACATCGCCGAGAGCCACGAGGGCCGGGCGATCAGCTTGCATCGCATCGGCGAACCGGAACCGCCCGATCTCAGCGTCGCCGGCACCGGCCTGAAGGGCGATTACTTCGACAGCCTGGAGTTCCGCGATTACCGCTTCTCCCGCGTAGATCCGCAGATCTCATTCAATTGGGGCGCGCTGGCGCCGGATCCGCGCATCGAACCGGAGACCTTCTCCATCCGCTGGACCGGCCAGCTGGTAGCTCGGTACAGCGAGGAATACACCTTCTGGGTCACCGTCGACGATGGCGTGCGCCTATGGATCGACGGCACCCTGCTGATCGACGAATGGCACCGCAATGAGGCCAGGGAATTCCATGGCCGCATCCAGCTGGAGGCGGGCAAGCCGTACCCGATCATCCTCGAATACTTCCAGGATCCGTCGATCGCCCAGGTCTCGCTCAGCTGGTCGTCCGACCACGAGATCAAGCGCATCGTGCCGCAGAGCTGCCTCTACCCGGCGCCCTGATCAGGGTCCGACTGCGCACCGGCGGGCAGAGCGCCGGGAACGCGGTCACTCGTCGCTGGAGAAGGTGTAGACCCCCGACTGCCCGACGGTCTCGCAGACCGTGACGCGCAGCCTGCGCACGCTGAGCGCACCGAAGGCCGCGGTCAGGCGCTCGCGCAGGTTGCGCCCCAGCCAGGCGGCGAAGTTCTCTGCCGAGGTGTTGTTGATCGGCAGGACGATCACCTCGCTGGTGGGGGCGAGGTAGCGGCAGTCGCGGTAGACCACCTCGGTATGCCCGTCGTCGCGATGGCGGTAGGCCAGCTCGCCGTGCTCGCCTGGCACCAGCCAGTGTTCGTCGAGTTCATCGCACAGGCGCTTGATGATCGGCTTGACCATCTTGAAATCGATCACCAGGCCGAATTCGGAGAGCCTGCCGTCGACCTCGCAGGTGACCTGGTAGTTGTGCCCATGCAGGCGCTCCTTCGATCCATCGGGGAAGATCAGGAAGTGCGCGCAGGAGAACTTGAGGTACTCCTTCTCGACGAGAATCGACCATTGTTCCATGTTGCCTCTCCGGGGATGGCGGCTGGACGCCCTTGCGCAGCGACCGCTAAGCGCACGATCTCGTCATGTCCGAAGCGGTCAAAGAGCTTTTCGCGCACATCGCACCCCGCTACGACCTGCTCAACCGGGTGCTGTCGGCACGCCATGACGTCCGTTGGCGCCGCCATGCCCTCGAACTGGTGCAGGGCTCGCCGCATACCGTCCTTGATCTGGCCTGTGGCACCTTCGACCTCGCAGTCAGCGCCCTCGCCCTGGGCAAGGCCCAGGTGGTGCATGGCAGCGACTTCTGCCAGCCGATGCTCATAGCGGGCTCGGGCAAGCGGGCGGGGCGGCCGATCAGCGCCTGCGTCGGTGATGCCCTCCACCTGCCCTATGCCGATGGCGCCTTCGACCTGGCGATGGTCGCCTACGGCTGGCGCAATTTCGGCGACCCCGCCGCCGCGCTGCGCGAGCTCTACCGCGTGCTCAAGCCGGGTGGACAGCTGCTCATCCTCGAGTTCTTCCGCCCGGTCCGGCTCTGGCCGCGCTTCTTCTATGCCACCTTCGGCCGCATCGTCTTCCCCCTGGCCGGCGGCGCCCTGGCTGGGAATGCCGATGCCTACCGCTACCTGAACGCGAGCATCAGCTCCTTCCTCACCCGCGCGGACGCCGACCGCCTGCTGCTGGCCAACGGCTTGATCGGGGTGCGCTGGCTGAGCTTCTGCGGCGGCATCAGCCATGCCGTCATCGCGCATCGCCCCGCGGATGGCCCGCACCAGGCTCCCGCAGCGTCGTAGAGCGCCACGCAGGCTGGGCTTTTGCTCGGCATGGCGATGGTGATACGTTGACGGCATGCTCATCCTCCTGTTGCGCTTCACCTTTGTCACCCTGGCGGTCCTCATCGGCATGACCAGCGGACAGCACTTCTACCGCAACCTGCCGGATTGGCTGCTGCCCCCCTGGTTCGGGGCGGCCATGGGCTTCGGCATCGCCGTGACGCTGATCGCAGCCGAGAACGCCTTCAGGCGCCACTTCACCCGCAGCCTGGTGGCCTTCCTGCTCGGCCTGGCCGCCGGCCTGGCGCTGTCATGGCTGCTGCTGTCGGTGGTGCACCAGGTGATCCAGGACCCCAACATCTACAATAACATCGATCTGCCGCTCGCGCTGGTGACGATCTACCTGGTGCTGATCATCGTGCTGAAGAATGCTGATCGCTTCCGCATCGTCATCCCCTTCGTCGAGTTCCGCGCCGAACGCCTGTCCGGTGGCACCCTGGTGGTCGATGCCGCCTCGCTCGCCGACAGTCGCCTGATCGCCTTGCTGCGCGCCGGCCTGCTGCCCGACCGCATCCTGGTGCACCGCCGTGTGCTGATGCACTGCGAAGCTCAGGCCGCCAGCACGGAGGCAGGGATCGCCGTGCGCGGACGCCGGGCGCTCGATGGCCTGGCCGAACTGCGCAGCCAATCCGCATTGCGGGTGGAGATCGACGAGAGCGAGATCCCCAACGCCACCTCCCTCAATGAGCTGCTCGTCCATCTGACCCGCCTCGACAACGCCCGGCTGGTGGTCGGCGATCCCGAGGGCGTGGGCATCGCCGCCGCAGAGGGCGTCCCCTACATCGACTTGCTGGCGCTGTCCGCTGCCCTGACGCCGACCGTCCGCCCGGGCGAGGAGATCAGAGTGCGCATCGAGAAGCCGGGGGAAGGCAAGAGCCAGGGAGTCGGCTTCCTGAGCGATGGCAGCATGGTCATCGTCACCGACGCGTCGCAGATGATCGGCCAGACCATCCGCTGCAATGTGCTGCGCCTGCACACCACCAGCAACGGGCGCATGGTCTTCGCCGAGCGCATCAACGAGCCGCCCGCCAGCGCCCCCCATGCCTGAAGCGAGGCCCGCTCAGCGCATCGATGCGATGGCGGCCGGCAGATCGTCGAACAGCGGCAGGAGCTTGACCAGGCGCGTCATGCGCAGGACTGCCGAGACGCTCGGCATCGGCCTGGCGAGGCACATCTGGCCGCCGGAGAGCCCGACCTTGCGCACCACGGCGATGAGCAGAGCGATCGATTCCGAGGTCAGCAGGTGGATGCCGTCGGCATCGATCACCCAGCGATGATTCGGATTGTCGGCAACCATGACCTCCAGCTCCTTGAGCGCAGACTCGGGAAAACCCAACACCCCAGGTTGTGATTTCCAGCTCAATATCTGGACCGATTCGAGCGTCGCATGGTGCCACATGCCAGCAAGCTTCGCGATCTACCTCTGCAAGGTCAATAAGCAGCCACCGCGCTCTGCTCACCGGCAGCCTGGCCAGCCTGCTCGAACGCCTGTTCGGCGGTGATGGCGGCCATGTCGACGCGGGTGACGTCGTGGCGCTCCCACAGCGCTCCAGGCGCCTGGAGGGTGCGATAGCAGCGTCCACGCGGTCCATTGCGAGTGGCCGGCACCGGGCCGAACAGTCCCAGCGCGGGAATGCCCAAGGCCAGGCTCAGGTGCAGCGGTCCGGTATCGCCGCTGACCACCACCCGGGCAGCGCTGACCAGCCCGGCCAACTGCGGGATCGAGGTGGGTGGCGCCAACGTGCCGTAGCCGGCCTCGCCGATGATCTCCTCGGCGATGTCATGCTCGGCTTGCGAGCCCCAGAGCAGCACCAGCGGTACCCGTCGGCGTCCCAGCAGGCGGGCGAACTCGATCTGCCGCCGCAGCGGCCAGACCTTGGTTGGCCAGCCAGCGCCGACATTGAGCATCCAGGGTCGGCCCGCTCCGCTGGCGGCGATGTCATGGCGCATGAGCCAGGTCGAGGCCCAGGCCCGTTCGCTGCGCCATGCCGGAAGGGGAAAGCGCCACGGCCCGCGCGGATGGGCGCTGCCGAGCAGCGGCAGCGCCAGCGCGCGCTGGCGGTCGATGACATGCTCCATGCCGCCCGGTGCATGGCGATCGGCGATCATCCAGCTCAGTTCGCGGGACTGGGAACGTCCGAGTCCGATACGCAGCCGACCGCCTGCACCTGCAGCCAGGAACGCGCTTTTGGCCAAGCCCTGGGCATCGATGACGACCTGGTAGTCATGCAGGCGCAGTTGCCGCATCAGACGGCGCACCGCAAGCCACCACCCCGCCAGTCCCGAGCCCTGAATGCGCAAGGACTTACGCGGCAGCTCGTGAATCGTACCCAAGGCCGCGCTTCCGCGCAGGATGGGCGCCCAACGATCTTCAACCACCCAGTCCACCTGCATCCCCGCGGCATTCAGATCGGCAGCGAGGGGAAGGGTGTGGATGATGTCGCCGAAAGCCCCCAGCCGCACGATCAGGATGCGCATGCCCGAAACGCTAGTCCCGGAACCTGGCATTGCCACAGGACCTGAGCATAAGCCATTGCGAATGTGCCCTTGCGAGCAGGCGTTGCTCAGTGTACAAGCTACGCGCACCAACCAGGACGGGTCCCTGCGTGAACCGCTTGCCGCATGAGTAAGGACGAACATCTCAGCCTTGGCAAGGTGGCTAAGCGCTGCAACGTCAGTCGTACCACGGTCTACCGCTGGATTGTCCACGGCCACCTGAAGGCCTATGCCTTGCCCAGCGGGCACTTTCGCGTCCGCCCGGAGGACCTCGACGAGTTCTGCCAGTCCTTTGGCATCCCGGACGTCGGCAAGAAGCAGGTCCGCACCGCGACTGCGACGCATGGCAAGCTCCAAGTGCTGATCGCCGACGACCACCCCGATGTCGTCCTGCTGCTGCGCAAGGTGGTCGAGCGCTACCTGCCCAATGCCGTCATCCACGAGGCGGTCAATGGCGTCGACACCTGCATCGCTGTCGGCACGCTCAAGCCCCATATCCTGCTGCTCGACATCATGATGCCGGGCATGGACGGATTCGCCGTGCTTCAAGAGCTCCTGCGCCGGCCCGAACTCTCCGGCAGCCAGGTGGTGGTGGTTTCGGCCTACGAGCCCTTCGATCGCGTTGAGGAGATGGGGCGACTCAACCCGCAGATCGCCGCCTGCATCCGCAAGCCGGTGAGCGTCGAGACCCTGGGCCGTAGCCTGCAGGAGCTGGCGCGCAACTTCACGGTCGGCTGAGCGATCGATGCTCGCAGCGCTGCATGGCCTCCAGGTTCACCTCGCCGAGGTCGAGAGGCACATCGAATCGGCGTTGGCGAGTTCGGAACTGAAGGTCAGCGAGCTGATCGCGCAGCTCGGACCTTTCCATGGCAAGATGCTGCGTCCCGCTCTGGTGATGCTGGTCGCCGAGACCCTTGGCACGGCCGGGGACACCCACCATCGGCTGGGTGCGGCGCTGGAGATGATCCACACCGCGACCCTGATCCACGACGATCTGATCGACGACAGCGACACCCGCCGCGGCCGCCAGACCGCCCATGTGCGCTTCGGCAACACCACCTCGGTC
This sequence comes from Planctomycetota bacterium, assembly GCA_003136555.1. GTDB lineage: Bacteria > Planctomycetota > UBA11346 > UBA11346 > UBA11346 > BOG-1363. Next base: position 34,283 of record PLEW01000156.1, on the reverse strand, counting down.
CTGCTGGGCGACTACTTCTACACCCATGCATTCAATCTCATCGCCGATCTCAATGAGCCGGCGCTGATGAAGAGGCTGACCGTCACCACCAACATCATGTGCCGGGGAGAGCTGCACCAGCAGTGCGCCGCGCGCGACGTCGACCTCAGCGAGTCGGAATACAACCGCATCATCTACGCCAAGACCGCAGCGCTCACCGAGCTGGCAGGGGAGATGGGCGCCGTGGAGGGCACCCCTGAGCAGCGCCGCGCCGCCGCCGCCTACGGCAGGGCCTGTGGCATGGCCTTCCAGATCGCCGACGACTGCCTCGATTTCAGCGGCGATCCGAAGAAGGTCGGGAAAACCCTGTCGACCGACATCGAACGGGGGCGCCTGACGCTGCCCATCCTGCGCCTCTTGGCCAGCAGCGACCACGGCCAGGGCAGCCGCGCCGAGCTCGAGGCCCGCCTGCTCTCGGTCTCCTCCCCCGAGGATGTCAGCGCCGTGCGCCGCATGGTGATCGATGGCGGTGGGGTGGCGGCGGCGCTGAGCACCGCCCGCGCCTATGCCACAGAGGCCCAGGGCCAACTCGAGGGCCTGCCGGCCGGCCCAGAGCGGCAGCGCCTGTGGGACCTGGCCGAGTTCATCGTCGCCCGTGATTTCTGACCGGCCGCACGTGGGGCGCTTTGCCGATTGCCCCTGGCCACTTCTGCGCCACCATGTCCATTGCCCGCCCACCGGCGCGGCCCCGGCCATCTGGCCGCAGGCGAGCCCGGTGGTGCCAACGAGCCCGCTTCGGCGAAGGAATCCACAGTGACCAATCATGCCGGTGCCCCGGGAGAGTCCTCCCGTCCGCACCACGAGCCACGTCCCATCGACCAGCACCAGGACCACCACGACACCGGACCACGGATCATCGCGCGGCAGGACCATCCGATCAGCCGCAAGGACGTCGATCCCGATACGCTGCGCGTGCTCTACAAGCTCAAGGACGCAAACTACGAGTCCTACCTGGTAGGCGGCGCCGTGCGCGACCTGCTCATCGGGCGCAGACCCAAGGACTTCGACGTCGCTACCGATGCCAGGCCGCGCGACCTGCGCCGGCTGTTCCGCAACAGCCGCGAGGTCGGACGCCGATTCCGGCTGGTGCATGTCTTCTTCGGTCCCAAGAACGTCGAGGTCGCGACCTTGCGCTCGATGAGCGAGGGCCCCGGGCCTGAGGATGGCGACCTCTATGTCGAGGAGGACAACCAGTGGGGCGATCTGGAGAGCGACTCGTTTCGCCGCGACTTCACCATCAATGCGCTCTACTATGACATCCGCGACTTCGCCGTCATCGACTACACCGGCGGCGTCCAAGACCTCCAGGACCGCCTGATCCGCTGCATCGGCGATCCGCAGGTGCGCTTCCGCGAGGATCCGGTGCGCATGCTGCGCGCGATCAAATTCGCCGCCCGCTTCGGCTTCACCTTCGAGGCCGAGACCGAGCGGGCCCTGCGCGAGCTGCCCGGCGAGATCCTCAAGGCCAGCCGCTTCCGCGTCACCGAGGAGATCTTCCGCATCCTCACCCAGGCCAATCGCGCCGATGGCTTCCGCATGCTCGGCAGCTTCGGCTTCCTGGAGGTCATCTATCCCGACTGGCTCGCCGCAGTGGGTCAGGAAGGGCTCGCCCAGGTCGAGGAATTCTTCGCCGCGGTTGACCAGGCCGGCGCCGAGGAGCGCCACTTCCCACTCGAATTGCTGACTGCCGGCCTCTTCATCCCCCTGCTCGACACCGTCGATGTCGGCAAGGACCATTTTCACCGCCTCGCCTCGCGCGTCACTGGCGAGATCCGCCAGCTCGGCATCAAGATGGACCTGCCCAAGCGGCTGGTCAACAGCGCCCAGGAACTGCTGCGCGGGCAGCTCTACCTGCTGTTCTTCGCCCACCTGCCCAAGCGTGTGCGCCGCTATGTCACCGCGCCGTTCTTCGACCGCGTGTGGCAGCTGCACCTGCTGGCATTCGGCGGAATCGAGGACCTCAAGGACCTGCAGTCCGCCTGGATGGAGGCGCGTCGATCGCTGCGCACCCCGATCGGCGGCACCGTCGATGCGCCTGACCGGCGCGACATCTTCAGCTTCCGCGGCAAAAACGGCGGCGGACGGCATGAGCGCCCGCAGCACGGCCATGGCGGACGGCGCCGCGGGCCTGGACGCGAGGACGCACGCAGCGAGGAGGGCGGGGACGGCGACAACGAGGATTGGAGCGCCAGCCAGGCCGCAGCCTGGGAAGGCGACGACCAGGGCGACCAGGGCGACCTCCAGCCGCCCCCCTAGAACCGTCGCAGCGCCATGCCGCATTACGCCTTCGCAGTGGAATTCGACGGGCGGGGTTTCCAGGGCACCCAGTACCAGCCCGGCTTGCGCACCCTGCAGGAAGTGCTCGGCCAGGCGCTGACGACGATCAGCGGCAGCAGGACCGTGGTCCGGCTGAGCAGCCGCCTGGATGCCGATGTGAGCGCCGTCCTGCTCCCGGGGGGTGTCCATCTCGACCGCGTCTGGCAGCCGCGCATCCTCGGCATGGCGCTCGCATCGGAGTTGCCGCGGGATGTCGTCGCACGCCGGGTGGCGCTGGTCGCCGATAGCTGGAATGCCAAGCGCGATGCGGTCGAGAAGACCTATCTCTACCGCATCCTGCTGCGCGGCGTCAGGCCGGTCCTCGATGCCCATGCGCTATGGGTGCGCCGCATGGACCATCCTGAGCGTCTCCAGGAGCTCGCCCAGCTCCTGGTCGGGCACACGAACCTGTCGGGCTTCGCCTGCCAGCGCGGGGACGGCAGCGACCATGCCGATCCGACCCGCTTCTACCGCGCGGCCGACTGGACCTGCAGCCGCGTCGGCGACGACCTGCTGTGGAGCTTCCGCATCACCGGCACGGGCTTCCTCTACAAGCAGATCCGCGGCCTGGTGGGGGCGATGGTGCATGTCGCCCAGGGTCGCGCCACCATGGACGACTTCGTGAACTGCCTGCACTCCGGTTGGGGCGCACCGCGCTTCGCCAACATGGCTCCCGGTACCGGGCTGGTCCTCGAGCAGGTCCGCTACGAGCCCGAGCCCGCCTGGGAGATCATGTGAGGTGCGCCCTGCATCAGCGCCTGACGCGTAGCCGTTCAGCCCGCACGATGGCGGCCAATTCCGCCACCGCACGGGTGATCTCGTCATTGATGATCAGGTAGTCGTAGCGGTCCCAGACCTTCAGTTCGCGGTCCGCTTCGGCGAGCCGGCGCTTGATCTCGGCCGGGGTCTCGGTCCCGCGGCAGCGCAGGCGGCGCTCGATCTCCTCACGGCTGGGAGGCACGACGAAGACATGGATGGCCGCCGGGAACGTCCCGCGAATGGTGAAGGCGCCCTGGACGTCGACGTCCTTGATCACGCTGCTGCCGCACGCGAGCTTGCGCTCGACGAAATCCCTGGGCGTGCCGTAGCTGTGCTTGCCGAACACCTGGGCATGCTCGAGCAGTTCGCCGCCCTCGATGCGGCTCTCGAATTCGGCATCGGAGACGAACAGGTAGTCGACCCCGTCCTGCTCGGTTCCCCGTGGTGGACGGGTGGTCACACTCAGGCAGCGGACGAAATCGGCGTGTTCGCGCACGAAGCGGTCCATCAGCGTGCTCTTGCCGGCGCCGCTGGGGCCCGACAGCACGATGAACAATGCCGAGCTGCGATGGGTCGGGAAGGCGGCATCGGTCATGGCATGGCGAACCTAGCGCCCGGCGCGGCTAGCCGCAACCGCTGAAACCCGCAGGGCCGGCACCCCTGCAGGTGATACGCCTGCATCCTGTCCGCTCCAGGATGGCTTCACCCCAGCAGCCGATCCCTGACTCTTGGGCATGGATACCCTCAAACAGGCGCTGCTCTATGCGATCCTGATCGGGGTGTTCTGGGCCGTGGTGGTCGGCATCAAGCGCTTCTCGCATGTCCATGTGCCAGCTGGCTACAACGACGTCAGCAACCTGGAAGAGTTCGCCTCCTTCCGCGTCGACCGCACCGTGACCCTGCCCCAGCTGCATGTCGATGATCCGATCTGCTACCGCATCGACAGCAGCGAGGACCACGCGGTGAACTTCGGCTGGATCGCGGCGCTGCCGGGAGATGACCTCGCGGTGGTGCACGGGGCGGTGATGGTCAACGGCACCGCCTGCGCACGCTGCGGCCGCATGACGCTGCCCGACATCGCCAGCCTGCGCATCCCGGCTCACCATGTCTGGGTGGTCACCGACCAGCATATAGCCGACAGCTTCGCCATCGGACCCATCCCCGAGCAGGCCATCCAGGGCCGTCTGGCGAGCCTGCCGTGATCCCGTTCCTCGCTCAGCTCGGCAGCCGCACCGCCGGCATCATCCTGCTGGCGCTCTCCGCCATCGTCACCCTGGCCGCCGCCTGGCTGATCTGGTCGTCGATCGCACGCTGGGAGGCGATCGCGAGCATCAACGCCTACCACATCGCCATCCTCGCCCGCGCCGACAAGGATGCGCAGACGTTGGCACGTGAGGCGGCCAGCGAGCTGCCACAGAACCCCGTCACCGCGTTGCCGATGCTGGACCTGTCCCGTGACCAGGACGCGCAGTCGCTCGCCCGACTGAGCGTCCAGGCGACCGCACGGCAGCGCCACCTGCTCGAGACCGCCGCAGCGCTCAGCGAGGTGCTCGCCGGCAGGCCCCCGGGCGATGTTACCGGGGACGATGGCGTCCTGCTGAGGTACCTCGCTGCCCTGCCGAGAAGCGGACCTGCCGCCGCGCCGACCCTCACCGATGGCGATCCGCCTCAACGCGGCATCCTCGCGCTCACCTTGCAGCGGCGCTTCCGGGCGGCCTGGGCGGCAGGGGATGGCGACGCCGTACGCGCGGCCGCCGGCCCTCTCCTGCTGCTCGATCCGCGCCAGCCGGACGCCAGCCGCCTGCGCGCCATCCTCTACGCCGCCGACCCCCAGATCACCCCCACGCGCCTGCAGACCGCCATCACCGATGCGCTCTCCGACATCAAGAGCCGCGTCGCCTTCGTCCGCCAGCTCTGCGTGCTGCTGCCCAAACGCTCTGCCGACCTGGTCGCGATCATACCCGCCGGGCAGCAGACTCCGGACGAGCATCGCCTGGGCGCCAGCACCAACACTGGCACGCTCGACGAGCAGGTGCGCTTCGCCATCGACCATCCCGACCAGGCGCTGGTGGAGACCCTGCTACCCCGTGCCCTGGCCCTGGGGCGCGGAGACCAGGCCCGCCTGCTGTTCAACCTCCTCACCGCCGACCGCAAGCCGCCCTTCGCCCTGGCGGTGGCCACCCTCGAGGGGGATGTCGAGAGCGTGATCGCGCTGAGCGGCGACCTCCCCGAACTGCATCCGCAGATCTCCCCTCCGATCATCGCCGACGGCACCATGACCTTCCAGCTCGCCACCCCGTCGGGACTGCTCCCGCATGCCCGCATCGATCTGCGCATCGATGGCAGGCCGGTGAGCGAATCGGCCATCAGCCGTGTCGCCAGCCTGGTGAGCGTGAATATCGGCACCATGAAAGGCCCCTACGAGCTGCGCCTGGGCAGCCGGCTGGTCGCCAGCGGGAAGCTGACGCCATGATCTCCTGCCAGAAGTGCCTGCACGACAATCCGCTGGGTACGACCTTCTGCCACCAGTGCGGCACGCGCCTGGTGGTCAACCTCGCGGATATCGAGCGCTCGGTGATGGGGTCGCGCAAGGAGCAGTTCGATGATCGCGTGCTGCAGGCGGGCCTCAGCGCCATCTCGCTCTCCTTCTTCGCGTTGATCGCCGCCCTCATCCTGCGCTTCAGCCTGGTCCCCACCATGCCGCCGCTCGAGCTGCCATCCCCGGTCCTGGGCAGTGTCTTCCCCGAAGCGCCGCCCGCCTGGACCAGCCGGGCACTGACCACCGCAGAGGCGCCTGCAGCCGCCGCTCTGCCCAAGAGCCCGCGACTGGCCTGGCGCCAGCTGCATGCCGGATCAGTGCTCCTCGCCCTGGGCATCGGCCCGCCGGGGATCGTCGCCTGGCAGTCGGCGCTCCTGGCGGCCCAGCAGGCCGACGGCAGCGTCGCCGCAGCCGATCCCCTGGCGGCCACCGCGCTGACCGCCGCCGCCCTGCAGGCGGCTCCGCTCAGCCCAGCTGGCATCAGCGGTGCGGCCAGGGCGCGCGCCTGGCTGATCGCCCACAGCGACCGCCTGACCCAGCTCCCCTCGCTGACGCGGACGCTGGTCGCCTTGGCGCTGATGGACGCCGATGAGCTCAGCGAGGTGCAGCTGGGGGCGCTGAGCATCTATCTGGTCGATGGCGCAGCTCCGCTCTGGCAGGCCTACCTGCTGACGCTCTACCCCAACGCCCAGCGTCCGACCAGCCATCCCTCCCTGAACACTGCCTGGACCACCGGTGTTGCGACGGACTTCTTCGCCCTGATGGCCGGGACGCCGCAGGTCAAGGATCGCGCCGCCTACCGCCTGGCTGCCCTGCCGGCCACCGGCGAGGAGCGTCTGCTCTGGGCCGTCACCGGGTGGAACAATCCCGCCATGCCCCTGGACCTCAGAGCGGCCCTGCATGCGTGCAGCATCGGCGATCCGCCGCCCGTCAGCAGCGACCTCACGCATGCGTGCGGTACGACTGCCCCCATCGCCGTGGCGATCCTGACCGTCTGCGCCCCGCTGCACGTACCGCCGCTGTGGCTCTACCACACGCCCTAATCTCCCGTGGATCTAGGAGATGTGCAGGGGCGAAGGCTGGCGACGCTGCCGGCTGACAAGCGCCGGAGTGCGGTTACCATGCCGGTGCCGTGCCTGATACCGTCACCATCCCGCGCCGGAAACCAGTGGCCACTCCCGACACCAGCGTGGACCGGGGGTGGAAGGTGCTGTTGTTCAATGACGAGGTGACCCCCCTCGACGTGGTGATCTTCGGACTCCAGCGCGCCGCCGGACTGAGCGTGGAGGTGGCCGAGATGGTGACCCTCGAGGCGCATCGGGATGGCGAGGCGGTGGTCAAGCGCGGACTGACCGAGGAGGATGCGCAGGTGATCTGCGGCGGCTTGCGCAAGTGGACCAGGATCGATGGGGTCTGCCCAGGCGTCCGCTGCGAGGCCCAGCCCGACGATCCGTGACGCGGTGCGTGCTGGTGGCGGACGCGCCCGAATTGCACTCGCCCGTCGCACAGCCAGGCGCCGTCCGCAGCGCTGGTCTGCACGCAGCACGGATGCCCTGATTGATTGCCTGCCAATCATGATGCATACTGGGGGGGCCCTCCTCCGGGGGCCCATGACGACAAGGCACTTATGCTGCATTTCCCTCCCGTGCCGGTGCTGCGATGATGCTGGATACCCCGTCGGCCCGCTCGCCGCGTGCCGGGTGGCCCACCCCCTGGCCGGGATTATTCCCATTAGTCGTGACCTTGACTGCGGTTACGACATCGGATCAGGCGCAAGGGGCTGATGTCCCTCGCCCTCCGATCCCCGCCCCTGCCGCCAGCGACGATGACCTGATCATCTTCACCGACCAGCCGGAGGTAGTTTCCGCCTCCCACCAGCTCACGCCGTTGACCCTCTCCGCTGCGCCGGTGAGCGTCATCAGCGCCGACGAGATCATGGCCGGCGGCCACACCAATCTTGCCGAGGCCCTGCAATGCACCCCAGGCGTGGACGTCGAGCGCACCGACCGGAACGTCTACGCCGTGGGGGTGCATGGCCTGTTCGGATCGGTCAGTGACCGCACCTTGATCCACGTCAATGGGCGTTCGGCGATCGACCCCCTGCTGGGCGGCTCAGAGCTCATCACCCTGCCGCTGTTCATGCCGGACATCGGCCATATCGAGATCGACCGCGGCCCCGGGGGGGCAGCCTGGGGTGCCAATGCGCTCGACGGGGTGATCCATTTCATCACCAAGGTGCCTGAGGACAACCTGGGGGTGTTCATCACCTCCGGCATCACCGAATTCGGCGACACCCTCAGCCAGGGACGCTTGGCGGACACCAGCGGCACGTGGGCTTGGCGCACCTCGGTCGGCTATCAGAGCCACGAATCGAGCGCCCATGCGCTGCATGACTGCAGCCTTCCCGACAACGACTGGCTGCACGGCTGGATGACCGACAACGAGGTGGTCTACCACCTCGACCCGGCCACCAAGCTTTCCAGCGGCATCGGCCATGCCGATGCACGTGGCGGTGCCTACGAGCTGCTCGACCGCCCTCCCGACGACGAATCCTTCTCCAGGACCACGCGCGCCATCGCCCGCATCGATCACCGCTTCGACGAGCAGATGCGCTACCAGCTGGAGTGGCACGGCAACTACGAGGACAACGACCATCCCGGCTTCGCGGCCAGCCGCGACAACCAGGATGTCGTCGATGGCCAGGTCGATGTGGTCGTCCTGCGGCAGCATCACTTCACCGTCGGTGCCGAGGCGAGCTACACCACCCTGGACGAGGCGCCCAACGGCGATCCCTACCAGATCATCGTCGTCGATGCCCCCTACCAAGAGCGGCGCTACAGCGGCTACCTGATCGACCGCTGGCAGATCAGCACCCCCCTGGTCTTCGAAGGCCAGTTCCGCGAGGATCGCTACAGCGGCACCGGCAACGACTGGTCGGGGCGCCTGTCGGCCATCTACACCCCCGACACCAGCCAGGTAGTGCGCCTGCGGGTGTCGAAGGCCGACCGCAATCCCATGGCCTCGATCCGCGACGCCGCCATCAACGTCCCGATCGACGGCAATCCCGCGATCCGCTTCATCGTGCTGCCCGGCGAGGATCTCAGCGACGAGGAGACCTGGGCCGGCGAGTTCGGCCATTCCCACCAGCTGAGCGACGACCTGCTGCTGCGCTGGGACAGCACCTACCGGCATGACAACGGCCTGATCGGCTGCACCACGGTGGCCCCCAATCTCCTCGGGCCGCCGCCCTCCATGACCACCGACCAGCCGGCCAACATCGCCGGCGCCAAGGCCAATAGCAGCGAGCTCGAGTTGCGCTGGACGGCACGCAGCGGCATGCGCTGCGATGTCTGGTATGCCTTCGATGACCTCGAGACCGAGGAGATCGACCAGCAGATCCGCGCCTTCAAGCCGCCCAAGCACAGCGTCGGCGCCAGCACCAGCGTGCCCCTGCCATGGCACTTCACCGCCACGGTCAACTACCGCTATACCGATGCCACCATCGACCCGGGCGGAGCGAGCGGCTACCATGTCGACCTCTACCACCATCTCGACCTCACCCTCGGCTGGCGCTTCGACCAGGAACGTGGCGAATTGATGATCGGCGTCCTCGATGTGCTCGGGAGCCGCGATGCCCCGGTGCAGAACACCGGCAGCGTCGTCGCATACCAAACCCCCGAGCGGACGTTCTTCAACTGCGGCGGATGGGGATTCTAGGCATGGACAGGCGGCAAGCTCGGCAGGCCGTTGCAGCTCCAGCAGGCCGGTCCCTGTCCGGTGCCGGCCTGCTGGTGCTCGCCACCATCCTGGGCACCACCATCAGCGGCGCCTCCGCCAGGGCCGCCGAGGTGCTCGCCATCCTCAGCGAGGACAAGGTGCCCTTCCACCAGGCCGAGGAGGGCTTGGCCAAGTCGCTCATCGAGGCCGGGCACCATCTGACCACCCAGGTGATGGACCATCTGGGCGACATCAGCGAGCTCAGCCATTTCGCCGTCCTGGTGTCGATCGGCAGCAAGGCATCGACCTTCCTCCACCAGCATCTGCCCGCGCAGGTGCACTTGGTGTACTGCATGGTCGCAGATCCGATCGCCGCCGGCTTGACCACCCCCCCGCCGGTGCATGGCGTGGCCACCGAAGTGCCTTTGCAGAAGCAGGTCGCCCTGATCGCCGAAGCGCTGCCCAGCGCGCGCACCGTCGGCATGCTCTACCGCGGCGAGCAGGAACGCAGCCGCGAGCAGGTCGAGGCGCTGCGCGCCTTGCTGCCCTCGAACTGGCGCCTGGAGGCGATCAGCATCGATGAGAGCGCGAGCGTCGCCGAAGGTATCGACAATCTGCTCGGCAAGCCCATCGATGTGGTATGGACTTCGCCGGACCGCAGCATTTACTCCGAGGCGACCGTGCGCACGCTCCTGCTGAGCGCACTGCGCAAGCGCGTACCTGTCTTCGGCTTCTCAACCGCCCTGGTACGTGCTGGCGGCCTGCTCGGCATCGGGATCAACCCTCTCGTCCAGGGCTCCCAGAGCGCCGCCATGGTCCTCAGCCTGCTCAACGGCAACGAGAAGGATTCCGCAGCGGTCGTGTCACCGACATTCGACATCGAGGTCAATCTGGTGGTAGCGCACAAGCTCGCCATCGATCTCCCGTCCGATCTGCTGGGCCGCGCCAGCCATGTCTACCAGGCTGGTCGCTGACATGTCCCTACCCACCAAGTCCCTCAGTCTGCGCCTCAAGGCCACGCTCATGGCCATGGGGGTGATCGTGGTCGCCCTGGCGCTGTTCGCGGTCGCCTCCACGTTGCAGCTCAACCAGCTGATCAATTCGGCCCAGGAGCATGAGGCCACCGCCCTGGCCAAGAGCCTGAGCGCGGCCTGCGAGCTGCCCTTGTCGGTGCTCGACATCAACGAGCTCACCCGCCTGGCGCAGCGCTTCAACGACCACCAGCATGTGATCTTCGTAGCCATTGAGGATGAGCGGGGCAAGCTCATCGCCTCGTCCTCCTCCGATGCCGGCTCCTGGAACGACTATCTCAATCCCGGATCCACCTCCAATGGCGCGGTGATCGGACGCTCGCCCGTCACCTCGCAGCGGCCGGACAGCGGCATCGATGCGGTCGACGATCTCCCGTCGCAGGTGCAGCGGCCCGGCAAGGAGATCCTCGGCGAGGTGGTCGTCGGTCTGTCGATCGCGCCCGCCCAGCTCGCCCGCCATCAGCAATTCCTCGTCACCCTGGCGGTGCTGGCCATCGCCGTGGGCGCCAGCGTCATCGTCGTGCTGGTGGCGGTGACCCGTTGGATGCGCCGGCTCAGCTCGCTGGTGGAGGCCAGCGAACGCCTGACGCGCGGCGATTTCACCGCTCCTGCCCGCGTCGACGACCACATGGACGAGATCGGCCGCCTGTCCTTCGCCTTTGCCACCATGCGCGAGGCGGTCAGGGCCCGCGACCACGATCTGCGCCATTTCAATGCCACGCTGCAGCAGCAGGTCGACGAGCGCACCCGCGCGCTCGCCGAGTCGAAGGAGCGGGCCGAGGAGGCCAGCCGTGCCAAGAGCGACTTCCTCGCCAACATGTCTCACGAGATCCGCACCCCGATGAACGGCGTGATGGGCATGTCTGAGCTGCTCCTGGATACCGAGCTGAGCTCTGAGCAGCGCGATTATGCCACCACCATCCAGCACTCGGGCGAGGCGCTCCTGGCGGTGATCAACGACATCCTCGACTTCTCCAAGATCGAAGCCGGCAAGCTGACCCTGGAGCCGATCTCCTTCGACATGCAGCTGGCCATCAGCGATGTCATCGAGCTGTTCGCCGCGCGCGCGGAATCCAAGAGCCTGGAACTCATCTGCCGCATCGCCCCGGACCTGCCGAACCGCCTGATCGGCGACCCCGGACGGCTGCGGCAGGTGATCAGCAACCTGGTCGGCAATGCCATCAAGTTCACCAGCCACGGGCACGTCTTCCTCGACGTCTCGTGTCTGAGCACGGAGGGCGACAAGGCCAACCTGCGCATCGCCATCGAAGATACCGGCATCGGCATCGCCAGCGACAAGATCGGAGTCATCTTCGAGAAGTTCACCCAGGCTGACACCTCGACGACGCGCGAATTCGGCGGGACCGGCCTCGGCCTGGCGATCTGCAAGCAGCTGATCGAGCTCATGCACGGCAGCATCCAGGTCGAGAGCCAGATCGGGATCGGCTCGACCTTCACCCTCTCGCTGGCGCTGGAGATCGATAGCACGGAGAAGTCCGAGGTGCCGAGCGCCGAGAACCTCGCCGGACTGCGCATCCTGGTCGTCGAGCGCAGCGTGCTCAACCAGCGTGTCATCAATGAGCAGCTGGGCTCGTGGTCGTGCGCCTCGGCCTGCTCACCGACCGGCGAAGAGGCCAAGATCCTGCTGCGCGATGCCGTCAATGCAGGCACTCCCTTCGATGTCGCGATCATCGACTCGACTCTCGCCGATGGCCAGGGGCTGAAGCTCGGCCAGGAGATCAAGGCCGATCCGCTGATCCGCCGCACCGCCCTGATCATGCTCACCTCGGTCGGCAAGCGCGGCGATGGCAAACGGGTCAAGGATGCCGGCTTCAATGCCTATCTGATCAAGCCGGTGCGCATGATCGACCTCAGGGACTCCCTCGCGACCATTCACCACACGCTGCACAAGGGCATCGAGACCGACCTGATCACCAGGCATAGCCTGGCCGAGGCCCGTGGCCATGGTTCATCGAGCATGCGTCAGGCGGTGGTTGCGCAGCCGAACGCCATCGCCGGCAAGCTCCAGCGCATCCTCCTGGTCGATGACAACCCCACCAATCAGGCGGTGGTCGGCCGCATCCTCAACAAGCTGGGTTGCTCGGTCGATGTCGCGGTCAATGGCCTGCAGGGTGTGGAGATGTTCTTCCGCACCCCCTACGACCTGGTGTTCATGGACTACCACCTGCCGGGCATGAATGGCGTCGATGCGACCATCGCCATCCGCGCCCAGGAGGCGCCCGGCAGCCACGTGCCGATCGTGGCGCTGAGCGCCAGCGTCCTCGACCAGGACCGCAAGCGCTTCAGCGACGCGGGCATGGACGATTTCGTCCCCAAGCCGGTCCAGGTCGAGGCCATACGGGCGGCGCTGCTGCGCTGGCTCAGCGCGCCGGTGATCGGCGACCTGCCCCCCGGCAGCCCCTTGTGACCCCGGCGAGCGCCGGTGCCGGAAGCAGGGCGGCGCTCACGCTCCGCCGGGTGCCCCCGGATGGGCCGATACCGCCCGGCCATGGATGCGGGCGACCAGCACCAGCGGAATGATCATGCCGATGGCGGCGATCAGGTAGGGCGCCGCCGGACGGAAGGCGAAGTAGACCACCGCCGCCAGCAGCGGACCGAGCGCACGGCCGAGCGATCCCGCCGAGCGGAATGCTCCCATCGCCTCGCCCTGTCGCGCGGGATCGGCGCTCAGGCTGGCGATGGTGTTGAGTGCCGGGAACACCAGGCCGGTGCCGGTGGCCAGGCCGGTGACTCCCAGCACCAGCAGCCATGTCGATGGCAGCCAATCGACCAGGGCGACCACGGCGAAGCCTGGGATCAGGGCGATGAAGCCGGCCATCGCCAGCACCCGCTGGCCGACCCGGGGCGCCAAGCGCCTGAAGACTCCCCCCTGGACGATGGCGGCCACCAGCCCCATCCAGGCGAATAGCCAGCCATTCTGCACCGGCGTGAAGTGGCAGCGCTGGGCGGAGAGGAAGACCATGGTCGCCTCGAAACCGGCGAACAGCAGGGTGTGGAAGAAGAAGGAGAAGTTGACCACCGCCACCGTGGCCCCGAGGCTGCGGCTGAAGAGGCGCGCCGGATTGATCGGACGGCTGGCGGTGCTGACGCTTCCACGGCGCTCGGCCGGCAGGGTCTCATGGAAGCGCAAGCAGGCCCATAGCAGGTTGAGCGCGCTGAGGGCGAAGGCGATGGCCGCGGCGGTCGAGAAGGGATTGGCACCCCACGCCGCCAGCTGCGGGATGTCCCCCAGCCTGGGCAGGATGGTGCTCAGCCCCCCCAGCGCCGGGCCGAGGATGAAGCCGAGGCCGAAGGCCATGCCGATCATGCCCATCCCGCGCGCACGGTTCTCGGGGGTGGTGATATCGGCGACCGCCGCATTGGCGGTCGCGATGTTGCCGGTCATCATCCCGGCCAGCAGACGCGACACCAGCAGGGTGGTGAAGTCGCCGGAGAAGATCCAGACCAGGTATGCGGCAGTATTGCCGGCGATCGAGATCAGCAGCACCGGTCGCCGGCCGATGCGGTCCGAGAGCCGCCCCCAGTACGGGGAGGAGATGAACTGCAGGCTGGAATAGGTCGCGCCGATCAGGCCACCGAAGAGGGCGGCTCGCTGGTCGGGATCCTTGACCGGGAACAGGCGGTCGACCAGTTCCATCGCCGCCTTGAGCAGTCCCTGGTCATGGGCGGTGTAGTACCTCAGCATGTCCGCATAGAGCGGGAAGACGATGCTGAAGCCGATCAGATCGACGAACAGGACCAGGAAGATGATGCCCAGCGTGGTGCGCTGTTGCGCAGCCCGAGGGGCGGGGCTTGCGGCCCCGCTCATCTCACCACATAGACGGTGATGAAGAGCAGCACCCAGACGATGTCGACGAAGTGCCAGTACCACGAGGCCGCGAGCACGGCGAAGTGGCGCCGGCCGCGGAAATGGCCGAACTCAAGTCGCATCAGCACCATGAAGAGCATCACCAGGCCGATGGCCACATGCAATCCGTGGAAGCCGGTGCCGACGTAGAAGCACGAGGCGAACGAAGCCACCGCGCTGTCGGTCAGGGAGCCGCCGACCGGGATGAAGCCGTGCTGGATGAGTATGCCCCACTCATAGCCCTGGAAGCCCAGGAAGGCGATGCCCAGGAGGATGGTGGCGGAGAACAGCGCCTTGGCCAGACCGACCTTGTAGGACTGCAGCGCATGGTGGGCGAATTCGCAGGTCACCGACGAGAACAGCAGGATGAAGGTCGCATAGGCCACGGTCGGACCACCGAACTCCATGCCTTCCGCTGGACCGAACCCCTCGACATAGAGCCGTTGGTGGTAGAAGTAGCCGAACACCGCGCCGAAGGCCATCAGCTCGCCGCAGAGGAACAGCAGGATGAATAACTGGAGGTCCTTCTGCTGGGCGACCACATCGTGGCTGATGGTCTTCTCGCGGATGATCTGATTGCACCAGCACATCAGGAAGAAGACGAAGCCGAGCCCGCCGAGGATCAGCGCCGCCTTGCCGACTGCCGGGAAGACGAACGGCCCGACGATCGCCCAGTGGGTGGCATTGAAGGCGCCCAGCACCGAGACCACGCCGAAGGGGACGATGGTGAGGGAAGCGGTCGCGAGCAGGGGCCAGATGCTGCCCGGCGGCACATGGCTCATGGGGTCTTCATGGTGCTCGACGTCGGTGGTCAGTTGCTCACTCATCGTGATGATCCTCAGTGCTGATGGGGCGCCGGCTCGCCCGGGCGCGCATCGGTCGGTCGCGGGTCACTGCCAGCCTGTTCGGCCTGGCTCTGGCTGCGGTTCAGGAGGCGACGGTATTCCACGGGATCCTTGGGGAAGCCATTGAACCAGAAGATGATGAAGAAGATCGCGGTGAGGGCAAGGCATGCAGCCCCCAGCAGCAGACCGAGCCTGATCGCACGGCGGCGGACCAGCGGATCGAGCTGATCGGCGTCGAGGGCGGTGTTCACGGCTTGCCTCCTGCGGCGGGGGTGGCGGCAGGCGCTGGCGGGGCATGGGTGGCGGCGCCCGGGGAGACGATGGCCCCAGGCCCCAGGAGGCCCTCCTGGATGCGCTTCTGCTCCTCGGTCAGCGGCGCATCGGCGCTGATCTCGAACAGCGTATAGCGCAGGGTCACGGTGTTGATGCGCTCGTCGAGATCGGCCCCGAAGGTGAAGATCACCGGGAAATCACGCGTCTCGCCCGCGGGGATGGTCTGGTTGGCGAAGCAGAAGCAGAGCTTCAGGCCGAAATCGCGTGCCGCGGCGATCGGGCTTATCTGGTGCACCGGGCGGAACGATACCGCATGGTCGGAGACGTTCTTGAAATGGTAGACGTTGGTCGCATCGGTGCCGATCTCGAGGCGCACCACCGGCTGGTCGGGATAGAAGTGCACCGGCAGGCTGGCGTCCTTGGCGCCCTCGAAGAGCACATCGATGAAGCGGCCGCTATGCTTGCTGGGAGCGGCGATCACCGCGGCATTGTTGGGATTCGTCTGCACGCCGATAGCGCGGCAGAACAGACGGTAGAGGTCGGGGAACTTGATCAGGAAGTAGCTCGACATGCACAGAGCGAAGAGCGCAAGCAGGATGCCGAAGAGGTTCATGCGCCTGCGATTGCCGTTGGCGGCGGGATTGCTGGTGGGCAGCGCGGTCATGGCCTGCCCCCACGCGCCATGGCGTCGACCACCATGCCCAGGAACAACGCGGCGATGTAGACGATCGAGAAGCGGAACAGCGGCATGGTCGGCAGCACCGGACGGTGCTTCCACAGCACCAGCGTCCAGGCCAGGAACACCGCTCCCAGCACCACGGCGATGGCGAAGTAGGAGGAATTGGCATTGAAGACCCCCACCACCACTGGCAGGAGCAGGGTCGCGATGACCATCACCACGGTATAGACGAAGATCTGCCTGGTGGTCTCGTCGACCCCCTTGACCACCGGCAGCATGGGTATGCCGGCACGCGCATAGTCGTCCTTGAGCTTGATCGCCAGCGCCCAGACATGGGGCGGCGTCCAGAGGAAGATCAGGCCGAACATCGCTAGGGGTGCCGCGGCCAGCTCATTGGCCATCGCCGCCCAGGCGATCAGCGGCCCCATCGCCCCGGGCACTCCGCCGATGACGATGTTCAGGTAGTGGCGCGGCTTGAGGAAGAGGGTGTAGAAGAAGCTGTAGTACAGCAGGGTGGCGCAACCGAGGGCCGCGGCGAGCGGGCTGTGGTGGATGTACAGCAGTATGCCTTCGGCGGTGATGAACTGGATGGCCGCGAAGGTCCAGGCCTGGGCGATGGTGATGCGCCCGGTCGGCATCGGACGCCGCGACTTGGTCCGGTTCATGATCGCGTCCTTGCGCGATTCGAAGATCTGATTCAGGGTGTTGGCCGCACCGCCGATGCCGAAGAGCGCGACCAGGCATGGCCAGACGATAGGCCAATCGAGGGCGTGATGACCCTCGACCGCGATGGCGGCATAGCCGGTGAAGAGCGCCACCAGAGTGATGCGGTACTTGGTCAGCACCAGGAGATCGACCAGCGAAACCCGGAACCGGTGCCCCCACGATGCCGTTCCGGCGTGCTCAACCGGCTCCGGGACGATGCTCTCGCTCATCGCGCCCCCGCAGCAGCAAGCGCATGGCCCGCAGGCAGGCCAAGCTCATGATGGGCGTCGAACCAGGCCAGCACCAGGCTGAGGACCAGGCACATGCCCATGAACTGGTGCGCCAGCGACACCGCCGGGGTTATGCCGGTGAGCACATTGGCCACCCCCAGGAGCGCCTGGACGCCGAGGAAGGTCAGCGCCAGCTTGAGCGCGAGACGGAAGCGCATGGGCATGCCTAGACGCCATGACGCCAGGGTCAGCGCGCCCAGGAAGACGACCAGGGTCCAGGCCAGCCAGCGGTGCAGCCACTGGTGCAACCAGGCATTGTCGATCAGATTCCATCCCAGGCCATGGCCACCGATCCACAGGCGGGCGGGGGCGTCGAGCGGCCATTCGCGAAACGGCGAGCCATTGCGGCTGCCAGCCACCAGTCCGCCGGCGACCAGCTGCAGCCAGGCGACCACCACGCAGGCGCTGACCAGCAGGATCGCCAGGTGCCGGCGCTGGCGTTCAGCCGGCGGGACCGGCTGCTGGTCGGCATGCAGCAGGCGCACGATGCACAGCAGGACCAGGGCCATGATCGCGGCAGCATTGCCCTGATGCAGGAACAGCCAGTGGGTGTTGGTACCCTCGGCGATGATCAGGCCGCCGAGCACCGCCTGGGTGATGATCAGCGCTCCTACCCCCCCCATCGGCATGCCGATGAGCGAGCGCAGGTCGGCGCGGCGCAAGACGATGGTCAGGCATCCGGCTGCCATCACGCCGACCAGGGCCGAGAACAGGCGGTGCGACCATTCGGTCAGGAACATCACCTGGAAATCGGCCATGTCGCGTGGCGACCGGCCGAGGTTGCCGGCGCTCAGCTCGCCCAGACGGACGCGCTCGGCCAAGCGGACCTGGTCGGCATCGAACGCCGTCTTGACCTCGCGCCAACCCTGTTCGCTTATCGGCGGCAGCAGGCTGCCGTTGACGATCGGCCATTGCGGGATGGCGACCCCTGAACCCGACAGCCGCACCCACCCTCCGATGGTGTTGAGGGTGAACAGCATCACCAGGAGCACGCCCAGCCATGAGGCCACCGATGCACGCGCGCGCTGCACGGACTGCGGCTGGGGTTGGGTCAGGGAAGACATTGCGGAAAGCACAGCCACGCTCTGTTATCGATGTCCTGTCAGCACGTAATGGGCGCCGCTCGCATGCGCGCACCCGAACGACCGCATTGCCGGGAGGCTCAATGCTTGTGGTCGTGTGAAGGGATCTGCTCGAGGATCGGGATGGGCGGCACCTTGGCGAAGTTGTAGACCGGCGGCGGGCAGCTGGTCGCCCATTCGAAGCTCTGCTGGATGTCATTGATCTGCCACGGATCATCGACGGTGATCTTGGGCCGACGGTAGCTGTAGATGAGGTCGCCGAAGAACAGGCAGGCCGAGGTGAAGGTCATCAGGTAGCCGACCGTAGTCAGGTAGTTAGAGAAGCGGAAGTCGGAGTAATAGACCGCGATGCGGCGGGCCATGCCGTTCGCGCCGCTGATGTGCATGGCGAAAAAGGCGATGAAGACGCCGATGAACATCAGCCAGAACACCCACTTGCCGAGCCGCTCGCTGAGGAAGTGGCCGGACATCTTCGGCCACCAGAAGTAGGTCATCGAGAAAAGCAGCATCACCGAGCCGCCGACCAGCACCATGTGGAAGTGCCCGACCACGAAGTAGGTGTTGTTGAGCGTATAGTCGACCGCGGTGAGTGCGAGGATCAGCCCGCCGAAGCCGCCGAGGACGAACAGGCAGAGGAAGCCGCAGGCGAACATCATCGACACGGTCATGCGGATGGTGCCACCCCACATGGTGGCCAGCCAGGAGAAGACCTTGATCCCTGTCGGCACGCCGATGGCGAGCGAGGCGACCTGGAAGTAGTACTGCATCCAGGTCGGCATGCCGACCACGAACATGTGGTGGGCCCAGACGACGAATCCCAGGGCGGTGATGCTGCCCGTGGCCAGCACCATGCCGAGATAGCCGAACACGCGCTTGCGCGAGAAGGCGGCGATGACGTGGCTGATCCCTCCGAAGCCGGGGAGGATCATGATGTAGACCGCAGGATGGCTGTAGAACCAGAAGATGTGCTGGTAGAGGATCGGATCGCCGCCCTGCGAGGCGATGGTGAAGGTGGTGTTGAAGTTGCGGTCGAGCAGCACCATGGTCACCGCGGCGGCGAGCACCGGGGTGGCGATCAGGGCCATGATCGAGACGAACAGGGTGGCCCAGGCGAACAGCGGCAGGTCGCGCCACTTCATCACCTTGAGGCTGGCGATGGTGACGATGAAGTTGATCGCCGCGAGGATCGAGCTCACGCCAGCGAGGTGCACGCCCATGACCCACATGTCCTGGCCCGGCTTGGTGCCGTGCCCGAGGATCGATAGCGGCGGATAGGTGGTCCAGCCCGAGGCCGCGGCGCCCCCTTGGACGAAGAAGCTCGAGAGCATCAGCATCGCCGAGGGGATCAGCAGCCAGAAGCCGAAGGCGTTCATCTTGGGAAAGGCCATGTCGCGCGCACCGACCATCAGCGGCACGATGTAGTTCATGAAGGCGATGAAGCCGGGGATGATGGTGAAGAAGATCATCACCGAGGCGTGCATGGTGACCATCTGGTTGAAGCGGTCCTGATCGCCGAAGATGCCGCCGCCATTGCTGAACAGGCTGAACGGTTCCGGCCCGCCGGCGAGGTGCGCAGCCTGGAGGGTCTCGATCACCGCCCCAGGAGTGGCGAGCTGGAAGCGGATGAGGCCGGCGAGGGCGCCGCCCACGATGCCCATGGTCACGGTGAACCAGAAGTACATCAGGCCGATTTTCTTGTGATCGACCGTCGTCAGCCAATCCATGATGCCGGTGTAGCGCTTGATCTCAAGGCTCGGCATGGGGGCGATAGCAGACCGTTCCATGTCAGTGTCCTTAGCGCAGTATCGGGGTTGCAGCGGCTGCCGGCAGGGCCGCCAGGGATTTCGCGAGCGCGGGCAGCAGTTCATCCACCTGCTTGCGCTTGGCGCGGATGACCTCGTCAATCTGCTTGTCGCGCGCCAGATGATCGTCAGCCGGGTGGGCCACCCCGAGGACCTCGGCTATGCTGGAGCCTTTGGGCGGCGGCACACGTTGGATCGAGGAGAAGTTCGACGCCATCCAGTAGCTGAGGGCATATTGCCGTTCCGGGCTGTCCCCCTTCTGCAGGAAGGCGGCGACCGCCTTGGCCACGGCACCGGCGGGCACCGTCTTGCCGGCCGGCGGCTGGAGCGCATTCCAAACCGGCACGGTATCGTCGCGGTGGCGCAGCAGGGTCATGTAGCGCTCGAATTCGTCGCGCTCGACCACCACCGTGGTGATGATCATGTTGCCATGCTTGTCGCCGCACAGCTCGACGCACTGCCCCTTGAACACGCCGAGGGTGTCAGGGGTGAACCAGACGTTGGTGAAGCGGCCGGTGATGGCGCTCTTCTTTACCCCGAAGGCCGGGACCCACCAGGCATGGGTGACATCCTGCGAGGTCAGGTTGAAGGACACCGACCGGCCCTTGGTCAGCAGCAGCGGCTCCTGGAGCTGGTTGACCGGATCGAGGCTGGACTGCAGGCATACCTTCTCATCGGCATTGGGGTCCACGTAGTAGCGCTTGTACTCGTACATCCAGGCGAATTGCTTGCCGGTGACGGTGACGACCTGGAGATCCTTGGTCTCCTTGGGCGGGTCATCCATGAACTCGAGCACATAATAGGTCGGGATGCTGACGATGAGGACAGCCAGGAACGGGATCGCGGTCCAGATCACCTCGAGCTTGTGGTGGGTCAGGAAGGTCGCCGGAGCGCGTCCATCGCCCCGATCCTTGAACTTGAAGATGATGACGAGCAGCAGCACCTGCGGCAGGATCAGGAACGGCAGGAACACCAGGGCGCTGAACCAGGTGGCGCTGAGCACCTGACGGGCAACCTCGGTGACCGGCTCGACGAACAGGCTGTGCCCCGGAAACACCGGAGAGCCCTGGTCATCGAGGCGGTAGACGTCCGGGTTGAACAGCTTGACGTCAGCATCGATGCGTGCACTCGCCGACTCGGGCGCGGCAGACGTCGCCGAGGGCGGAGCCGGGAGCACGACGGAGGGGCCGTCGGCGGCAGTGCCATGCGCGCACAGCAGCGCCAGGATGAGCGCCAGCGACAGGGACATCACGCGGGGCATTTACTTGCCTCCCAGAGTCTTGAGGAACTGGAACAGAGCCGCCAGCTGGTCCTCTCCCAGCAAGGCGAAATATGGCCGCACCGCACCGCTGCCGTCAGTATCGACGAGCAGGGCGATGAAACGCGACTTATCATCCTTGGTCACTGCGGCTTGAAGGAGCTCGACTAGGCCCATGCGGCTGTCGGACAGGTGGATGAGCTGCTGTACGCTGGTCGCCAGCGCCGGACGATCACCAGCATCATGGCGCGCCCGCGCGAGCCACCCGGAAGTCAGCGCCACCTTCTGGCCAGCCTCTTCGGAGATGCCGGCGAGCAGGGGCAGGATGGGCGCCTTGATCTCGATGAGATTGCGGGCCACCGTCTCTCCCGCCGCTGCCGCTCCCGGTGGCGGGATCGACTTCAGCACGCTGTCGGGGTCGTTGGCGAGGTAGTTCTTGGGGTTGCTCGGCTTGACCATGGTTTCGCGCACGAACGTCAGCACGGCATAGCGGTCGGCGGGGCTGAGGGATGGGAACGCCGGCATGCTGCCGAAGCCCCTCGAGATGACCACGTACAGGCCATAGGGACCGCCGCCGAGCGGATTCTTGAAGGCGTCGGTGCGGAAGTTGCGCGGCGGCGTGCCAGAGATGGACGGCGGATTGTCGCCGTTGGTGCCGTGGCAGCTGGCGCAGTTCTTGGCATACAGCAGCGCTCCGTGGTCGATCACGTCCTGCGAGCGGTCGGCAGCGAGCTTGCGATGATCGGGTTCGACCGCCATGGTCGCCTTGCCGACCTGCGGGATGCGTTCGCCGCGACGGCCCTCCACCCGTCCGGAATCCAGCCAATGGAAGAACCACCAGACCAGGGCCAGGCAGGCAGCCAGCAGGAAGACCGACCAGAGCAGCGGATTGGTGATCTCCACCGGCTCGGGTGCGGCGTAGCCATGCGCGTCGTCGTGTGCAGCGGACATTAGTGCAGGTGCTCCGCATTGATGATGGAATGGAGCCGGGGGTCGCCTTTCGCCACCAGGCCGTGCTTGCTCCAGAACGACAGCGCGAGCAGGAGGAAGGCGCCGGTGAAGCCGGCCCCGATGATGAGGGTGGAGAGGTCCCAGAAGGGTCGCAGCAGGTTGGGGGAGAAGGCCGGCATGATGATCCAGGACCAATCGATCCAGTTGCCGAGCAGGACCAGCGTCGAGACGCCGACCAGGGCGGCCGGGCAGCCGCGCATGCGCTGGCTCATCAGGGCGAAGAAGGGCACCAGGAAGCGCAATGCCACCTCGAGGAGATAGCTCTCGCCATAGCCATGCTGGAAGCGCTTGAGGAAGAAAATGGTCTCGTCATCCATATTGGCGTAATAGATCACCAGGTACTGGGCGAAACCGATATAGGCGCAGAAGCAGGACCATGCCACCGACCAGGTGCCGAGATCGCGCAAAGTATGCTCGCGCACCACCTGCTCGAGCGGCCCCTTGCGCAGCCATATTACGATCAGGATCAGCACCGCTATGAATGTCTGGACCGCGCTGGTGAAGCAGTAGATACCCCACATGGTCGACACCCAGTGCGAGTTGAGCGCCAGGAGCATGTCCCAGGAGAAGAGCGTGAAGGTGAGGGCGAACACCAGCAGGAAGATGGTGCTGATGCGCACATGGCTGCGGGCGATATCGGCTCCGCTGTCCTGGCGCAGACTCAGCCGGACCAACTCGAAGCGGAAAAACAGCCAGAGCACCACGATCACCCCCGTGGTGGCGATCCACCGCGGTGCGCTCATCCAGCCCTGGGGTGACACCAGGTCATTACTGTAGGCATGTGGATGGAATAGGGCGTCGTGGGCAGTCCCGGTGAGGAATATCCAGTCATAGAGATAGGGACCGCCGAACCACGCCACCGCCAGGAACCCGAGCAGGGTCAGGGGCAATCCGCTGGTGAGCCCCTCCATGATGCGGCGCAGCGGCGTGATCCAGGCTCCACCGCAGAGGCTGTGGACGGCGATGAAGAACAATCCACCCATGGCGATCCAGGTCGGCACGAGCATGCCCTGGAGCAGGCCCGACCAGGCGAGCTCGGCTTTCCCCGCGATCAGCAGGCCGGCAAAGGTAGCCATACCCGCGAGCACCATCGCCGCCGCGGCCGCGCGCAGGCGCGTCCCACCGGGCAGCGTGATCATAGTCGTCGTAACGGTTGGCTCCACGATCTCACTTCTCCGGATAGACGGGCGTTACGTACTCGGGCACAGGCTTTGGCGGCGGCTCGAATTCGCTGCCATCGCCAGCATGCTTGATCAGTTCGAGATCCTTCTTCCGCTGCGCCGCGATCGCACGGGCGGTCT
Source organism: Planctomycetota bacterium (assembly GCA_003136555.1). Classification (GTDB taxonomy): domain Bacteria; phylum Planctomycetota; class UBA11346; order UBA11346; family UBA11346; genus BOG-1363. The sequence continues at coordinate 10,768 of PLEW01000156.1, read as the reverse complement.
CGAGCTCGGACTTGGCGAAAGGATCGGTCGAATGGGCGCCACCCTCGGCCATCTCGTTTTCGAGCTTGGCCAGGCGGACCTCGGCATCGCTGAGAGCCAGGGTCGCGCGGTCGAGGGCCCGCACATAGAGGATGACCGACCAGCGATCCGAGCTCGGGAGCTGGGCGCGCAGATTGGCCATGCGGTTGCGCCCGACGCTGATGATATGGTAGATCTCGCCATCGCTGAGTGCAGGGACGTTGGTGCCGTTGAGCGATGGCACGCCGCTGAAGCGTTCGGGCCGCTCCTTGGTGGGCGCGACCAGGCCATTGGCGGCATTGCCATCGAGCCCGTGGCAGGTCGCGCAGAAGGTGTTGAAGACCCGCTGGCCGCGCTTGAGCACCGCAGCAGTGGGGGCGAGCGGGTTGACCAGGGCCTTGGCCGCGGCGAAATCCGTCGGCGCGATGTCATATGGCGCGAAATCGCGTGACACGGTGCCTACCGGAGGCGTCAGCATCGCAGGCGACTGCCGGTGGATGTTTCCTGGCTCATCGACATGGTCGAAGGCCGTCTGGCTCTTGTAGGCCAGGGTGTCGTACATCTCGGGCATGTAATGCAGGCCACGCGACTTCTTCTCGCTGTCATCATCCGAACAGGCGCACAACGCGCACAGGAGGACTGCGATCGCAGCTGAGCTGAGCGACCGATCGATAGGCGACCTAACCATGGGCGGCCTCCACCGGCTCGGGAGCATGCTCAGGCGCAGAGGCTGCCGCAGCAGCCGGGAAGACCTCGACCTCAGCAGCGCCGTGACCGGACAGCCAGGCCGAGAGCAACTCGCTATCGGCCGCCAGGCGCACGGGCAGCACCAGGGTGAACGTGTCATCGCTCATGCGCGGATTCGGCAGCCTGGTGAACGGCGCGGGGAAGAGCCGGCAGAAGTGCGCCGCCAGGACGAAATTGGCGAGCGCACCGAAGAGCAGTCCGGTCTCGAGCGAGACGACCATGAAGGTCTGCCACGCGAAGTAGGGCTTGCCGCCGACATTCAGCGGCCAGCTCTGCGACATGGTGTACCAGGTCATATGCAAGCCGATGCAGAAGCCGATCAGGATGATGCCGAGGACCGGACGCCCGATCAGGCTGCGTTTGATGCCCAGGATGGCATCCAGTCCATGCACTGGATACGGGGTGAATGCCTGCGGTTGGTGCTTGTCCGCAACTGCCGCGCGGGCTGCGGCGAGGAAGCCCGCATGCGAGTGGAAGTAGCCCGCCACCGAGATCGGTTGATCACCCATGGCCGTGGCCCTCCCCATTGCCGGCGTGAGGCGCCTGATCATGACCCGGTGCGAGCAGATCGGCCTTGAGTTCGGCGATCGATACCATCGGGATGATGCGCGAGAAGGCCATCAGCAGGGTCAGGAACACGCCGAAGGACCCGACCAGGATCATCCAATCGAAGCCGGTGAAGACATAGGCGTTGTCCCACGCCGAGGGCATATGGTCATGCATCAGGGAGAGCGCGATGATCACGAAGCGCTCGAACCACATGCCGACATTGACCGCGATGCCGACCAGCATCAGGCCGATCAGGCTGCGGCGGACGGCCCGGAACCAGAGCAGCTGGATGATGCCCATGTTGCAGGTCATCATGGTCCAGAACGCCCAGGCGTAATTGCCGTGCATGCGGAAGAGGTACTGGCCACGCTCATACGGGGAATTTGAATACCAGGCGGCGAAGTACTCGGAGATGTAGACATAGCAGACCATCAGGCCGCAGCCGAGCATGATCTTCGCCAGCCGCTCGAGATGATCGATGGTGATGTACTGCTTCAGGCCGAGCAACGAGCGCATCGGAATGAGGAAGACCAGGGCCATGCCCAGGCCGCCGTAGATGGCGCCGGAGACGAAATAGGGCGCGAAGATGGTGGTGTGCCAGCCGGGCACCTTGCCGATCGCCGCCAGGATGGCGATGGTCGAGTGCATGCCCAGCACCAGCGGGGTGGCGATCCAGGCGAATTGGGCGTAGGCGCGCTCGTAGTGCTGCCAATCGCCCGCCCCCCCGCGCCAGCCCAGGGCCAGCACGCTGTAGACGGCACGATGGACCGGATGCTTCGAGCGATCGCGGATGGTGGCGAAATCGGGGATCAGGCCGAAGTACCAGAAGATCATCGAGGTGAGCGCATAGGCAGTCAGGGCGAAGACATCCCACACGATCGCCGACTTGAAGTTCGGCCAGAGATGGCGGTCATTGGGATAAGGCATGAGCCAGAAGTCGACCCAGGGACGGCCGGTATGGATGAGCGGGAATAGACCGGCGATCTGGATGGCGATCACCGTCATGCTCTCGGTCGAGCGGTTGACGGCGGTGCGCCAACGCTGGCGGAAGAGGAACAGGATCGCCGACACCAGGGTGCCTGCCACCGCGATGCCGATCCAGAAGATGTAGGTGGTGATGTCATTGCCCCAGTTGACAGGCTGGTTGGTGCCGAAGATGCCGTAGCCCTCGACCACATAGCAGGCGACCGAGATGAACAGCAGGGCGGCAAGCGCCTGGGCCAAGGTGAAGGCGGCGTGCCACTCCTTGGATGGGAGGCGGAACAGCGTCTTGGTGATATCGGTGGTGATCTGCTGGGCTGTCAGGGCCGGCAGACCACCCTCGGTTGGCATGGGATCTCTCATCGCGGCACCCCCTCATTGTTCGACCCAGGAGGCGCGGTCGCCTTGGCGAGGTTGGCGCGTTCGGTGGCGGTGGCCGGTCGGTTGCGGATCTTCGCCAGATAGGTCACAGACGGACGCGTGTTGAGCTCCTCGTCGAGCAGCTTGTAGCCGTGGTCGGAAGCCACCCCGGTATTGACCGCGGCCTCGGGATCGTTCAGGTCCCCGAAGACGATCGCCTGGGTCGGGCAGGTCTGCGCGCAGGCGGTGGTGATCTCTCCATCGCGGATGCGCCGGCCGGTCGACTTCTCCCGTTCGCGCACCTCGCGGGTGCGCTGCAGGCAGAAATTGCACTTCTCCATCACGCCGCGGGAGCGCAGCGTGACATCGGGATTGAGCAGCATCTCGAGCGGATGCTTGGCCAGTTCGGCCTGGCTGCTGGTCGAGGCCTCGGTCCTGACATTCTTGATGATGCGCAGGAGCGGCGAATCGGAGCCGATGGGGCCGGCGCGGAACTTGCTGTACTCGTACCAGTTGAAGCGGCGCACCTTGTACGGGCAGTTGTTCGAGCAGTACCGCGTGCCGATGCAGCGGTTGTACACCATATGGTTGATGCCTTCGTCGTTGTGCACCGTGGCCATCGCCGGGCACACCTCTTCGCAGGGAGCCTGGCCGCACTGCTGGCACATCACCGGCATGAACGCCACCTCGACATCCAGCATGTCGGCATCGGCAGCGGCTGAGCCGTCGGGGTGCTCCGCTTCCACCTCGCTGTAGTAGCGATCGATGCGGATCCAGTGCATCAGGCGCTGCTTGCGCACCTCGTCGCGACCGACGACCGGGACATTGTTCTCGGCCGTGCAGGCGACCACGCAGGCGTTGCNNCAGCCGATGCAGGTGCCGAGATCGACGGACATGCCCCACTTGCGAGCGACGTACTCTTCACTCCTGAGCGCGAGATTGAGCCGGCCATCCGGCTTGCCGTCGCTGCCGCGCTCCCACAGCTCGCGGGTGGCGCGTCGACGCTTGGCCCCTGGATCCGCGCGGTGCAGTTCGAGCACGTCGTCGATGACGATCTCGCGGCCCTCCATGCGCTGATGGCCTTGGGCGCAGGCGAGATGGTAGGTCGCATCGGTCTTGACCAGCGCGATCACCGCGCCCGGCTTCGCCGCGGCGCTGGCGAGCTGCACCGTGTTGATGCTGAAACCATTGTCCACGGTCAGGTCGGCGACGGCGCCAGCCCGGCCGTGGGCACGGCCCCAGCCGCTGAAGGTCTCAAGCACGCCGGGCTGCTGGCCTTCCTGGATATGCACGGGGAGCTTGACCTTAGTGACGTCGGAACCGCTGGTCACGCTCACCGTGACGACATCGTTCTCACGGATCGACAGCGTCACCGCATCGGCCGCGCTGAGCGCGAGGTAGTTGTCCCAGGTGATCTTCGAGATCGGATCCGGAAGCTCCTGCAGCCAGGCGTTGTTGAGCCAGGTCCCGTCACCGACGGTGCGCGACGTGCGCACCGACAGCGCGAATGAGCCATGGGCCCGGGGTGGGGCCAGGGTGACGCGATCGATGGCATAGGGGTCCGCGGCCCGTCCGGCCGAGACCGTCACTACGCCGCGTGCGAGGGCATTGTTCCAGAATGAACGGTCATCGGCCGCGACCTTGCAGGCCGCCTTGACCTTGCCGAGCCAGACCGCCTTGACGTAGGCCTGCCAGCCCTGCACGCCATTGACGACGGCCTGCCAGATCGGCGCCTGCGACGCCGACGATACCAGGGCGGGATCGCCCTTGCCGACCGCCTGCTTGAAGGTCACGGGCGCGACGCCCGCGGCCTGTGCGAAGGCCATCAGGCTCTCCTGCGCTGCGCGGCAATCCCACAACGGCAGGATGGTGGGCTGCTGCAGGCTGTAGATGCCGGCGCGGGCCTCGGCATCGCCCCAACTCTCCAGTCCGTGCAGGGTCGGCGCCAGGTAGGTCGCCACCGCAGCAGTCTCGGTGATGCGATCATCGAGCACGACGATGGTCTTGGCCTTGCCGAAAGCCGGCTCGAGGAAAGGCGCGCCATAGAGCGGATTGCTATTGACGACGATCAGCGTGGCGATGCGCCCCTGATCCAATGCCTGGCGCACCTCTTCGAGGCTCGAGCCCGTCAGCGCCGTCGTGGCCGCGGCACCTGCGTCGACAGTCACGCCCTCGTTGCCGAGGATGGAATTGAGGAAGTAGGCGGCCTGATAGGTCGGAACCGTATGCTCGCCATTGCCCAGGGTCGCTCCGGGATAGACCAGGCTGGCCTTGCCCTCCTTGTTCACTTCCAGGAGGCGGTTGGCAGCGAACATCACGGCGTCAACACCAGCGACAGTTCGCAGACCCAGCGCCTCGCCGGGCGATTGTTTGCCGCTCAGCGTCTTCNNAGCCGCTCAGCGTCGAGATCGCCTCGGCGATGCCGGCCGGGAGCGGCTTGCCCAGGGCCTTGGCGACCTGGGCGGCGATGGCCCAGCCAACCCAGGCGATGCGTTCCGGATCGACACGCACACGCACATCCGACACCGCACCGGTCATCGACAGGGTCGATTCGAAGGCGATGACCTGGCCCATGTCTGCGCGCTGGTTGCTGGTGCGCAGCCGGCGCATGTCGCCGAATTCCACCTGTTCGGCGAGCCCGGAACCCGGGCCGCTGAGGAAATCTCCGCCCAACGTCACCAGCAGCGCCGCGCGATCGGCACGCCACACCAGGCGTCCACCGCGCAGGGCGCGCTCCCAGGCATCGCCGCTGTCGACCACTGCATGGAGGATGCGGCCGCCGAAGGCGGTCTTGAATTCATCGATCAAGGCGAGATTGGCCGGTCCGTCCAGCGGTCCGGTGATCAAGCCGATCCCACCCGTCTGCAACGATGCGCCGACCGCCTTGTCGAGTTCAGCCCATGACACCGAGGCCGGCTTATCAGGAGCGATGCGCTTGGGCCCGTCCTGGGCGCGGTCGGGATCATAGAGGTTGAGCAGCGCCGCCTGGGTCACCGCATCGCAGCGGCCCCGGCTCAGCGGATGGTCAGGATTGCCCTCGATCTTGATCGGGCGCCCGTCATAGGTCTTCACCACCACCGGTACCGGATGCCCACTATCACGCAGCGTGCTGCTGTAGTAGAGCGCCTTGCCGATGGTGGTACCCTCGGGCTGCTGCAGGTAGGGGACGAGGGTATCCGGGTGCTGCTTATAGCATCCGGCGAGCGCGAACACCGCCGCCGCACCGGTGAGCTGCATGAAGCCGCGGCGCTTGATCTGTGGCAGCAGTTCCGCCAGCTGATCGCGCAGCAGATCCACCTCGGCAGGACTGTTCCCTTCAGCCGTGCAGCTGGTGTTGCTCAGACCATGCTGCCGACGCAGCGCTGCCATCGCACGCGCCACATCGGGAGCGAATTCGTCCTGTCGCGCCGGGTGTGCGCCATCAGCGACAAGGCGCTCGGCCGGATCCTGCCAATGCTTCTTGGGGTACGTCATCTGCTTGGTATCCGATTGCGGCGTCATGCGTGGTTCCGGATCAAACATCGTCACTGGTGGCAAGTGCTGCACTGCGTGGGAGCATTCATGAAGGTCTTGGAGAGGTCGAGGATGGGTTCTCCATCGGCATCCTTATCCAGCAGCGCACGGTAGGCTTCGCGATGCGTCTCCGGCAGATCGACGAGACGCCAGCGCGGGCGATCGGCGAGCTCGGGATGGGCACCCAGCAGGCTGCGCAGCGTCGACCGCAGGACCGCGGCATGCTCCTGGCCCGACGACGGCTCTGCATGGGCCTCCTCTGCACCTGGCGCAGCCGCCGGCTTGCCGGCATTGCCAGCAAGCTGCCGCTCGGTGAAGGTCACCTCCGGATCAGTCCCCTGCCTGGCCCGCACGACATCATAGTTGGCGGAGCCGACGGTGAAGGTGGTGGGATCGCTATGGCGGTAGTCGGGTCCGCCGACATAGTTCGATTTGCGATGGCAGTCTAGGCACCAGCCCATCGACAGGGGCGCATACTGGCGCACCACCGTCATGCTCTCCACCGGACCGTGGCAGGTCTGGCAAGCGACCCCGGCCTTCACATGCCATTGGTGGCTGAAGAACACATGATCGGGGAGCTTATGGACGCGATTCCAGTGCACCATTCCACCATCATGGATGACGCCATCGGCATCGGTGTAGGAGCCCTTGTCGAGGATCGCCTGGAGCTTCTGGATCTCCGGGCGGTTGGCCGCTACGCCACCGAGACCCTGGCCATGGCAACCAATGCACACCGACATCGGCGGAACTCCGGCATGGGCACCGCGCTCAGCATTGAAGTGGCAGAACAGGCAGGGCATGTGCATGTCGCCAGCATGCAGTTTGTGGCTGAAGGCGATGGGCTGCTCAGGGGCATAACCCTGGTCGTTGAAGGCGCCTAGGAACCATGAAATGCCGGTCGCCGCGACGATGACCAGCAAGGCGGCAAGGATCACGTAACGTCTGATCAAGCCAACTGGCAATGTCGGGCCCTGCAGAGATTCCGGAAGAGACGGCTGAGAAGAATCAGTCACGGAGGCTCCCGGCTCGCAGCCTGCTTTCGTGGGGAGGCGGCAGACTAGTTATGCAAGGTTTTGATACAAGACCGGAGGTTGATGACTATTTCATCATTCGACGGCGACATGGATCCCATGCCAGAAGGTGCAGACAATCCCGTCTTGCTGAGAATCGTTCTCAAGTCTGGCTCAGATCGCCGCCTCGCCGGTGCGATAGCGCGAGACCAGATCGGCAACCAGCTCCGGACCCAGAGGAGCCTCCAGACCGGCGCGGCGCGCCAGCTCGTTGACCGTATCCGCGATCCGGCCAAGTAGGAAGGGCACCTCCTCGTCGCTCTCGGCCAGACTGCCGACCCGGCATAGAGCAGGCGTGGCCAGCTCCAGTTCCCAACCGCATTTCAGCAGCTGCAGCCTTCGACCACCCATTTTCGATACCCCCTCCTGGGCAGTTGCCACTTCGATCTCCAGGACCAGGAGCTTGAAATGGCGGTCGGTCTGCTCGTGCTCATCATCGAAGATCGGGCTGTAGCGCAGCGAGAATTGGACCTTCTCGCCATAGAGCGAGAGCTCCTGCGGACGCATGGAGATGCCATAGAGGCGATCCCCGCAGACCGTGGCACGTGCGGCAATAGGGATCTGGTCGGGCATGCTCGACATGAGAAGCTGCTGGGCGCGCGATGCCAGCAGCGCTCTCGCGGCCCCCGCTCAGTGCTCCGCCCTAGTGCGTCGGTGCCGGCGGGGTTCCGGCGTCGGGAGCTGGAGCGCTCGGGGTGGACACCACCAGCGGAATCCCGCCATAGTTGCCATCGAAGGCGCGTCGCACCTTCTCGCGCTCCCGGCGCTCATGCTCAGCGGCGGATTGCTCCTTGCTCATGCCGAAAACCAGGGATTCGGGATGGGCAGCGAGGAAGGCCGCCGCCCGGCTGAGGTCGACCGCGGTGCTGTTGAGGTCTTTGGCCAAGTCACGGCTCAGAAGCAGCTGGCCGACGACACCATCGCCGTTGCTGATGGCATCGGCAATATGGGCACCGCGCTCCACAAGCTGGCGCAGGGCGGCCAGGGTCTTGGTCAACTCATCGCTGTTGCCGACGATCAGCTGATCACTGTGCGCAACCAGCGAATCGACCTTCGCGAGGCTATCGGTCGCCTTGCTCCCGATCTGATCCGCCCGCGTCTCGACAGTGGCGAGCAGGTGGTCCAGATGCGTCATCACCTGCTCGCTGCTGCGGGAGAGGGTCGCGACATCCTCATGCAGCTGATCGCTGAGAGCGCGGATGTGCGTCAGCGTGTCGGCGAGCGATTGCGTCTGCGCTTCGGCCGCACGCGCCACCCGGCTGGCGGATTCGGCGAGATCGGCGGCATTCTTGACCAGCCGCTTCACTTCCTGTCGGTTGTCGGAGCCGAGCAGATCGCTCGCGCCCTCGAGGATCTTCTGCGCCTGCAGCGAGGCGGTATCGAAGAAACCCGGATTGGCGACCACCTCCGCGCTGCCGTCCAGGGGCAGCAACTGGCCCCTGGGATCGTGGGTGCCGGCGAAAGCCAGGTAGGAATCGCCGAAGATGCCGCTCGAGGCGATGGTCAGCTTGGCACCCACCGGGAGACGGTACTCCTGGTTGACCTTCAGCATCACCATCACGTTGCCCCGCGGATCCTCGACCGTGGACAGGCGCTCGACCTCGCCGATACGGATGCCCGACAAGGTTACCGGAGAATGGGCCCGCAGGCCTCCGGCATCGGGCAGGAAGGCCTTGACGTGGTAGTTGTGCTCGAAGTGCAACCGGTCCGACAGCAGCACCATGACGATGGTCGCCACCAGGCCGGCGATGATCAGCAGGCCGACCTTGATTTCGAGTTCCGGGACCGAACGCATGGCAAGGAAGGCTAACATGGGCCGCCACAAGGGCTAGTGCCGGTCCCCAGGGCTTGTGCGCCTGCCCGTACGCCTGAAATCCCCTTCGTTCCTTGACCCCAACTTCATATTCGATGGGATGCCGCCCATGCCCTTTCACGCCCTAATCCGCTGGTTCCTCCCCAAGGAAGATCATTTCTACGACTTCCTCGAACGCCAGGCCACGGTCGCGCGCGACGCCGCGCGCGTGCTGACCAGCCTGACCACGGGCACTGATCCGATAACCGTGCGCGACCGCGTGCAAGACCTGGAGCACCAGGGGGACGCCATCGTCCACGAGATGCTCGAAGCCCTCGCCCGCACCTTCGTGACACCTATCGACCGTGAAGATCTCCAGAAGCTGTCCAAGCGCCTCGACGACATCCTCGACTACACCAATGCCGCAGCGCGCGCCATAGTGCTGTTCGGCGTCGAAAAGCCGACCGAGCCCATGACCCTGCTGATGGAGAAGCTCGTGCAATGCACGGAGGTCCTCACTACCACCCTGCCCCATCTGCGTCACCACGACTATAATGCAGCGACCGACGGCGCTAAGCAGGTGGCCAAGCTGGAGAAGGATGGCGACGCCGTGTTCCGCGATGCGATCAGCCGGCTCTTCCATGATCCCGCGATCGACGCCAAGGACATCCTGCGCGAGCGCGAAGTGCTCGATGATCTCGAGAAGGCGGTCAACCGCTGCGAACAGGTAGCCGATGCACTCACCGTGATCGCCGTGAAGCATGCTTAGCCTGCTCATCGTCGTCATCATCACGGCGCTGGTGTTCGATTTCATCAATGGCTTCCACGACACCGCCAATGCCATAGCCACGAGCGTCTCTACCGGCGTGCTGACGGTGCGCAGCGGCGTGCTGTTGGCGGGCCTGTGCAACTTCGTCGGTGCGATCATCGGCACTGCAGTGGCAGGCTTCATCGCCAACAAGCTGGTCGCCGATGCCGGAGTGGTCACCCAGCAGGTGGTGCTCGCCGCCCTGATCGGTGCCAGCGCCTGGAACCTCATCACCTGGTGGCTCGGCATCCCCTCGAGCTCATCCCATGCCCTGGTCGGCGGCCTCGCAGGCGCAGTGGTCGCCCACGCCGGCGTCGATGCCTTCCAATGGCATGCGCTGATCGACAAGGTGCTCGTGCCGCTGGTGGTCTCCCCCCTGCTCGGATTCGCGATCTCCTTCCTGCTGATGGTGGCTTCGATGTGGGCCTTCCGGCGCTCGAGGTCCAATACCGTGCACGTCACCTCGCGCTACATGCAGCTCGCCTCTGCCTGCACGCTGTCGTTCTCCCATGGCTCCAACGATGCGCAGAAGGCGATGGGCATCATCACCCTTGCGCTCGGCTCCTGGCTCGCGCTGCAGGGCATCAGCCCGCTGGTCACCGTCCCGCGGGCCGCAGCGGAGCGCAGCGATCTCGTCATGGAGGCTGCCAGGCGCAACCATCTCGACACTGCGGCTGGGGCCCACCTTGAGCACGCCGAGCTGGCCCGGGCCGCCGAGGCTTCACACCGCGCCCAGGTCGATGGCTCGGCACTCCCGCAGGTGATCAAAGACCAGCAAGGCTGGCTCCTGCCAAGTGCGCACCTCGAGCTCAATGCGAAGAAGCAGTGGACTCAGATCATCGACGTGCCGATATGGGTGGTGATCGCCTGCGCGCTGGCAATGGCCCTCGGGACCATGGCCGGCGGCAAGAAGATCATCAAGACCATGGG
>PLEW01000173.1 GCA_003136555.1 Planctomycetota bacterium | reverse complement strand
TGGTCGATGATGCCATCGTGGTGATGGAGAACATCACGCGCTATCTGGAACAGGGGATGAAGCCCTTCGATGCTGCACTGAAGGGCGCGAAGGAGATCGGCTTCACCGTGCTGTCGATCAGCATCTCGCTGATCGCCGTCTTCATCCCGCTCCTGCTGATGGGTGGGATCGTCGGCAGGCTCTTCCGTGAATTCGCGGTGACGCTCTCCACCTCCATCCTGGTGTCCATGATCATCTCGCTGACCACCACGCCGATGATGTGCGCTTACCTGCTGAAGGGCGAGCGCGCCGCGGTGCATGGCCGGCTGTACACCCACAGCGAGCGGGCGTTCGGCTGGATGCTGTCGACCTATCGACGCAGCCTGATGTGGGTCCTCGACAAGCCGGCCACGACCCTCGTCGTCCTCGTCCTCACCATCGTGCTCAATGCGGTGCTGATCATCATCATCCCCAAGGGCTTCTTCCCGGTCGAGGACACCGGGGCGATCGCCGGCGCCGTGCAGGGGCCGCAGGACTCGTCGTTCCCGGCGATGAACGACGCCCTCCAGCGCATCGCCGGCGTGATCAAGGCGGACCCCGCCGTCGCACATGTGATCTCATTCACCGGCAACAGCGGGGCGACCAATACGGGATTCATGTATGTCGCGCTCAAGCCCCTGGCGGAGCGGCACGCCAATGTCTCGCAGATCATCGCGCGATTGCGCCCGCAGCTGAACCGTCTGCCGGTCGCATCGGCATTCCTCCAGGCCGTCCAGGATCTGCGCATCGGCGGCCGATCGAGCAATGCCCTGTACCAGTACACCATCCAATCCAGCACCCTGCACGATCTCACCCGCTGGGGTCCCACCCTGCTGGCCAAGATGAAAGGCCTTCCCGGCCTGCTGGACGTGAGTTCGGATCAGCAGAATGGCGGTCTCGAAGAGCTGATGAGCTATGATCGCATCACCGCGGCGCAGCTCGGACTCACGACGCAGGCGATCGATGCGGAATTGTACAGCGCCTTCGGCCAATCCGAAGTATCGATCATCTACACGCAGATGAACCAGTATTACGTCGTGCTCGAAGTGGCGCCCCAATACTGGCAGGGTCCCGAAGGGCTGAACGCCATCTACCTGACTTCGCCCACTGGCGGCCCCATCCCCCTGCGCGCGGTGGCCACGGGTCAGGTCGGCACGACACCGCTGGCGATCAACCACACCGGATTGTTCCCGTCGGTCACGGCGTCCTTCAACCTCTCCCCCAATGTCTCCCTGAGCGATGCGACGCTGAAGATCGCGCGCATGAAGGAGGCGCTCGGCGCCCCGCCCACGCTGCGGGGATCCTTCTCGGGGACGCTGCTGGCCTACCAGCAGTCCCTGGGCACGGAACCGCTGCTGATCCTCACGGCGCTGGTGGCCGTCTACATCGTCCTCGGCATCCTGTACGAAAGCCTGGTCCATCCGCTCACCATCATCTCGACCCTGCCGTCGGCGAGCGTCGGGGCGATGCTCGCCTTGATGCTGTTCAGGGAGGATCTCAACATCGTCTCCATCATCGGCATCGTNNATGATGATCGACTTCGCCCTGGAGGCGCAGCGCCAGCAGGGCAAGTCCACCAGGGAGGCCATCTTCGATGCGTGCCTGCTGCGCTTCCGCCCGATCCTCATGACCACCACGGCGGCGATCTGCGGCGCCCTGCCGCTGGCCTTGGGCACGGGCATGGGCTACGAGCTCCGCCGGCCGCTGGGCATCACCATCGTCGGGGGGCTGCTGCTCAGCCAGCTGCTCACACTCTATACCACCCCGGTGGTGTATCTGGCCTTCGACCGGCTGCGGCTGCGCTTGCGCGGGACATCGCAGCGGCGCAGCGTCCAGGTGGCCGGACCATCACCCAGCAGCGCCAGCTGAACAGCAGGCGAAGGACGTGCCGCCATGACCACGATTGCTCGCATGTGCCGAACTCGCCCCGGTCGCCGGCCGCGGTCTGCCTGGATGCATCGCCCGCCTCCAGGTGCCGGTCAGCGCCATGTCCGGGCTCATGGCCCTGCGCCGGGTGGTCGTCTCGGCGATCCCAGGAGGGAGCCATGACTGCTCAGACCACCCAAGCGGCCGGACCATCGCCATCCCGCTCAGGCATCTGCCGCGCTGCCATGGTCTGCACGGCGCTGCTCGGCGGCTGCGACGTGGGCCCCAGGTATGTCGCACCCGCCGATCCTGCACCAGCGGCATACAAGGAGTTTTTGTCACGGTCTGCGGGCGCGGTGCCATCCGGCACCTGGCAACCGGCCTCGCCGCAGGATGCGCTGCTCAAGGGGTCATGGTGGGAGATGTTCCGGGAACCGGAGCTCGACGCGCTGGTGGCACGGCTGAACATCGACAATCAAACAATCGCCCAGTACTTCCAGAACTTCATGGCTGCCCGTGCGCAAGTGCGGCAGGCCACCGCGGGATATCTCCCCACCCTGTCCACGGCTCCTGCGGTCTCCAGGAGCGGGGCGGGATCGACGGCTGCATCATCGGCCTCACCAGCGGGTGGCACGGCGGGCGGGCCGAAGGGGAACGGATTTGCCATCAGCAACAGCTTCTCGCTGCCGTTCGATGCCTCCTGGGAGCCCGACCTCTGGGGCCGCATCGCCAATACGGTCCATGAGTACCAGTTCGCCGCGCAGGTGAGCGCGGCGGACCTCGAGAACGAGCGGCTCACCGAACAGGCCGATCTCGCGGTGTATTATTTCGAGCTGCGTGGCCAGGATGCGCTGCAGGCCCTCGCGGACCATCTCGTCGAGGTCGACCGGAGCTCGCTCACGCTGACGAAGGCGCTGGTCGACACCGGCATCGATGGCCCGGAGTCCATCGCCGAAGTCGAGTTGATCCTCAATGGCGCGGAAGCGGCGGCGATCGGCATCGCCACCAATCGCGCCATCTACGAGCACGCCATCGCGACGCTGATCGGCCAGCCCGCCTCCAGCTTCTCGCTGGCGGTGAAGCAGCTCTCCACCACGGTCCCCGCCATTCCGCTCGGAGTCCCATCCCAGCTGCTCCAGCGTCGTCCGGATGTCGCCGCGGCGGAGCGCACCCTGGCCCAGGCGAACGCCGTCATCGGCATCGAGACCGCCGCGTTCTACCCGACGGTGGATCTGACGGCCAGTGGCGGACTCCAATCGTCGTCCATCACCACGTTGTTCTCGCTCCCGGCGCTGGTCTGGTCGCTGGGCGCATCGGCGTCGCAGACCATCTTCGATGGTGGGCTGCGCGCGGCGACGGTCGATCAATACACTGCGGCCTATCAGGCCGACGTGGCATCCTATCGGCAGACCGTGCTGACGGCCTTCCAGCAGGTCGAGGATGCGCTTGCCAGCCTGCGCGTGCTCTCGCAGCAGATCGACCGGCAGCAGGCGGCGGTGGCGGCGGCGGATCGCTATGCCGACCTGGCCCTGGCACGCTACCAGACCGGCCTGGATCCCTACCTCGACGTGATCACCGCGCAGGTGACCTTGCTCGGCGATCAGCAGACCCTGGTGAGCCTGCGCATCGGCGAACTGACGGCGGCCGTGCAGCTGATCCAGGCGCTGGGGGGCGGGTGGGACATCAGTCGCCTGCCGTCGCCAGCGCAGATCTCCGCGCACTCTGCTGGCGCGCGCTAGGGCGCCAGCTCTCCCGGCGTCCAGGGCTGCTGCCGCCCGCTGATGGTCGCGCGCACGGCATGCACCTCGTCGGCGGTGACGGCGGGGGCATGGTTGCCGAACATGCTGCGGACGTAGCTCAGGACATTGGCGGCCTGGTGGTCGTCGAGCCCCATCGGCGGCATCGGCAGCGGGATCTGCTGGCCGAAGGTCTGGCCATTGACCACCAGCGGTCCGCTCAAGCCATGAGTGATGATGCGGATGAGCACGGATGGCTCGCCGGCGACGAACGGGCTGCCTGCGAGCGGGGGGTAGATGTTCGGCAGGCCCTTGGCATCCGCCTGGTGGCAGGTGAGACAGAGGCTGTCGTAGATCTGCTTGCCGGGATGGGCCTGGACCGCCACCGCGGCGGCCAGCGTGCGCACGTAGCCTGCCTGCGCATCATCGGCGAAGGTCAGCTGGGCCAGCTGCGCCTGCCAGAGGGGCTTGAGCGCGCGTACGCTCCCCTTCAGGGCGTAATCGATGAAGCGGTCGCGGGGCTGCGCGAGCGCGCGTACGGCGACCGCGACCGCATCCGGAGAATCGACGCGGCTGCAGGCGACGATGGCTTCCAGCCGCACGCGCGGGTTCGCATCGGCCACCCCCGTGGCGAGCAGCGCCAGCGGCTCCGCCAGCTGCCCGGACCAGGTGCCGACGACGCGCATGGCATAGGCGCGCAGGCGCGCATCCGGCGCCGACAGCAGGGTCGCCAGCAGCGCCGGCCGCGGCTCGCCATGCGCCACATAGACCTCGAGCGCCTCGAAGCGCAGGCGGTCCGCGTCCGCCCCGGCCGGCAGGGTGCCGACCCAGGCATCGGTGGCCGCCAGCACCGCGGCGCGCGGACCATCGGCGAGCAGGCGGTGGACCTGCATGCGCACCCAGCGTTCGCTCGAGCCCAGCTGACCGAGCAGCGCCGCAGGCGGGAGGCCGGCGAGCTGCGGGGGGGTGACCAGGGGGCGATCGGTGCGGGCGATGCGCCAGATGCGGCCGTGGCGACGATCACGCTTGGGGTCGGCGAAGCTGGCTTGGTAATGCCCGATCACCGGCGTGCACCAGTCGGCCACGTAGAGGGCGCCATCGGGGCCGTTGCGCACATCGACGGGCCGGAAGCAGGGATCGGATGAGCGCAGCAGCTTGGGCATCTGCGTGCTCGCGAAGCCGGCGCCATCATCGCGCAGGCGGTGCAGTTCGATGGTGTTGCCGAAGAAGCCGCCGAGCACCGCCACGCCCTGGAGGTCGTCCGGCATCGCCGCACTGCCGATGAACTCGAGCGCGGTGGTCTTGCGGTCCGACTGGAAGAGCGAGCCGATGCCATGGTACTCGTCGGGATCGGCCAGGGGCACCAGGCCGGGGACGGACCAGTAGCCCTCGGGCCGGTCGCCGGTCTTGTGGAACACCTGGCCATAGTCGTCGACCGTCACCCCCCAGCAGTTGGCGCCCGCCTTGGCATGGTTGAAGAACGATTCCAGCTTCAGGGTCTTGGGATCGAAGCGCCAGACGCCCGCCTGGTCAAGGCGCTTGAGCCCCCAGGGGGTCTCGACGCGTCCGATATTGTGCAGGCCCTGGGTGAACCACAGGCAGCCATCCGGCCCATGCCGGACCGAATTGATCAGCTGGTGGGTATCGCCGATGCCGAAGCCGCCCATCACCACCGAGCGTTCGGTGGCGTGGCCGGTTCCGTCGGGATCGCGGAAATGCATCAGATGGTCGAAGTCGCAGACGTACATCCCGCCATCGCCGGGCTCCAGCCCCATGACCATGGTCAGCCCCTCGGCGTAGCGCTGGATCGAGGCGAAGCGGCCATCGGCTCCCTGGTGGTCGAGCGCCAGGATGTAATCGGCGGGCCTCACCCCGGGGATGGTATGCGGGTAGGTCGGCGAGCAGGCGACGAACAGCCGGCCGCGTTCGTCCCAGCTGATCTGGGTCGGCTTGCTGACGCCATCGGCCTCCGAGGCGATGAGCGAGATGGACCAGCCCGGTGCGAGGGTGAATGCCGCCTGCTCCTGCTCGGGGGTGGGCACGACATCATCGGTCCCGGGCAGCGCCAGCGCCGCCGGTGCGCTCGGCAGCGGGCTCTGGTGGGCGATCGCCTGGATGCGCGCATCCCAGGCCGCGATCATCGGCTTCTGCTGCTCGAAGACCTCGCGCAGCGAGGGCCCATTGCCGGCCGGCTTGGCGAAGGCCTGCGAGATGCGATCGCCGTAGACGAAGTTCCAGTTGGCCGGCCGCCAGCAATCGAAGAACAGGTGGTTCTTCTCCACGATGGCGTTGCGCAGGGCCGTCAGCATCTCGGGTTCGCCCACTGCGCAGCCGAGCTGGGCGGCCACCAGGTCGGCCACCTGCCGCCGACCGGCATCGGTGAGGTGCATCCCGTCGTCGGTGGCGCGCAGGCCACCTGGCTGCCGTGCACCGACGGCGGTGCAATCGACCACCAGCGCGCCGCGGGTGCGGGCGATGCCGCGCACCGCCTCGGCGTAGAGCGCGAGGTCGCCGTTGCGGGTGCTCAGACGTGGTGCTCGGGGCGCAAGCGGGTCCTCGAAGGCGATCGGGGTCAGCAGCACGAGACGACGTCCAGCCGCCACCTGGTCGAGCAGGTGGTGGTAGGCGGTGGTGAATTCGGCCAGCCGTCCCGGGCCGTCGAAGGCCTCGACCTGGCCGAACTGGGCGACGATCACCGTGGCTCCCACCGCATCGAGCTGGGCGCGCCAATCGCCGAAGTTGAGGTCGCGCCACTGCTCGTAGACGGTATCGCCTTCCCAGGCCATCGAGCGGAAGCGCGGTGCGGCGGCCGGGAAGCCGGCTGCCAGGCGCGCCTCGAGCTCGCCACCGCGGCTCTCGCGCACCAGGTTCTCCTGGCCGATGAACACCACCGTATCGCCCGGGGCGAGGTCGAAGCGGCCATCCCGCCAGGCGGCGGGGGCCGTGGGTGCGGCGCTGGCGTCGGCGAAGCGCTCGGTGACGGTGGCGATCGAGGGCGGCGGGGGCACGCTCGGGGCGCTCGCCGCGCTCGCCAGGGAGGCCAGGGCAGCCAGCAGCAGGCAGATGCGGATCATGGGCGTTGGTCCTTCGAGCCCGGGATCTGCCGGTCGGGCAGGGGGGCTGGGCTGGGCGGGGATGGGGACAGCCCGAGATGGTACGATGAACGCTGTCAATTATTGATAGGAGATCGATGTGGGGGGAGCGGGAGGACCCGGATGCCGGGCGCTCGATCCCTGTGATAATCCACCTGGGCCCCTTGGGCACCAAGCGGCGCTTTCTGATCTTCTTGGATAAATTTGATATCGGCTGCGTCCCCAGCGCGACGCCTGGAAACCGCGAAGCAGAGCCACGGCGGGCCGGGCCGAGGTCAGCGGCAGGCTCAGCGCGGCGTGAGGGTCCTGACCAGGATGTCCTTGAACTGGATGGTCATCGGCTGGCCGGCATGGAGCTGCAAGGCGACGATGCCCTCCGCTACCGCATCCCTGGCCGATTCGTCGATGGTCTCGGAGAAGAGCAAGTCATTGATGAAGATGGTCATCGTGGCGCCGCGTGCGACCAGCCGGTAGCGGTTCCACTCCCCCCGGCCCTTCACGCTTGCGAGCAGATCCCCTGGCGGGGCGATGCGTTCGACCTTGCGCTTCGTCCGGCCATCCCCGACCCAGGCGCGTTCGCCGACGTTGGACAGCACATCGCGGCCGGTCTCCTCGCTGTAATTCATGCCATTGCGCGCCCCGGATTCGATGTTGGCCTGGTAGCCGGCGACCAGCCAGCCACCGAGATCCTTGGAACGGTACTGGATGCCGGAATTGGCCCAGGCGCTCATGATGCGGTAGGAGAGGGAGATCTCGCAATCACGCACCGTCCCGCCGCGCCAGATAATGAACGAGTTGCGCTTCAGGGGCACGCTCGCGGTCGCCTCGCCGATCAGCAGGCCACCCTCGACCCGCCAATGCGCGGGATCGCCATCCCAGCCGGTCAATGTCCTGCCATCGAAGATCGCCACCGCCTCGTCGGCCCCAAGGTGCGCACCGGCACGCAGGCCGAGCACGGCGAGCAGGACAGCTGCGGCCACCAGCGAGCGCATCATGGCGCGATGCCGAAGGCGTAGATGCGGTCGGTGCCCACCAGCACCTGGTCGCGGGCGATGGTGGCGGCGGTGTACTTGCCGCCCTGGCCGAGAACGCCATCGGCGCTGCGCCAGAGGAGCTTCATGGTGGTCGCATCGATGGCGTAGAGGGTCGGCTTGCGCGTGGCGCCGCTATTCAGCGATTTGGTGCGCTGCGGCATGTCGAGCACCCAGATGACCGCCTGGCCGGTGCCGCGGCTGCTGATCACCGGGCAGCCGGGATTGGTGAGGGCGAGGGTGGTCTCGGCGAGATCGACCGCGAGGTAGGCGGCTCTGCCCGGCTCGGTGACGATGCGCAGGCGCACCACGCATGGCGGCGCGCTCTCGGCCGCGCTGGCGCTCAGCTTGGTCGTGCCGGTGGCGACCAGGTAGTCGCCGCCGGCGGCATCGTGGTAGTAGGCGGGCGTGCTGCGCGAGCGGGCCCAGTCCATGTTCCCGAGGATCTCGGAGTAGGGGCCGAACACGTTCAGGGGACCGCGGGCATGGAACTGCGGCTGCGGGCCCGGTGGCAGGAGCGAGCGGTCGGTGGTGCTGTCGAGGCTGGCCGGCGGACGGCGCTCGAGGCCGCCGGGCAGGTGGTCCCGGTCGATCAGGTAGACATTCCCCTGCTTGCCGGCGATGGCGGCGAGGTGCGGTGTCGCGGTGCGGGCCGGATCGAGGTCGGGGATGAGGATCGCCGAGCTCGAGCCGAGATCGATGTCCGCAAGATCGGCGGCATCATAATTGAAAGGCGTATAGGTGCCGGAGAGCGCAAGTCCTGCGCTTCCCGGCTCAGGCCACTGCAGCAGGGACTGCCCCCACGTCCCGGTGCGATCCTTGGCGCCGATCGGGCCATTGCCGGTCACGCCATAGATGCGCCCGGTGGCATCGACGGTCGGCCCGGCCGAGGACCAGATGCCGCCGTTGTTGCGCTCCGGCCCCTGGCCGCCGGAGAAGGCGGCGACGATGCGCCTGGCGCGCACATCGACGGCGACCAGCCAGCCCGGGACTTGGTCGCCGTAGGCGCCATAGGTGAGGTACACCAGACGGCCATCGGGGCTGGCGTTGAGCGCACCGCGCTGCGACACCTGGCCATGGGGTCCGAGGCGTGATGCGCCGTTGCCGTTGATGCCGGGCTGGGCGAGGGCGTCATTGGTGATCGCAACCGGCCAGTCCGGGAGGAGGTGGCCATCGGCCAGGGCGAGTGCAAAGAGCTTCCAGCCCTTGCCTCCGGCCCCGTCGGTGGCGGCGCTGACATAGATGCAGTCCGCTGTGCGGTCGATCAGCGGGGTGCTGAGGATGCCCATGGGCACGCCGCCATCGATCACATGCGCCGGAGCGCCGAGCGACGTGCGCCAGAGGATCGCACCCGCGGCGTGGCCGCCCGCGTTCTCCGCGGCGATGCAGTAGACCCAGGCATTGCTGGTGCCGGCGATCACCGCCCTGATGGTGCCGGTCCATGCCGGGGTTTTGAGCACGAGAGCATCGAGGTACAGCGGCGCCGCGTAGCAGTGGGCCGGCTTGCCGGCATAGGCATCGAGGTCCTCCGAGCGCCAGAGCGCGCCGAAATTCGCCGAGGCGACCACCTCCGGCGTCAGGTGCTCCTGGTGCGGAAACCAGCCGATGCGCTGGGGTCCGCCCATGAAGGCCAGCACATCGTGCGGTGACCCCGCTCCCGGGGCATCGCCGGCCGCAGCGCCGTCGCCACCCAGGCCGACCCACACGCCGAAGCACAGCACCGCGGCGGCGAGGGGCCGCACCCTGTCCACGTCGCTCATGGCTGCAGCGAAGCGAACAGGGTGCCAAAGGCGCATGCGCTCGCGTGCAGGCGGAATCGCGGCGCCATCGGCGCACCCGTGGATCCCGGCCATGCCGCTGGATACCGGTCGGGGATACGATCGTATACC
Organism: Planctomycetota bacterium; assembly: GCA_003136555.1. Classification (GTDB taxonomy): domain Bacteria; phylum Planctomycetota; class UBA11346; order UBA11346; family UBA11346; genus BOG-1363. Next base: position 46,869 of record PLEW01000173.1, on the reverse strand, counting down.
GTGATATACACGAGGCACCGCTGAGGGACGGTGGATGGCCGAGGGAGGTCTGGTGGTGGAAGAGGGCGAGGGGACGGCATCTTGTGAATATATCATTTAGATATAATTTGATCCAGCCGGCCAAGGCGGCGTCCCTTGCGTCGGGCGGGGAGGCCTTTAGACGTGAGCGCGCATTGCCGCCCAGCGGTACGGCCGGTCGGCCGGTCGCCGGGAGTGAGTCGGGAGTGCCACGGCTGGGTGGCCGCCAGCGTCCCGCAGGCGCGTTCGGACGATCGCACATCACAGGGGATATCATGCACTCAGGATCGGCACCGCGCTCTGCAGCACCCATGAACGTCACCGCCTGCCATCGCCGGCCTCATTCCAGCGCGGTCCTGCTCCTGGCCATCGCCTGGGCGTTCAGGGCTGGCGGTGCAGCAGCTGCCGCCGATATCCTCACCCAGCATGGCGACAATGCCCGCAGCGGAGCGAATACCGCTGAAACCATCCTCACGCCCGGGGTGGTGAACGTCGGGTCGTTCGGCAAGCTGTTCACCCTGCCGCTCAATGCCAGCGTCAACAGCCAGGTGCTCTATGTCCACGATCTCCCCATCGCCGGGCACACGCACAACGTCATCTTCGCCTACACCTCGACCGGCGGCAATACCTCGCCCTGCGGATTGTACGCCTTCGATGCCGACACCGAGGGTCCTGCTCTGTGGGCGCGCCAGCTGACCCCGTCCGCGGAATGCACCACCTGCGCCCCGGCCATCGATGGCGCGACCAGGACCATGTACGTGGTGAGCAAGGACCGAGCCAATGCCGGCGCCACCTGGATCCATGCCGTCGACATCCTCACCGGCGAGGAGCGCCCGGGCTCCCCGGCCAAGGTGGAAGGCGGGCTCTCCGGTGGCAGCGCCGGCAGCGTCAATGGGCGCCTGGACTTCAACACCAGGCAGGCGAATTGCCGTCCCGGGGTGCTGGTGGACAAGGGGCTGGTCTACATCGCCTTCGCGCTCGCCGGCGATGGGCATCCGTTCCATGGCTGGGTGTTCTGCTATGGCTATGACGGGACCGCCTTCAGCCAGAAGGCGGTGTTCTGCACCACGCCCGATCCCGATGAAGGCAAGACCGCCAACTTCTCCAAGGATGGCGGCGGGATCTGGCAGGCCGGCAAGGGGCTGGCCAGCGATGGCGAGGCGGTCTACTGCACCACCGGCAATGGCAACTTCAACGCCGATCGCGGCGGCCGCAATTACGGCATGTGCTTCCTCAAGCTGCGCGCCGGCGATCTCCAGGTGCTGGACTGGTTCGCCGAGGCCAATGCGCACAAGGACAGCGACGACGACAACGACCTCGGCAACTGCGGACCGCTGATCATCCCGGGGACCGGCGTGCTGTTCGCGGGGGCGACGAAGTATGGTCGCAGCTATCTGGTAGATACCGCGCACATGGGGCACTTCAGCGCGGATCAGGATGCCTGCCTGCAGGCGCTCGCCACCCCGGCCCTGCCGTTCCCCAACGGCCAGAACGGAGTGGCCTGGGATGCCGGAGCGGCGGGCACCTACATCTATGTCTGGAACCGGCCGCTGGGAGTCGCGCAATACGCCTATGACCGCACCGCCCGCGCCATCACCGGCGGCGCGGCGCAGCGCATGGGCACGGTGACCAGCGGTGCCGGCGGGGGCCTGGCCATCACTGCCAATGGCAGCCGCGATGGCATCCTCTGGTGCCTCGGCACCGATGCGGTGGTGCATGCCCTGGACGCGCTGGATGTCACCAAGGAGCTGTGGAACAGCCAGCAGGACGCGGCGCGCGATGCCCTCGGCTCGGTGGGGCACTGGCAGTTCCCGACCATCGTCGGCGGCAAGGCCTACATCCCGACCGGCGATGGCAAGGTGGTCGTCTATGGGCTCCTGCACCATCAGCCGTGAGATGGAAAGGGTAGTGGGCGCCATCTGATTGCGGTGCACAGGACGACCAGCGAGGCGGAGATGCCTCGACGAGCAGTGCTACAACAACGGCTCTCTGGTCAACGTGCTGTCGACGGTGCGCCAGATGCCACGCGGATTGGCGTTCTGCAGTTCGGGCGGCAGCAGGTCCTGCGGCGCATTCTGATAGCACACCGGACGGACGAAGCGCTCTATCGCGGCGGTGCCGACGGAGGTGCTGCGCGCATCGGTGGTCGCCGGGTAGGGGCCGCCGTGCACCATGGCGGGGCAGACCTCGACACCGGTGGGGAAGCCGTTCCATAGCAGCCGGCCGACCCTCTGGACGAGGATATCCGCGAGCGCGCCGCTGGCGCCCAGATCGCCAGGCGCCGCGTGGATGGTGGCCGTCAGCTGGCCGGGGATGATGCGGGCGACCGCTTCCACCTCGGCGGCCGAGGAGCAGACGACCACGATCGCGCTGGGTCCGAAGATCTCCTCGCGTAGATGGGCATCGGCGAGGAAGGTGGCTGCCGACACGCGATAGAGGCGGGCCCCGGCCTGCGTGCGCGCGGGATCGGCCGGCTGCGACGCCTGGGCGGCCAGGGCGACCCCCGCGCGACCAGCGAGCGCGGCGATGCCGGAGTCGTAGCGGCGGCGGATGCCCTCATAGAGCATGGAGCCGGGTGCGGCTTTGGTGACCAGCGCCGTCGCAGCGGCGAGGAAGGCATCGAGGTGGGGCGACGCGATGGCCACCACCACACCGGGGTTGGTGCAGAACTGGCCGACGCCGAGCGTCAGCGATGCGACGAAGCCCTCGGCGATCGCCGTACCCCGTTCGGCCAAGGCGCCGGGGAGCAGGAAGACCGGATTGATGCTGCCCATCTCGCTGTAGACGGGGATGGGTGTCGGCCGCGCCGCTGCGGCGTTGTAGATCGCGCGTCCGGCGCCCAGCGAGCCGGTGAAGCCGACGGCCTGGATCAGCGGATGCTGGACCAGCGCGGTGCTGATCTCGGTCAGTGACGATTGGATGAGGCTCACCGTACCGGGGGGCAGCCCGCACGCGACCAGGGCGGTGCTCATCGCCTGCATGACCAGTTCCGAGGTCCCGGGATGGGCGGGATGGGCCTTGAGCACCACCGGGCAGCCCGCGGCCAGCGCCGAGGCGGCGTCGCCGCCAGCAGCGGAGAAGGCGAGGGGGAAATTGGACGCACCGTAGACCAGCACCGGGCCGATCGGCCGCAGCATGCGGCGGATATCGGGGCGTGGCAGGGGCTTGCGCTCCGGTTGGGCGCGGTCGATGCGCGCGTCGACCCATGAGCCGTCGGTGATCAGGGCGGCGAAGGCGCGCAGCTGGGTGGTGGTGCGCCCGCGCTCGCCGGCCAGGCGCGCCTCAGGCAGGCCGGTCTCGGCGTTGGCGCGCTGGATCAGGCTGTCGCCGAGCGCGTCGATCTCCGTCGCGATGCGCTCCAGCAACTGCGCGCGCTGTACCGGCGTGGTGCGTCGGTAGCTGTCGAAGGCGAGTGCTGCGGCCTGCGCCGCGTTGTCGAGATCGCCCAGCGTCGCCTCGTGGAACGGAGGCGCCAGCGGACTGGACGTCGCCGGATTGACGGCGGTGAAGGTTGCCGACGAGCTCGCCACGGCGGCGCCGTTGATGATGCTGGTGCCTAGCAGGGTCATGGATGTTCCGGGTAAGACGGACGATGCCGGCAGCGACCACCGCCAGGTGCGCTCAGATGACGGTATTCTCGAGCGTCCCGATGGGCAGGATGGTGATAGCGATGCGGTCGCCGGAGAGCAGGGTGAAGGCGTTGGGCGGGACGATGCCGGTGCCGGTCATGAGGAAGCCGCCATCGGGGAAGCTCATCTCGCGGGTCAGGAACTCGACCAGCTCCTCGGGCTTGCGCTTGAGCTGGGACAAGGCGGTGGCCCCATTGAACATCTCCTTGGCTCCACGGCTGATGATGACGCGGATCTCGGTGGAGGGTGGCAGCATCTCATCGGTGAGAAGGATGCAGGGGCCCAGGCCCGCGGCCTGGTCATAGCTCTTGGCCTGCGGCAGATAGAGGGGGTTCTCGCCCTCGATGTCGCGGCTGCTCATGTCATTGCCGATGGTGTAGCCGATGATGCGGTTGTGGCGGTTGATCGCCAGGGTCAGCTCGGGCTCCGGCACATTCCACTGGGAATCCTTGCGGATGCGCACTCCGGTGCCGGGACCGGCGACGCGATGCGGGCTGGATTTGTAGAACAGCTCGGGTCGGACCGCTTCATACACCCGGGCGTAGAAGTCGCCGCCACCTGCCCCCTTCGACTCCTCCATGCGGGCATCGCGGCTGCGGTAATAGGTCACGCCGGCGGCCCAGACCTCCTGGTGCAGGCTGGGCGCCAGGGCCTGGATGGCACCGTGATGCGTGGCGGCGCCGGCGATGAGCCTGGTGATGGCCGCGAGCGGGGCGCTGTCATGGAACAGGCTGTCCCAGGCGAATCCGTGCAGCGCGTACGACCCAGCACCATCCTGGACCACGGCACCGGTTGCGGTTCGGTAGATGGAGAGCGACGACGCCATCGGTGTGGGCCTTTCGTGGCCTGATCGGCGGGCCATGGCGGACTGTAGGTTGCTGGCCAATGTGTGCAACCCACGCCCGCCAGGTCACGCATACCCTGCGAGCGATGTGAACGCCCTGCCCGACCGGCGGGCAGCGGCCGGTGCAGGGAGCATGACGATCCGGTGCGACAGCAGCGGGGCAATGATGCCAGATCGACCTCATGCGCACCTCATCGGCATGAGCGTGTGGAGATAGCGATCTCGGGCATGGGCAATCATCCGCCGGCCCAGGCTCGGCACCATGGCGTCGGCAGGCGAGCCGATGGTGACATGCGATCGCCGTTGCCTCTCTTGTGAACGCGGCACGGCCAGTGACGATCGCCATGGCCTGCATGTCACCGGTTGATCACGCACGGGACCTGTACGGACCAGGCCGATCACGAACATTCCCCAAGGAGATTCTCTCCATGAGAATCCTCATCCTCCTCTGCCTGATGGCAGCCGTCACGCTGCATGCGGCGGTCAACGTCTCGGTGGAGAAGGTGTCTTTCTCTGCCGACCGGCTGCCGATGAGCGGCGTCCTGACGGTGAAGGGCTCGGTCAATGGCCTCAAGCAGGATGACTGGTTCACGCTCATGGTGTATCCGCATGGTGTCGTGCGTGATGGCGGGAAGAATCCCTATGTCGCCCGCGACACTATCGGGCACAGCATCTTTAAGCAGGCGGCCGGGACGCCGCGCGCCTTCTCCCTGGACATCGATCTCTTCGACATGCCGGCGGAGGGGACGTATGACGTCTATGCCTACGGCTGGGCCCCCGAGTTCATCGTGCTGCTGGGCAGCTTCGATCTCGACAATTCCGTGGTCCAGGCACGCGGGGCGCCGACACTGCTCGATCATCCGGGCAAGGCCTTGAGGTTCCTCGGTCTCTCGCTGTCGGTGGGCGCCAAGGAGAGCCTGTTCCCCCTCCTGCGGGGCAGGACGATCGCCCATCTGCCGGCGGCAGGTGAGACGCTCCAGGCGGTCTACCAGGTGCGCAACGACAGGCCCGTGCCATGGAAGGGGGAGGTCGCCTGCTTCGCATCGGACGCCTACTGCCGCGGTGATGAATCGCGCATTGCCGTCAGCCTTGCAGCGGGAGCGCAGCAGCTGCTGCGCTTCCCCATACCCCCAAGCTACGCCGACAAGCTGCGGGAGGACAGACGGCTGTCGAAGCGTCAAGGCGGTCGGATGGTCGCCCGCATGCTCGAGGGGGAGCTGCTGGTCGATGCCGAACTGTCCCCGGTGATCATCGCTCTGCCGCAGGCTGATGAGCCCTCCCGCCCGCACCTGCTGCCCGCCGGGATCGCAAGCGAGAAGGCGGATCCGATCTGGGGCAGGTTGACCCTGGTCGATGCGGTGGACTGCGCCACCGACGAGCCGGCGATGCAAGGCGCCAAGTCGATCAACGCGAAGTACTCGAGCGAGCCGCTGGGCTACTACGGGAAGGCGGATCTCTGCTTCGACTGGCCGCTGACCTGGCGCGATCGCACCCACGATCAGGGATTCACCACCGTGGAGTCCATCCTCGGACGCTCCTGCCGGACGGCGGAGAACTGGGGCTGGTTCTCCTACGCGCTGGCTCAGGGCAAGATCGTCCGTGGGCAGTACTACCTCACCGAGATCGATTACCCCGAGGACAAGCCGCGCATGTTCGCGGTCTACAACACCCAGAACGCCAATCCCGGCTTCCATACCGGTAGCAGCCTCGGTGATCCGTACACCCGCCAGCGCTTCGTCGGCAATTCACCGCTGCCATTGAGCCAGGGCTACCGCACCTGGCGCTGCGTCATGGTCGGCAGCGGTGCCGGCACCATCTCGATCAATGCGATGGAGCGATCTGCCGATCCGGTGAACGCGGGCGTGGCGGTGAGCAGCATCCGCATGTACCGCATCGAGACGCCGCCCGCGGAATTCGCGGTACCTACCTACCGTTATCCGCCTGCCCCGCTGCCCCGGCGGATGATCGTCCATCTGCAGGAGGACGCGGCGCCTGCGGGCTTCGCCTACCAGCGTGAACTGATGATGTACGGCGTGAATGCCTATTCACCTGCCGCCCTGTTCTACTGCGGTTGCGGCGATGGCACCGGCAATCACGGTTCCGTCAATTGGCAGAGCCGGTTGTTCGACAAGGGGCGCTACAATCTCTCGCCGCCGCCCAACGGGCTGTCCTCGAGCCTCGATGCCAGCGCCAAGACCGGACTGTCCATCATCCCCTATTTCGAATACGGCGGGAGCTCGTCCCTGCCCGAGGAGGCGCTGGCGGTCGAGGCGGATGGCGCGAAGTCGCGCTTCTACTGGGGTGCCAAGCGCATCGACGGCTGGTACTGCGTCGACATGGCGCACCCCGCGGTGGCCGAGGAATTCCGCAAGATCCTCGATGAGCTCGGCCCGGTGTTCCAGGCGCATCCGAACATCAAGGGCATCGAACTCACCCATCGCTCGCGGGCCTGGGACATCAGCTACAGCGATTATGAGCTCACTCGCTTCGCCAAGGAGTCCGGCACCGCGGTGCCAGCGGGGAGCCGGGATGAGCGGGCGCGCTGGATCCAGGCGCATGCCCTCGATGCCTACTGGTCCTTCCATTACGCGAAGAAGCGCGAGGTGCTGCTCGCCATCCGCGACAAGCTGCGCTCGATCCGGCCGGACCTCGTGCTCTACGTCCTCAATTACGTCGCCGACGACCATGTCCCCTTCGGCCAGGTCCTCCATTACGCCTCGCCGCAGGCGAAGGGAACGCGCGACGAGTTCATTGATCCGGCGGATCCGCTGCGGCCGTGCATGCCGCGATTCGATGACAGCAGGCTGACTATCCCGCGGCTCAACACCTCGATCGATATGCGCTCGCTGCTGGAGGATTACCGGCGACCGGATCAGGATCAGACGGGCATCCATCCGCCCTTGTACCGGAATGATGCCGGCATCTTCATCTGGGGTCCCATGCATTTCGCCTTCACCGCCGCGAGCCCGGCCTATCTTGAGTTCTTCCGCACCGGCGGCGGCATCGCGGCGGCGAATTGCTGGCTCTACAATGAGGATGCCATCGGTAACAATCCGGCCGTCGGCCTGCCCGGCCTCGAGGGGACCGAGCATGCGGGGCCCTTCTGCATGATGGAGGAGGTGCTCTCGGTCGCCGCTGCAGATCCGGTCATGCTGGGTCTGCGCATGGCCGATCTCAGGCGCGGATTCCCCGAGTATGCCCAGGCGTTCGCCAAGGCCTATCTCGCCCTGCCGGCGCTGCCGTCCGAGGTCATCGATGCGGGCCAGCGCGATCAGGATGTGGTGGTGCGCAGGATCCGCACCGATGCCGGCGCTTATGTCGCCGTCATCAATCGCGGCTTCACCCTCGCCGAGAAGTCCGTGCAGCTCACCTGCTTTCCCAAGGGTGCGCAGGTGACCGATCTGGTGACTGGCGAATCCATCCCCATCGCCGCGGATGGCTCCTGCCGCGTGACGCTCGCTCCGATGAGCGTGCGCTCATTCCTGGCGCAGTGATCCGCTGGTGATGGCGGCGAGAGCGATCCGTTGGAGCGGCGACGCGGCTCGGGACTCTGGGAAGGCCGGGAGGCCGGGATCGCTGCGCTCGGAGCGTCTCAAAGCCACACCCTGGCCGATGCCTTGGTGAGAGCCGCCTCCACCGGATGAGCCAACCGCTTCCTCCGTCAGCGCCGCGATCTCGATGCAGCCACCTCCACGCGACTGCGCTGGCAGCTGTCCTGGGCGCCAGGTCGGCGACCCCGGGGCTGGCCGTTCACGCCTCGTGATCGGCATGTCGGCCTGCCCTGATGTCACTTCCCCCCGGCTCCCGCGCTGGCAGCCACGGCGGGTATCCCCACCACCAGGAGCTGCCCGAGATAGCAGGCGGTCCCGGGCGGCAGCGCGGTGATGGTGTAGGTGACGGTATGGGGTCCGGGGCGCAGCTCGGGGGTGTACCAGAAGCGCGCATATTTCCGCGGATGCTCGGTGGCCGAGCGGGTGAGCTTCTGCTGCCCGTCGATGATGGCCTCGATGACGATCGGTTCGGTGGCAGGGACATCGCTGATGCCCAGCGCGGTGCCGTCGAAATGGACGGTGAGCGTGGCACCCACGGTGTCGCAGCGCCGGGCTTCGCGGAGCATGCCGCGCGTGCGCCCGAGATCGGCTGAGAGCACCGGGTCCTTCGCCATGTCCACCGCGGTCCATTCCGCGCTCAGGGTGGCCTGGCTGATCGGCAGCAGGGTGGCCACCTCCCAGGGATGCGGCACCAGCGGCGCCGGGAGCGCATGCGGCCGGGCGGTGCCGACATCCTTCATCGCCAGGACCGAGCGCGCGAGCACGTCGCGATAGACCTCATAGCCGGCATCGCCGGGATGGGTGCCGTCCTGCGAGAATACCAGTGTGCCGGGGATCGGCTGAGCGGCCTTGAAGATGAGCTCGCCAGCCTTCTCGCGGCGCGCGATCTCGACGCCGAAATCGACCGAGGGGATGCCGTAGTGGTTGGCGATGCCCTCCATCACCGCACCGAAGGCCGGCGCCTTGCCCGCCTGGATGTCCTTGAGCATCCACTGGCTGATGGTGTAGATGAAGCAGATGTCGATGCTTGGATCGCTGGTCCAGATCCGGCGCACGATGCCTTCCACCGACTGCTTCTCGAAGCCGCCGCCGCCATTGACCCGGCATTCGAGGAAGACCAGGTCGGGCTTGTGGTCGAGCACGTCGAGCTGGACGCGGCAGGCGCCGTAATCCGATCCCGTGCCCGAGATCGCGGCATTGATCTCGCTGAACGACGCTTGCGGAAACTGGCTCTGGAACCAGGCCAGGGACTTGGGCCGCCAGCCGGCGGCGGCGGTGATGCTGCCGCCGAGATAGGCGATGCGCACCGGCTTGCCGGCGGCGGCCTTGGCCAGGACATTGCCGAGGCCGTCTCGTGCGCGCAGTTCCTCGGCTGCGGTCGGATCGGCATCGTAGGTCGCCGCAGCGAGGGTCTGGAGCGCGGCGAACAGCAGGACGAGGACATTGCGCATGGGGTCTCCGGACAACGGCGACGTCAGGGCCCATGCCAGGCGGACACGAGCGGAGAGCGCGGTACCGGCGACCAACGAGGGCACCTGGAGGACAGCGCGGGGTCACTGGATGCGCTGGACAGGGCATGTCAATGCTGGCACGTACGCTCGTGAGGGGGGCAGGCCTGGGGTGGGTGCGGCTCTGAATCGATTCAGACGGAGGCGGATCGTGCTGATGCGTGACTCCCGGCGTCATTCACGCGCTACTCCCCTGGAAGTGGGTGCCAATGCCTAGTGGTGCTGCATCACCATCGTCATATTGGCCTCATCCACCGGGTGGCGCCGCCGATACTCTCTCTGCCGACCTGCTCGACGATCCGCTGCTCTAGGGAGTCATGTCATGATCAGATTCATCAAAGTCATGGATTCGCCGCTCACCTGGAAGAGCGAAGGCGTCTTCGAAATGCCCCGCTACCTGATCCGTGCCGGTGACGGGAAATTCTGGCTCTACCACTGCCAGTCGGGCGTGGCCCCGTTCCAGATCCTCAGCGCGGTGGAGTCCCTGTCGGCGGCAAAGGCCCTGGCGAACAGCCACCACCACGAGGGGATCGAGGCCGAGCGGATGCTCCAGCGGGCGGTATCGTGAGCGCCACGTGGGCGGTGCCAGGGAAGTGGGCGCTCGCAGGGAGGTGAATCCGGTCTGGTCCGGGATCAAAGCAGCCTGGGCGTGGGCCGATGGGCTGTTCGGGTGCTCACCAGCGTGTCTGCCGTTTGCCGAGCGACCGACGCTCTCCCGAGGAGGGTGATGCGCATCATGTCATGGAATCCGACGGCTGTCGGTAACCCGGGCCGACGGGTCATTCCTTGTCGATGGCATTCATGACATGGGCGAGGTGGATCCTGAGCGTCGGCAACGTCGTGCCGGCAAAGGTGCGCATATCGCTGTCCCTGCCGCCGGTGCTCTCATCGCTGAACAGCGCAATGGCGGAGGTATGCGCCTTGAGCTGCTGCGCGAGGTAGGCTTTGGCGAACTGCTTGTCGGTCACGGTTCCGAGCTGGTCGATCAGCGCCTGATGCGCCCTGTCCGGAATGGCGGATAAGGTGACGCCCTTCTTGGCCGCCAATGCCCCCAATGCCAGGTTCGCCGCAGTATGGTCATCGATCATCTGCTGGGCCACGGCATTGTCGCTGGTGCCCATGCCGCGCTTGATCGCCAATTCGGAACTGCGTATCTCGAACAAGCCGCCCTGATTCGCCTTCTCGGCGAAGTCCCGATCGATGGCATCGAGGGGTGGTGCGATGTCGGATGCGCTGGCGGAACATATCGCCAATGCTGCGATGGTGATGCGGATGAGCACGTTCATATGGTTTCCGTGTGTCTTGAGGGGGCCTGCTGCGGGAGATCAACCGTGGCTCATGGCCGAGGAGTGATCTGCGTCGATGACGGACCCGGATCCGGCCTATTGCCGGGAATGGGAATCGAGACCGTCGGATTCGGCGCCGGCACCTGAGCCGGTGCCGCAGCGGATGGCGTGGATGCGGTGGTCGGGGCATCATGGCTGGTCGTGGCGAGAGGAGGGGGCGGCGACGTGGTCCGGCTGTCTGCGTCGGCCGGGGCATTGCCGCATCCCGCGAGCGGCAGGATCAGGGCCAAGCCGATGAGGGCTGGATTGAAGATCGTCATGTGCATGCCTTCTGGCCAGGGGCAGGGCGCGAGCCGACCCGCGATGATGAGGGGCAATCGGCGTCTGCTTCCCACACCTGCGCGGTATCATCCTCACGCTGACGTTCCATCACCATGCGGTATTCACCCCATACACGGCGTGCCCATCCCATCGACGTTGGCACTCCGGGTCCGCTGCGTGCCCCCTGGACCGTGACCAGGGATCGGTCATCATGCCGGCAATGGATGCGCTCGCGCTCGGACCGGCTGGCATGGAATCAGGGCACCGCGTCCCCTGGCCGGTGACGACGCCCAGGTGGCAGTGCACACCATCCGTGCGGTGAGTGGTCATCACACATCGGGGGTCAGCCGCATGCTGCGCTCGCTGCTGGTGGTGCTGGCCCTGAATGCCGCAGGTGCGCTGCTGGCAGCCGACCCACCGGCATTCATCCATCCTGGCATGCTCCATAGCGCGGCCGATCTCGCCTTCATGAAGGAGCGTGTGGCCAAGGGTGAGCAGCCCTGGGCCGGGGCCTTCGAGCTGCTCCAGCGCGAGGGCGTCTCGGGGATGGCCTGGGTGCCCAAGCCCGTCGCCGCGGTGATCCGCGGGCCGTACAACAAGCCGGACATCGGCAGCTCGGCGATGATGAAGGATTCCGCCGCCGCCTACAGCCAGGCGCTGCAATGGGCGATCACCGGCGATCAGGCGCATGCCGCCAAGGCCATCGCCATCCTCGATGCCTGGAGCGGCGTTCTGGCCTCCATCGATGGTCCGGACCGCCAGCTCCTCGCCGGCATCACCGCCTACAAGTTCTGCAATGCCGCCGAGATCCTCCTCCACACCCCGTCCGGCTGGGACGCTCAGGCGGCAACGCGTCTGCGGACCATGCTGCACGGCATCTACCTGCCGCTGATCTGGGATTTCAAGCCCGCCGCCAATGGCAACTGGGGTGCGGCGATGATCAATTCGATGCTCTGCATCGCCGTGCTGAGCGATGATCATCCGCTCTTCCAGCGGGCAGTCGACTTCTACCTGCATGGGGACGGCAATGGCTCGATCGCCCACTACGTCATGCCGAGCGGTCAATGCCAGGAGAGCACCCGCGACCAGGCGCACACCCAGCTCGGCCTGGGCATGCTCGCGGCCGCCTGCGAGACGGCCTGGAAGCAGGGGGTCGACCTCTATGGCGCCGAAGGCAACCGCCTGATGGCCGGCATCGAATATACGGCCAAGTACAACCTGGGCTTCGAAGTGCCCTGCCAAGGCACGATCTCGGCCCTCTACCGCGGCAAATTCCGCCCCATCTACGAGAAGGTGTACCAGCATTACGCGGTCGATGGCCATCTCGCCATGCCCTTCACCCGCCAGGTGATCGAGCGCAACCGCCCGGAGGGCTTCAGCCCCGATCACGAATCCTGGGGCACCCTGACGGCGCTGCGCGTGCCCTAGCATCGGGCTGACGCTCGGCAGCCCTCTGTGCCGGTACGATGGCATGCGCATGCCCGGCAGTCCCATTTGCACACGTCCAGCCACCTCCGTGCAGGTGCCGGAGCGCTGCGCTGCGCAATGCCCATGCGGTCCCGCAGATGTGGGCGGGCAGCTCGATGGCGCCTTGCCAGCGATCCATACCCCCCTATAGTATATTCGCACCGTGAGGGCCAGGCCGTGATCTCCCTCCGGCAGGTCGCGCAGCAGGCTTGGCGCGCCTCCGCCGGTTGGCGACCAACACCCCCATCGACCAGTCCGTGCAGATGCGGGTAAGCACGGGGAGGAATGCAGCAGGATGAAGCGATGCGTCGAGCGGCTGGGCATGGTTGCCATCGCATGCTGCGCCGTGCATGCGAACGCGGGAGCGGCGGATGCGCCAGCACTGGGGGTGCCGAGCGCCGCCGCCGCGCCGAGCACTGACCGGTCGGCCGATACCGCATCGGCCGCCGTGCCGACCGCCGAGCCGACGTGGAACTGGCATGCCCAGAATACCGATGTCGCCCAGGGCTATCCCCGCTTCGCCGCCAGCCAGTCGGGTGCCAACAGCCTGCCTGCCGGCGGCGAGGTGCAGGAGACCGTGGCGCTGGACCTGATGGCTGGGCTGCGCCTGTGGAGCGGGGCGGAAGCGCACATCGATGGCCTTCTGTGGCAGGGCTTCGGCATCGGCGATGCCCATGGCATCGAGGGCTTCCCCAGCGGTGAAGCGTACCGCCTCGGCACCCGTGAGCCCAACGGCATGATCTCGCGCTTCTTTCTCCGCCAGACCATCGGCCTGGGCGGCGAGCGGGAGGCGGTGGCCGATGGCCCGTTGGCCCTCGCAGGGCGGCAGGACGTCGCACGCGTGACCATCACCGTCGGCCGCCTCGCCTCCTCGGACATCTTCGACCAGAATGCCTATGCCAACAGCCCGAACACCCAGTTCCTCAACTGGGGCCTGGTCAACAACGAGGGTTGGGACTATCCGGCGGATGCGGTCGGATTCACCACCGGGCTGGCGGTGGAATGGAATGAGCGGTCCTGGACCCTGCGCTATGGCGTCTTCCAGGAACCGGGGCAGCAGAACGGTCTGACGGCGGACGACCGCTACCTCAAGTGGCCTTACGATCCATCGGCGAATGGCCCCTCGAGCGATGGGCAGCCGCTGCGCGCCTGGGCGATGATGGTGGAGGGCGAGCACCGCTGGACCATTGCCGACCATCCCGGCGCCATCCGGCTGCTCGCTTTCCTCAACCGCGCGGACATGGCCGACTATGCCGAGGCGACCGCTCTCCTGCGTGCGGACGGGCTGGGTGCCGATCTGTCATCGGCCCTGGCCTACCGCTGCAAGTATGGCTTCGGACTGAACTGGCAGCAGGAGGTGAGTGCCAACCTGGGCGTGTTCTCGCGGCTCGGCTGGAATGACGATCGCGAGCAGGGATGGATGTTCAGCGATGTGGGCTATACCGGTTCCGTGGGTGTGAGCATCAAGGGCGCCTCCTGGCATCGCAGCGACGATACCTACGCCCTGGCAGTCCTGGTCAACGGCTGCTCGATCCAGGAGCAGCGCTTCCTGGCGGCCGGCGGAACCGGCATCCTGGCGGGCGATGGCGGTCTGGACTACGGCCTGGAGAAGATCCTGGAGACCTACTACGACTGCGCCGTCTGGGCGAGCGTCCATACGGCCATCGACTACCAGCTCATCGCCAACCCCGCCTTCAATCGCAACCGCGGTCCAGTATCCGTTTTCGGTGTGCGACTGCATGGGGACTACTGAGCATGGTGGGCGCATCCTGCCGGGCGTGCACGGCGGCGCCGGCGATCCGCGGCGCGCATCCTCATCGGCATGGTCTCCGATTTCTGCGCGAGTGCAGGATGCCGCTCCGGCTTTCTTGACTTTCACCTGTCGCAACTCTACTGAAGCAAGGCGGGGGGATATATGGCGCATGTGCACGGGAATCATGATCGGCTGGTCGCCCGCATCCGCCGCATCAAAGGGCAGGTCGCCGCGATCGAGAAGGACATCGAGGAGGCCAACGACTGCAACCAGGTCCTGCAGACCATCGCCGCCTGCCGTGGCGCGCTCAATGGACTGATGGCGGAGATCATCGAGGGCCATGTGCGCTACCATGTGCTCGACCCCAAGGGCAGATCTTCGGCTGAGCAGATCGAGGCGGCCGAGCAGCTCCTGGATGTGGTGAACGCCTACCTCAAGTAGACTGGGGCGAATCCGGCAGCTGGACGGCCAGGGAAGGTACAGGAACGCCCTGCGAGAGGTCCAGGAGGCCTAGCGCCGCCTCTGGCGTCAGGCGCATGGCATCCTCCAGCGCGAGCTCAACGAGCTTGGAGCAGGGAGGGGATGTCCGCCGCGGCCGAGGGCACGCCTGGTTCGTCCAGTGGTGTGGGGATCAGCGTGGCGCTGGCGCCGCTGCCGCGTACAAGCCATCGAATCCCGGTGCGAGCGCACGGATGAAGGCGTTGCTGAGGGCAGATCCGACCACCCTCCACAGGTTGGAATGGGGATCAGAGACCTCCCCCTTGATGGGGATGATGGCTGCTTGCTGGTCCTTCTCGCCGTTCTTCAGCACATATTCGGCCACCGGGACGACCACCGACCAGAAGAGCTTGGTAGCAAGGTGGCCCTGCTTGTGGCTGTACGAGCTCACGGAGAGGTGGTGGAAGATCGGCTTGAAGGAGCCCTCGATGCGCGTGCCATGGAGCCGGTATTCGAGGTAACCGGAAAAGATCCCTGATTCGAACCGCAACCCGTCATAATGCTCGGTGATCTCCGAGAGCGCTGTCAGATCCAGGTGCTCCAGGGATGCTTCCATCTCGAGCCGCGCAGGCATCGCGTCGGGACTGGCTTGGCCGGAGATGTTCAGCGCCCCTTCACCCGGTGTTGACCCGTGGAAGGTGAAGGTCGCCGGCCGTTCTCCATCAGCGGGAACGATCAAGTCATCGATGCGGCCCGCGATGGTGCCGATGGTGGCATGGACATCGCGCCCGGGGTCGTCGTAGTCGATGCGTCCTTTCTCCACTGCCACGGCGGCGATGCTGAAATGGACCAGGCTGCGGAGGATGGTCTGCCATTCGGCTTCGGACGAGGGCTTGTCCGCCTGTTTGGCCGCCTCCTTCGCCGGCGGACCCAGATGGAGATCGGCGCCGATGAGGGTGACCGATCCTTCATAGTGGCCGGCGAACAGACGGGTCACATGGACCATGCAGTTGATCATTGCGACATCGAACAACGGACCGCGGTGAGCGCCATCGGTGTCGAGGGACGTGAGATGGAGTCCGGAGATGGCATATCGACCGCGCCACAAGCTCAGAGTCAGGTCATGGATATGGCCCTGGACCAGTCCAGGCCGTGACAGCTGATGATTAATCACCGCTATCAGCACGTAGGGGAGCGCAAGGCGAAGCGGGATCAGCGCCAGCAGCAGCACGACCAGGACCCGGCCGGCGAAGCGGTTGCTGATCCACAGGGTGCGGAAGATCCAATGGCCCCCCACCGCGAGCTGATCATACATCTGGGAAGGCCACCAGATGCGGTGGGGAGTGAGCGGCAGGTTCATGATATGCTCCTCATGATCAGGTGATCGTTCGGGACGGTAACCGAACTCATCGGTGACGGCAGCCGAGCAGGTGGCGCTGGTCGTCGTCCTGGGCCATCTGCCATGGCTGTGGTCCATGTGATAGAGGGCGCGCGACAGGATGGCGAGCAGGAGCGTGTGCGGCCCGCCCCGGGGGCGGTAGAGGTCTGGTGCCGTGCGCCGAGTCCGCAGGACATGGTGCGAGTTGCTGCGGGCGCTTATCATTCGCCGGCTACGCTGCTAGGTGGCTCCGCGGCGCGATGGCCAGCCGCGTGACGAGTCGATGCCGAATCCTCCGGCCTTCTCCACCGGGATGGAGCAGGTGCCAAAGTGCGGAGAGGCGAGTCGAGCGCCATGACTATTCAGTCGCGATGAGATGTGGATGATGACGATTGCACGGGAGCAAGGGATTCGAGTGGGAGGAGCGCACGGCGTGCCAGTGCCATGTGGATGCGCGTGCGTGCGGCTGCCGCGGGTCGACACCGCGTGCTCGACGTGGCGCAGATCCCCCATCCCATCCCCATGCTCTCTCGCTGCAGCCGCTCGTCCGAGGGTCGGCGAGAGCCGGGGACGGGCGTTTGCAGCCATGCTGAGAGGTACAGGCGGACTGGACCGCTCGATGGTGACGCCATCGTCATGGCGTTGGGAAGCGCGCTCGCGGCTGGATGCCGCAGCCGGACGAATGGGCACAGGGGCGTAGGGCTCGTTCGGTGGTTGGATATCCGCTCGAGCCCGTTGCACGCTGCGATCGGGAAGCCGCATGGCATGGTCAGAAGTCTCTTCCTCAAACCCTCTGCAGAAGGAACGTTGCCGAACCTGGTGAACGGTCACGGCATGAGCGAGTCCAGCGCCCAGAATCGGCGGTGAAGCTCCTGGGAGTGGTCACGTCCACCATGGCTGAGCCCGCATGATCATCGCGCTGACGGGTGCGGGGTGTGCTCATCTGTTGTGTCGCCACGTCGCTCATCCAGGAACGACTACCATTCGCCTTCAGCATCGGCTGGCTCGGCGAGAATGCGCCGACAGCCTCGACGTCGGATGCACCGCTGCGACTTACTCGCTGGAGAAGAAGGGTAGGACAGGATACGTGGCGTCTGCGAACCACCTCACGGCATGAAACGGTGGCCGATGCGTCGCATGCAGCGGAAGGAGGGGTCCGGTTCCGATGGTCTGGATCCATGCAGGTCATCAGCAGAAATGCTCTAGAGCGATCATATCTCTCGCCAGTATGCACTCCGCCCTCCTCGCCGCCAGGAAAGTCACATGGAGATGGCCGTCATCTCGGTGACGGAAGACCGTGAGCAAAAGACCGCCGGGACGATGACGCCGGGAAGAGCGGTTGGGATCGCTTGCGCTCGGCAATCTGGTGATGTGAGCCGGGGCCTCGACGGCTGCTTCGCGCGTCGCCATACCATTCGATCCGGCCATGGCATCGCGCCACTTCTAGATCTGGCGCGCAGCTGCACTGTACATTGAGGCGCATGCGCCAGTACAATGCGTGCACATCGCAGGGGGCAACCGGATCACTGTGCTTACAGCGATGATGGCGGAGGGGGATCTTTGGCATGTGCCCCGCTATGTATGGTTGTCGAGCCTCGTCCTCCCTCCGTCATCCGTATGCGACCAGGATGA
This sequence comes from Planctomycetota bacterium, assembly GCA_003136555.1. GTDB lineage: Bacteria > Planctomycetota > UBA11346 > UBA11346 > UBA11346 > BOG-1363. The sequence continues at coordinate 29,044 of PLEW01000173.1, read as the reverse complement.
GCAGGTACCGGAGTCGCCGGACAATTCACCATACGTCAAGGAGGGGCCGCGGTCCTCCCGTCGATCCAGTCCACCATCATTCAGGAGGATGCCATGCCCACATCGATCATCAGGAAATTCCAGAAGGAATACGGAAATAAGCATGGAAAGGAGGTCTACTACGCCACTGCGAGCAAGGAGGGGCGAGACCCTGAGACATTCCATAAGGGAAGGAAGACGCCTGGCATGAAGAGGAAATCAGTGACGTAAACGCGAGCTTCGCTACCGGTTCCAATCCGACGGCCAGCGACCAATTGCTCTCCGCAGGTCGAGAGGACCATGGTAGCATCCGCACCAAGCACCATCATTGCCGTGATCACCCATACCATTGACCAACACCAAAGGATTCTGCCATGTCTACTACTACCACTACCACGACCAAGACCATCAAACAACTGAACGCCTTCCTGCGGGGCGAGCTCTCTGCCGTTGAGACCTATGATCAGGCCCTGACGAAGCTGCCGGGGGATGAGATCCCCGAATTGGCGTTGAATCGCGACTGCCATTTCCAACGCACAAAGCTGCTGGCCAATGCCATCCTGTCCAAGGACGGCACCCCGGAAACCAGTTCCGGCGCCTGGGGTACCTTGGCCCAAGCGACGACTGGGAGCGCCAAGCTGTTCGGGCGCAGTGCCGTGATCGCCATCCTCGAGGAAGGAGAGGATCGCGGATTGGCCGATTACCGAACAGCGGTGGTCGCGGGCGACGAGGAGCTCCGGCAGCTCATCGACGTCGAGCTGCTCCCAGCGCAGAAGCGCACGCACGGGCGCATGAGCGAGCTGCAGAAGAGGGGTGCGCCGAGCAGCAGGCAGAACGCGTCTTCTCATTGAACGTGTGCATGAGGACGACAGCCAGCCGCGAGTGCGCACGCACGTGCGGCTGGCTGCGTGCGTACATCGCGAGTGGTCACCACGTGCGCCGTATCCCCACGCGAGGACCATCGATAGCCTCCGGCATGCCTGGAATGCAGGAACATCGCGGTCTCGTCATGGATGAGCGATAGCATCGTGCAAACCGCCTGCTTGAGGGCGGTCGGGGTGCTGCGGTATGCACGGAGGTACCGGTCCAGGAATTGGCATCGGGTCGTGCCTAGGTGTCGACAGTATCCTGATGACGGCTGAAGGACGATAGATGGCACCCCCCTATTCCGGCGCCAGGTGAGCCATCTCCGATGAGACGATGTCTGTGCAGCCGATTCCTAGGCCCAGGCGAACCCATGAAGGCATCTGCACATATGAGCCCTCGTCCCGACTGCTGCCGCAGCTAGGATCGCCTGCCAATCCATGGCCGCACCAGGGAGCGTGCAGATGGCGTCTCCGTCCTTGTCTAACGCCACTCCTTCGACGTACCGTGGGAAATATCATTGGCAGCGGGCGGCTGCGGAAATGGCACGTCCAGTGCTGCCGGTACCGATGTTCATCGACGGCAGTCCTGAAGCCGACCACAGACGTGTGCGACGTGCTGAGATGACCGCCCCCTCCCTCCATATGATGACCGAGGGAGGGGGCCTTTGGTGTCTCAGATGCATCGCCATACGAGCGCTAGGCGGGAGTGGATTCATAGATGGGCGTGCGACTGCAATCGGCATCCCTGGCTGGATGACATCGGCGCCAATGTGGCATTTCCTGGCGAGGCTGCCGGGAGACGCTGCTTTCCGGACTCTGTGCTGATGCGGTCGCTAGGCCGGACTCCCTCGCGGACATGGCGCGCGCGATGGTGGGCGTTCCTGCTTCTGCATGAGGTCGCTAACGGGAGGTGGCCTTGAGGGCACGTCAATTGGTACATCTTATGCTCTCCATGGTGGTATGTTGATGTGGCGGAAAAGAGCGCGGACAGTCCTCATGGCGAACCGCTACGTGTGCATCCTTGTCGCCACCGGTCGGGCGTGGATCGATGATCATGCCAGCCGATTATCCGCGTCATTATCCTTCTATGCATTGCTGTCACTCATACCGCTTTTGGTAACCTGTCATGCGCTCTTCAGCCTCTTCCTGGATGAACATGTCCTGAGCCATGCCATGGATGCGCAAATTGCCGGACTAATAGGTCAGGAGCAGGCCGCCGCCGTGCGCTCCATGCTTGAGCATGCCAGATCGCCGTCGTTCGTGTCGCTGAAGGCTGTGGTTGGCTCTCTCCTGACCTTCATCACGGCAGGGGGAGTCTTCATTGATCTGAAAGATTCCATGGATGCGATCTGGAAGGCGCCAAAGCGGCCAAGAAGCGGATTGCTTCGCTTTGTGCGGAATTATTTCGCGCCACTTTCGATGGTCGTTGGATTTGGCTTCCTGATGATGATCTCGCTCTTTCTCAATGCGGTAGTCATGTCAGCGGTGACATCCTTCGATGTCCACCGGCAAGGTCTGCTGGCGGCAATCGCGACGGGAAATGAAATCATCAGCTTCGTCGTATCGGTATGCTTGTTTGCCACCATCTTCCGATTCCTGCCATCGGCGACCATAGCCTGGCGCGACGTCTGGACTGGTTCCATTCTGACGGCCCTCCTATTCATGATCGGACGCATCCTGATCGGCGTGTACCTGGGCGCTTCTCATTTCACGGGACAATATGGTTCGGCTGGAGCGGTGGTCGCCATTGTCATCTGGATCTATTATTCAGCCCAGATCCTCTTCATTGGCGCGCTCTTCACTCGGGAGCATGCCAGCATCATGACCTGTGGGCATTCCACATGCGAAGAATCGCAAGAGGAGCCTGCAACCGCTCTTTCATCGGCGTCATCCCCATGACGGCGGTGGCATCGCAGGCTCGTGCTCTTCAAAATGTTCCCATCGACAACAATGCCCTGGAGCGGAATTGGAGGCAGCCCAGTCTGAACCGCAAGAATTGTCTGTTCGTCGGATCGGACCGCGGCGGGAACTGGGCGGCGACGATGTTCAGCATCACCCAGAGCTGCCGGCTCATCGGCCTCGATCCCTTCCAGTATCTGATCGACATTTTTGCGGTGCTTCACACCGGCCGTAAGGATTATGGCAATCTGCGGCCGAAGGCGTGGTCTATGCGCCACTCATCCAAGGTCGCATCATGACAATGCTCGACGATCTCAACAATTTCCGCAGCTCATTACTTACCAAGACGGTGATTGATCGGAAGAAAAAGATCACCACCTCACGTGAGGGCGAAGCGGTGATTATCGGCCCGGAATGGCCTGAGGTCACCTTCAGCCTCAATCACATCAACCATGCCCATTATCGCGAAGGTCTTGGGCCACACCTTTTCCAGGTGGCCTTCGGAATGGTCCATAAAGTGACAGGGTTGGCCGATTTGATGGATGGATCGATGCTGGTCGCATCCATTACCATGGTGGTGCCACCTGCGCCATCTTCCACGGCCCCACCAGTGGTAACGATTGCTCTGGGGTCGGGTAAGCAGATAACCTTCGCCTGCGGTTCAATCGCCATCACACCGAAAAAGAGATGAATATTGGCCGCTATCCGGCTTTTGTCTGTTCCGTTCTACGCATACGCTGCTCACACCGGCGGCACCCAGAGAATCCCTGGCCCTGCGACAGGAATGGCGGAGAGCCAGTGCGCCTCGGCAGATCTCCAGTTATTGAAAGTTTACCGAGATATTACGATGAGTCGCGTTCTCGGTTAGCGTCCGGAGTGACAGATCAGGCGGATGGACAATTACTGTCCTACTTCAAATCCTTATCATTCAAAATATAGGGCTTCAAACTTGTCGCCAATTCGCGATTGTCAGGCCATTTTTCAAAAGCCTTCTGGGCAATATGCGATGACAGAACTGTCATCTCTGTAGCTCGTTCAACGTCGTTCGCAGCTTTCTTATTTCCCCAGTCCAACGTCTTTACCAGGTCATCCGGGTCATCATGGGCAAGATCCCATTTGCAACGCTGATTGACTGATTTAATTGGATCGTGGCCAGATGAAACGTAAACCTCCTCGGAATAAGCGGCAATTGAGGCAGTGAGAAATAACGGGACAAGGATCAACCGCTTGAAGGTCATATAGCGTTCCCTGATCAATCAGACATTACAATACAAATGGGGATGGCAATTACCACAAGCGTCTATCTCTCAAGACATGGCGCTAGCGTTAGCATCAAACCAGCTTGATATGTCAGATTGGTTTGACGCTCACGCTACAACGCCCATGTTTAGCTGATCCTCTCATTGATTGCACGTGTGGTACGCCTGATGACGATGTGCGCGCACACGTCCCTCTCACGAATCGCAGAAAACAGAGGAAACCGATTATGCTAGTTCGGCTGACCATCTGCACCCTCATCGTCTTCCTCATGCCAAGAGAGCTGCACGCCAAGGATGGCGTGCACGAAGTGCCGGAGGGGAACATCCCTTCCGTAGATTTTACCATTCTAGGTGGATCTATCCGGTCCCCTAGTAACAGCAACGATCAGTTCATGGCCACCATAAGCTATGACCCAGCCGGGAAACCGCCGGGATACTTCTTCATGCTCGACGGTAAGAAGGTGTTGAGGACAGGTGATGGCATGAGCGGGACTATTCCAGACTTCACCCTGTTCAATCTCACCCAGGGCGAAGCTGCCAGCGCCAGCACCCTCTTTGGCATTCCGCTGCAGCTGCGTAAGCATCCCGGACATCGGATACTTGCCTCGTTCACCACCGACAAGCCGGAATATGCACCGGGAGATCCGATTACCGTCACGGTGACCATCAAAAATATCAGTGACGAACCGGTCTATTTCCAGTATGGCCACAACGGCCCGAAGGATACCATGTTCTCCTTCGCCCCTGTGAACATTCCCTTGGGAAATGCCGAGGTCACCAAGCAGTACATTGGAGGCGGTCCCTTTATAATCGAGACGCTACCTGCCCACTGAGAAATCAGCAGCACGGCAAAATTTGATGAATGGTTCGAGACCAAGATCCCCGGCCATTACTACTTTCTCGGTTCGTATCTGCTGGAAATGTTCAAGGACAAGAGTCCAACCCCGTATTTTCCCATCTGGGTCGATTACGCATCCAGCCTATTCCATTTCGCTATCAAATTGCCGAAATGAGTTCCGCCTTTCATGACTGCTTCCCAGACTCTGCCCCTTGACCGTGATTGAGCCGTTGGCCGTAGCGCATCGGAGAACGGACCCATGAGTGGCGTTTCACACTTTTCCCAGGCACCTACGCGGCCAGAGCCAGGGCGTCTATCATAGCCTCGATAATTTCGTCGCTGATCGCCCCATGAGCAGAGGCTGCGGAAATTCGTTCGCCCCAGAAATGCCGTCGTAATGCNNGGATACCATGGCTCATTGGCAACCGTCTGTTCACGGCTCCTGAGACCAAGGAACCACCACCAGACCAGGGAGTAGACGGCTAATCCCGGCATGGACGCCCTCTCAGGTCCCTGTCCTCGCCATGCCTGGGGATGATGGATGCCTATCGACTGCTTGGTGGCGCGAAAGGTATCTTCGATCGACCATCGCCCGGCATAGGCTCCGACTATCTCGCCTGGTGGCATGTCGATGTCAGAGCAGACGAAGAAGTCATCGTGNNCTTGGATACCGCATACCACAGGACAACTCTGGTATGGACGAGGGTGACGACACGTCATCCACGGCGGTCAGTGACGACGCGTGACCGTGCGGTTCCCAGCAGCATCATGCGTCTTCCAGACCGTACCCGAACGACCCTGGGCGATGATCTGCTGCAGCGCACATCCGGCAATAGCCGGAGGAACCGAGCCGGCTCCCGGGTTCGTGCGCCATTTATAGGATTCCCCCCCTTGCCTACAATCGCCTGCTGGACGATCCTGGTGGAGCATGGCCCAGCCGCCCGCGACCCGTGGCAGTCCGGTGAGGGCAGCGGTCCGCAAGCGCATCTCTCGGCCGTATCCGGCAGCAGTTTCGCGAATTGCATTCACGCCCGCTTCGGGACATAATTGGCGTGTCGGCACACTCCTGCCTAGGCTCACTGGCCCATGATCACAGACCGTTGCCGTAACCGGATGGCGAGGCATCAGGTGCAGACTGTCGCCATTGGCGCAGGGACTGCTCAGGGGCCAGGCGGGGGGGATTCCCGGCCATGGTAGATACCGTGCGCACCGCCAAGCACTCGGCGACCATCCGCAATGCCATGGTGGTCCTTCTGGGCATCATCCTGAGCACCATCGTCGGCCTGCTGACCGCCGGCGTCTGGGTGCTCAACCAGGGGCGCATCGACAATCCGCACTACCAGCAGATGGTGGTCAACAAGGACGCCCTGGCGGATGTCCTGCCGCCACCTGAATACATCATCGAATCCTGCCTGGTGGCCTCGCGCATGTTCAGCGCCACCGGCGCCGACCAGCTCCAGGAGCTCAAGCGGCAAGGCGACCAGCTCAAGGCCGAATACCTGAGCCGCCACGATTACTGGCAGCGCCTCCTGCCCGAAGGTGAGGTGAAGACCGAGCTGTGCGATGCCAGCTACGCCCCGGCGCTGGCCTTCTACCGCATCCGCGACGAGGAGTTCATCCCCGCGATCATGGCCGGGGAGCATGACCGCGCGGCGGCGCTCATGGATGGGCGCATGATGCCGCAATACCAGGCGCACCGCCATGCCATCGATGGCATGGTGGAGTCCTCGCGTGAGCTCAGCCAGGCCATCGATGACACGATCAAGGTGCTCGATGCGCGGGAGCGCATCATCATCGCTTCGTCGGCCCTCGGCCTGCTGGTGTCGACGCTGCTGTGTGCGTGGCTGGTGCGCCGTCACATCGTCCGGCCGATCAGCGACGATCTGGTCAGGAGCGAGGCGCGCTTCCGCAGCCTCTTCGAGCAGGCGCCCCTGGGCATCGCCATCTCGCGCGAGGGTCGCATGCTCCTGGTCAACCAGAGCGGGCTCCAGCTCTTCGGCAGCGGCACCCAGGAGCAGCTGCAGCATCGGCCATTGCCTGAGTTCTATGCCCCCGAGGTGCGGGGGGAGGTGGAGGAGCGCATTAGGCGTCGCCAGCAGGGCCTGCCCGAGATGAGCGAGTACGACTCCATCGGCATGCGCTTGGATGGCACCCGCTTCGACATGCACGTCCTGGTGAACAAGGTGGAGCTGGAGGATGGGCCGGCGATGGTCGGCTACCTCACCGACATCACCCAGCGCAAGCGCATCGAATCCGAGCTGCGGGAGAGCGAGAACCGCTACCGCTCGCTATGCGAGAACAACATCGTCGGCATCTGGCAGATCGACTTGTCAGGCATGACCGCCTACGTCAACCGGGCGATGTGCGAGATGCTCGAGCTCGATTCTGCCCAGGACCTCGAGGGGGAGACCTTCCATCGCTACTTCACCCGCGAGAGCCTCGAGACCATGGCGGTGGAGCACGCCAAGCGTCAGCAGGGCGTGGCATCGGTGTACGAGATCGAGCTGATCGGACGCAGGGCGAGGCGGCGGCGCGTAGTGGTCTCGGGTGCGGCCATCCTCGGCGACTCGGGGGCCATCACGGGCAACATCGCCACTTTCACCGATATCACCGAGCGTCATCGCGCGCAGCAGGCGCTCATCGAGGGCGAGGAGCGCTACCGTCTGCTGATCGCCAATGCCCCGGATGGCATCATGCTGGTCGATCCTGCGGACGGCATGCGCATCATCGAGGCCAATACCCGCGCAGGCGAGCTGTTCGGCTGCAGCCGCGATGAGCTGCTCACCATGACACCGCTCGATATCAGCGCCGATCAGCAGCCCGATGGCCGCAGTGCGCAGGAGAGCATCGCCCAGCACCAGCTGCTGCTGGCCGGCGGTGCGCCTGTGGTCAAGGAATGGCTGTTCAAGCGCGGCCACGGGGGGGCTGAATTCCTATGCGATCTGCGCCTGATTCAGCTGACCATCGGCGATCGCCGGCTGATCCGCAGCAGCATCATGGACATCACCGAGCGTCGGAAGCTGGAGGCCAACCACCGGCGTCTGTCGGCGATCGTCGAGGCCTCGGACGACGCGATCATCAGCACCACGCTCGACGGCATCATCATGACCTGGAATGCCGGGGCGAGCCGCTTGCTGGGCTACTCTGCCGATGAGGCGATCGGCCAGCCGATGGCGATGTGCATTCCTACGGAGCGGCAGGGGGAGGACGACAGGCTGCTGGCGCGCATCGCCGAGGGTGCGAGCATCGGGCAGATCGACACCATCCGCATGCACAGGGATGGCCGGCGGCTCGAGGTCTCGGTCACCATTTCCCCGATCAGGGACGGCCTGGGGCGCATCATCGGCGCATCCAAGATCGCCCGCGACATCTCCGAGCGCAAGCAGGCGGAGATCAGGCTGCAATCCCAGTTCACCCGCATCGACCTGCTCAACCGCATCGCCCGCGCGATCGCCGAGCGGCAGGACCTCCCCAGCATCTTCCAGGTGGTGGTGCGCAGCCTGGAAGACAGCCTGAGGATCGACTTCTGCTGCGCCTGCCTCTACCAGGCCGAGCGGCACTGCCTCACGGTCTCGAATGTCGGCATCCGCAGCGAACAGCTGGCCGAGGCGCTGTCGATGCCGCCCACCTCAACGGTCCCGATCGATGAAAACGGGCTATACCGCTGCGTCAGCGGGGAGCTGGTGTACGAGCCAGATATCGCCGGTGTCCGCTTCCCCTTTCCGCAGCGGCTCGCGGCGGGAGGGTTGCGTGCGCTGGTCGCCGTGCCGCTGATGGTGGAGGGCAAGGCGTTCGGCGTGATCATCGCCGCTCGCCTCCAGCCGAATTGCTTCAGCAGCGGCGAGTGCGAATTCCTGCGCCAGCTGGGCGAGCATGTCGCGCTTGCCGCGCACCAGGCGCAGCTGCACACCTCGCTTCAGCGGGCCTATGACGACTTGCATCAGTCCCAGCAAACGGCCATGCAGCAGGAGCGCTTGCGCGCCCTCGGTCAGATGGCCGCCGGCATCGCCCACGACATCAACAATGCCTTGTCGCCTTTGGCGATCTATTCGGACATGCTCCTCGATGGGGAACTCGGCCTGAATGAGCGCACGCGCAATTACCTCGAGATCATGAACCGGGCGATCGATGACGTCACCACCACCATCTCGCGCCTTGGAGATTTCTACAGGAGCCGTGACCAGCAGCAGCAGCACCATCTGGCTGTCGATGTCAACGAGATGGCGCAGCATGTCATCGACCTGACACGGGCGCGCTGGAGCGACATGTCGCAGCTCAACGGGATCGAGATCCACATGGTGACGGATCTCGAGCTCGGCATACCCCCCATCATGGGCGTCGCCGGCGACCTGCGCGAAGGGCTCACCAACCTGGTCTTCAACGCCGTCGATGCCATGCCGGATGGCGGCACCATCACCATCGCCACCCGGCTGCGCAATGCGGCAGTGGATGGCCAGGGCCGGCCGCTCGCCCAGCAGGTGGCGATCGAAGTGAACGATACCGGCCTGGGCATGGATGAGGAGACCAGGCGCCGCTGCCTGGAGCCCTTCTTCACCACCAAGGGCGAGCGCGGCACCGGCCTGGGCTTGGCGATGGTCTATGGCATGGTGCGCCGGCATCACGGCGAGATCGAGATCGACAGCGTGGTGGGGGCCGGAACGACCATCCGCCTGCGCTTCCCGCTCGCAGGACAGGGGGAAGCCTCCGCGCGCCAGGCCATCGATGGCCGCAAGCCGCCACCGCTGCGCATCCTGGTGGTCGATGACGATCCGGTTCTGCTCTCATCGATACGCGACCTGCTCAAGATCGATGGCCATCAGGTGGTCACCGAGAATGGGGGCGCGGAAGCCATCGAGCATTTCTGCGCCGCCCTGGCGCAGGGCGAGCCCTTCGCGGTGGTGATCACCGATCTCGGCATGCCGCAGGTCGATGGACGACAGGTCGCGCGTGCGGTGAAGGCCGCCTCGCCGGCGACCCCGGTGATCATGCTCACCGGGTGGGGTTCGCGCATGGTCGCCGAGGGTGACATCCCGGAGCACGTGGACACCGTCCTGAGCAAGCCGCCCAAGCTGCAGGAGCTGCGCACCACGCTGAAGCAGTATGGCCCGACTGGCGATGATCCGACGAGCTCACCACTTCCGCTGGCGTAGCCACCGAGAATAACGGAATTGCCGATCCGCATGGCGGCGTGCGGCCTATCGCGGGCCAGTTGTTGCGTAGCGCCTCGGCGTGGTGTCCAGCCGTCACCAGGTGTGCGTCCTACCCGTTGGGCCTGGCTGGTCGCTGCTCATGACGGTGTGCACCATCGGTACGGCCGCTGGGTGCAGCGGTGGCATCCGCGGTCACATGTCCTCGGTCCTCATGGACCAGCTATCCGCTTCGTCTCCTGCTGACGATCGGCCCGGCTTTATTCGGGCAGCTCGAGCCCCTTCAGCGCTATCGAGCCCCTGTGGGGGTTTCGAATAAAAGCTTATATATGATGTATTGTAAGCTATAAGAATCTATATATAATCATTTACGTGCGTTCAGCCATCCATGACATTCTTCCCGCTCCGGTGCGCCGCTCGCTCATCACCTTCGGAGCCGATATCAGCATCGCCCGACGCAAGCGGAGGCTCACACTCAGGATGATGGCGGAGCGTCTGGGTGTCTCGATGAGCACGTATCGTCGTGTCGAGCAGGGAGATCCCACCGTCACCGTCGGCGTCCATGCCATGGTCCTCTTCGTCCTCGGATTAGGCACGCCGATGGCGCAGCTGGCGGACCAGAGCAGCGATGATGTGGGATTGCTGTTGGACACGGAACGGCTTCCGAAGCGGGTCCGCCGGGTGAGGGGGTCCCCTCAATCATGAAATGCGACATCATCCGGAGACTCCGGCCGGCGCATTGGCACCCTGCGATTCGATGCCGTCGGAGCGCGCGAGCGCTCGGCCTTCTCCTATGACTCTGATTGGTTGGCATCTGATGCCGCATGCACCATCGATCCGGCCCTCCGCTCTGGTGGATGCCGACCGTGCCGCAACGCTCCGCCTGCATGGCGCATCTGCCGATCGGCGCCCGCATCGTGCAGTGGCTGTTGCTCGGGATCAACGCCATCCTGAACGGCTGCATCTGGCTGGCGCTCACGGCGACCGGGCCCGCGACGCCCGCCGCGGTCGCGAATGCCCCCGACGGAGATGCGCTCACGTCGGTGGGCATCGCCATCGGCGGCACCATTGCCATCATCAGCCTGCTGCTGGGACTACGGGTGTGCGCCGGCAATTCCGTTTTCCAGGCGATCTACGGCTGGATCAGCCTGCTCCTGCCGACGTGCTGGCTGGGCCATGCGGTCGCCAATGTCCTGTGGCTGGTCAACAGCGGCGCGGGCATCGGTTGGATCGCGCATGCCTTGGGGACGGCAGCGGGCGCGACCGTGATCGATGACCCCATCGGCAGGAGCGGCAGCGTGGTGATCAGCCGACAGCTGGTGCTGTCGTGGCTGCCCTTCCCGCCGGTCTTCACGTGCGCCTGGTTCTCCGCCCTCGCCCCCGAGCAGCTGTGGCATGGCGCCCTGGTCGCACCGGCGCTGCGGCGCTACCTGCGCGGCCGCCAGCTGAACCATGCCGCCTACGGCATCTGCACCGTCGCGCGCTTCGCCGAGGAGGAGTCCACCAGCTTCTTCGAGGCGATGGCTGAGAGCATGGTCGAGGTCGGCGAGCGCAGATGCCAGTCCCACGACCAGGAAGCGGATCACCTGCGCGCTCCCATGTGGTGTGCGGATGATGTCGTGGTCGTGCCTGGCTGATCGCAGGATGGGGGCGAGACACGCCTGCTGGCGGGAATGCGATCGGCAGTTCCAGGCCCGCGATGAGCCGTATGCACCCAGTGATCCATGTGTATCCCCCCTGGTTGCTCCCAGCCGGCGCCTACCAGACGTGCGGCAGGCACTCGACCGATGTGAGCGGGTGGCCATCGTGCATCGAGGCAGGGAACGGGCCGACCTGGTCATCCTTCGCCGCGCACCGTCCAGCGCGGCGACCGGGCTGATGAGGCGTCATCCGGCGTTCGGCATGTGGGTGGTGCGGCAGGACCTCACGGAAGCCGCGTCATGGGTGCGATCGTTTCGCCGGGGACCAGGTTCTCATGGCGACTGACGCCTCCTGGGTGGTCGGGTCGGGGGCGCTGCTCAGGATGTCGACAGTCGGCGGCGGGGGTGATCGAAGCCTAGCCAGAAGCGGACGTCCGGACCCCATCCGGCTTGGCACGGAGCATGCATAGGGTGAGGCGGCCAGCCGCCTCACCTCCGTGGAGCGGTCGGTTGCCACACGTCATCATCACCGCCCCCAGCACCATCTCAGACACGGGCCGCGTCGCATGATCCCTCCGCCCCGCCAGTCCATCACCCTCGCCCTGCTCGCCTGCGGCGTGCCGCTGGTGACGACCGATGATGCAAAGGACCTGGCCTTCGGGTTCTTCTCGTATCGGCTGGATCCGTCGACAACGGTGAGCCGCATGCTCTCAAGTTCGACTGGCAACAACCAGTTTTCCAAGGTGCCAAACGAGCAGCCGCAATTGACCTTGGCCGGCGCCGCCCCGGCGAACTCCGCTGCTAGCGATTCCGGCCTCAATATGCGGGATTATCTCGTCATCCTCACGCCTAATGCGCAGATTTCCCCGGACCTGAGCTACCAGCTCGCCGTCGCTGGCCGCTCCATCTCCCAGCAGGTCATCGCCAGCAATGCCCAGGACCTGATCTGCCAGGGTGTCGCGCCCACCGTTCTGCGCGATGACCACGATGTGACGGTGCAAGGCGACCCTTATTGGAAGAAGACAACGACCAGTACCTGGAGTACCGGGTTCCCTCTCGGATCATTCCCTATCGATTCCAACTCCTCGAGGCTGGTGTTCCAGGTCGATGCGAATGACAATCTCACCAGCACGGCGCCAGAGGAGGTTAATCTCAACCGACACCGCACCGGCATCGTGACGGGCCTGAATATCGATGATCAGACGACGATCACCGATGACCTGAACGCCACCATCGGCGTGCGCTGGGATGCGGTCGACGGCATGACCAGGGACAGCCGCCTCGACTCAACCATCCCCCTGACCTACAAGGCCACGCGCGATGTCACGATGCACGCAGGCTTCACCAGCTCCATGCAGCTGCCGGTGTTCTCCGGCACTGCCCCGGACGCACCGGCGACGTTTGCCGGAACGAGCAACCACGAGGGGCCAGGGCAGAGCTGCCCCGTGACCGAGCACGGCCTGGAATGGGAATTCGGCATCGTCAGCCATCCAGTTAAGGACGGCACCATCTCCTGGAACAGCTATTTCGAGATCGCTCACCGCCACCTGGACGCCGGCCCCTTCGGGGTTGACCCGCTTGCCGAGCTCAGCGGCGGTGTGACCTCCCATCTGCGGCCAGTCGTCCTCAGCCTGGACTGCATATCCAGCCGCGGCCAGCGCGGCAGCTTCGCCGACTGCGAGCGGCTGCCGACCGTCTACCTGGTCAATGCCGAATGCGCGTGACCAATGCACATGATGGTGCCCGGTGGCGGTCAGGTGACCAATCGACTCAGCATCCTGAACCTGTGGGGGCCAGGCGCGCAACATGGCGGTCAGCCCGGCCGTCCCCTGCAGGTACGACAGTACTTGCCCCCTCGAGCGTCCAAGCCATTGCCAGTGCCTGACATCCCGCCATCCTGGTGCGCTCGCTGAGCATCCGCGCCCGCCTATCGGGTGCCATCTCCTTGATCGCCGACCGCGCCCTCACTGCCTGCCACGAAACCGCTACCTCCATGGTCACTGCTCCCGGTCACGCTGTCGCCCCCACGGCCTACCGCCTGCTGCCCCTGATCGCGCTCCTGGTGTGGTGCGGCTGGGGTCCCCGGATTGAGGCCGCCACCGCCGATGCCGCCGCCGACGCCGCCGATCCCGTAGCTGCCGCGCTGGAGAATTTGCATGCCGCCAATCAGTCACGCAGCGATCTGGCGCGTGAGGAAGCGGCCTGGACCTTGGAGCGCCAACGTCTACAGGCGGTGCTGGATGCGACGCGCATCGAGACCGCGCATATCGAACATGATGCCGCGCAGGCCGAGGCCGCTCGCGATGCCGCGAAGGCGCGTCTGGCCAGCCTGGGGTCGCAGAGCGACCTGGATACCGTGCGCACGCAGTTGCGCCAGAACGGCGAACAGGTCGCCGCCCGCCTGGCGGCGCTCAGTGCTACGCTTCCGCCTGGCGTCATCCCCGCGGTGACCCCCACCGGCGATGAGGGCACCTTCGATGCCGCGGTACGCGCCCTGGAAGCGGCGGAGCGCTCGGCCGGCGTGCTGACGGTCGACGTGGTGACCGGACAACGCGAGGGCAAACCCGAGGCGGTCAAGATGCTGCGCGTCGGCGGCGCGGCGGCGTGGTGGGTATCGCTGGACGGCACGGCGGCCGGCACCGTGCGCATGGAGCACGGTGCGGTGACCCTGGTTCCCGTCGCCGACGAGGCGCCGCGTACGGCGATCATGGTCGCCCTCGCCCAGGCGGAGGGACGCTCGCCGCCCGTGGTGGACCTGCTGCCAGCCCCCGCCCCGGCAGCCGGAGGTGCGCCATGAGCACCGGTCGCACCCTGCTCCTGATCGCCGTACTGTCCTGGATCGCCCTGGTGGCCGAGGTTGCTGACGCTGCTGACGCCCCTGGAGTCCCTGCGGCAGCCCCTGCTGGAGCTGCGGCTGCAGCCGACCTCGCCGGTGCCACCCGTGCTGCTCGCGATGCGGCCGAGCACGCGGCTGGCGAGGCGCGCCTGCGCATCGCCAGCGAGCAGGCCGCGCTGCTCGGCCAGATCCAGACCGCGGTGGCCGCGGCCACCACGGCGCGTGAACGCCTGGCAGAGAGCGAGCACGATGCCGCTGCCGCGACGGACGCGCTCGCCAAGCGGCTCAAGGAGCAGGATCATGACCTGGTCCTGCTCAAGCAGCTGACCGATCGTGCGCTCATCGCTGCCCGGCTCGGCGAGACCGAGAGCCGGCGCCTGGCCGGCAAGCCGCCGCTTGAACGCCTCAGCGCCGCCCTGGCCGGCATCGCCCGCCGCCTCCAAGCCCTGCCGGGGCGCCTCGCCCTGGTCATCGCCGACGAGGCGGTGGTCGGCCGCCAGGGGGGCATCGCCACCGTGCCTGTTCTGCACCTGGGCGAGGCGCGGGCGGTGGCGCTGGGCGCCGACGAGAGCCACCGCGGACTGTTGGAGCGCGCCGCCGATGGCAGCTCCTGGCTGGTGGTCGGGCCGAGCCTGCCGCCTGAGGTCGAGCCGAGCCATGGCACGGTGGCGCTGATCGCCTTGGACGCCGCCGGCAGCGCCGCGCACCAGGTCAGCGAGGTCCACCGCACGCTGGCGCAATGGCTGAAGGCCGGCCGCTTCTTCATCTGGCCGATCATCGCGGTGCTGACGATCGGCATCCTGGTGATCCTGGAGCGCATCATCGCGCTCGCCCGGCGGCGGATCGATCCGCAGCGCCTGATGCGCATCGCCCTCCTCATGGGCGACAACAACGCCGCCGGTGCCGCGGCGCTGGTCGCCGAGGGCGCCTCGCCGCTCGACCGGGTGCTGAGCGCCGGCCTGAAGTCCCTGGGCAAGCCGCGCGAGACCCGCGAAGCCGCGGTCGAGCAGTGCCTGCTGGCCGAGACCGCCCAGCTCACCCGCGGCCTGCCCGCCATCGCCGTGCTGGCCGGGGTGGCGCCCTTGCTCGGACTGCTCGGCACGGTCACCGGCATGATCGACATGTTCTCGGTCATCGCCGCCCAGGGGTCGGGCAATGCCAAGTCGCTCTCGGGCGGCATCTCGGAGGCGCTGATCTGCACCCAGGCCGGCATGCTGGTGGCGATCCCGCTGCTCCTGGCGCATGCCTGGCTGGGCCGGTTGGCGGAGAGTCGATCGCATCTGCTGGAGGAGGCCGCCTGCGGCGTGCTGGGACTCAGCGATGGCGTCGAGTCACCTGGCACCGTGGCGGCTGGCCTGGCTGCGGGTGCAGCGCCCGCTGCGGCCGGGAGCGCGCGATGACCACCCTGCTCCATGAGGCGCTGCAGTGGTGGCGGGGGGGCGACCTGCTAATGCCGGTGATGTTCCTGGTCGCGGTGGTGCTCTATGCCATCCTGGCGGAACGCACGCTGGTGCTGTGGGGACTCAGGCGGCGCCAGCGCACCGATGACGTCCTCAGCGTGATGCGCGACCACCATGCCGCCGCCGGCGACCAGCGCTGGCGCGCCTTCGCCGCCCAGTACGTCGGCCTGAGCGAGGCCGAGCAGCTGTCGCGTGGCTTCGCGCTGACCCGCGCTCTCACCACCTGCCTGCCGCTCCTCGGCCTGATGGGCACCGTCACCGGCATGATCGCCACCTTTGGGCATCTCGGGGTGGTGGGCGGCCGTGGCGGCATGATCGCAGGCCAGGCCAGCGCCGGCATCGGCCTGGCCCTGACGGCGACCCAGTACGGCATGGCCCTGGCCATCCCGGCGGTCGGCTGGGACTGGCTGCTGGCACGCCGCGCCGCCGCGATCGCGCTCCACCGTGAACTGGTGGTGCGCGGCGCCCATGATGCGGACGAGCAGGAGGGGGAGCCGTGAAGTTCCTCAATCGCCGCCGCGAGTCGATCCGCCCGATCGACCTCAACGTCATCCCGCTGATCGACGTGGTGTTCTTCCTGCTGATCTTCTACGTCATCAGCACGTCCTTCGTGCAAGAGACGGCGGTGACGATCCAGCGTCCGGCGAGCACCCAGGCCCAGACCGTCAGCAGCGGCTTCGTGCCGGTGGCCATCGTCGCCTCGGGCGCAATCCAGGTGGGCGCGCAGGTGGTCAACGTGGCCGGGCTCACCGATGCCGTGCGCGCCGCCCTGGATGCCGGCAATACCAGCAAGGTGGTGGTCATCCCCGACCGCGAGGTGCCATCGGGTCTGCTGCTCAAAGTCATGGATGCCTGCAGCGCCGCAGGCGCGACCTCGGTCGACGTCGCCGCCATCCATGAGGGGACCTGAGATGGCCGCGGCTACGCCAGCACCCCGTCTGCACCTGCCGCGCACCAGGTCATTCAGCCGCACTCGGCCGATGCGGGTGTGGTGGCTGGCGGTGGTGATCGCGGTGGTGGCCAATCTCGCCATGGTGGTGGCGCTGTCGCAGATCAGCCGCCTGCAGGCACCGTCACCGCCACCGCCGCTGGTGGTGCGCACCCTGCGCCAGATCCCTCCTGAGCCGCCACCACCGCCCGAGCAGCCCAAGGAGACCCCGCAGGAGAAGCCCGAGGACGTGGTGCCGCTCGCCCTGCCGAGCCTGGACCTGCCGCCGGTCCCCGCCACCAGCGCGCTCAGCCTGCCGGCGCTCGGCACGCTCGACCCGTCGATGGCGCTGCCGATCAGCATCCCCGCCTTCGCCGCCGCCGGCCCGCCCAATGCTGCGCCCCCCACCGCCCAGCTGGGTGGGCAGATCGCTCCGCCCGGCTTCGATACGCCCGCGCACGTCGATACCGCCTTCGACCTCGACCGCTACTACCCGCGCACCGCGCGCCTGCGCGGCGTCACCGGGCAGTCGCGGCTGCGCATCGCCAGCGACGCCACCGGCCAGGTCCAGACCGTGGAGGTCCTCGACAGCCTACCCACCGGCGTCTTCGATACCGCCGCCGAACGCCTCGGACATGCCCTGCACTTCCATCCCGCGCAAGCGCACGGCCGGCCGGTCGCCTCGGTCCAGGAGATCACCATCGAATGGACCATCAAATGAGCCACCGTCCTGCCGTCCTGCCGGTCATCCTGCTGCTGGCGATCCTGCTGGTCGCGGGCTCTGCCATGGGAACGGGCGCGGCGGCGGAAGCCGTCCGTTCGGTGCCCCAGGCGGTCGCCGATCTGCTGACCAAGGCCAACCAGGCGGCGCCCGCCGAGGTGGTGGCCCTGATCAATGCCTGGACCGGAGAACCGCATCCGCTGCTGCTCCTGGCGCGCGGCCGCGCGCGCTGGCGGCTGGCCCAGGAGACCGCCGCAAGGCTGGGGACGGAGCATGCCCACCTGATCACCGACGCCGAGGCCGACTTCACCGCGGCCCTCAAGCTCGATGCGAGCCTCAAGCAGGCCCACCTCGGCTTGGCGCAATGCGCCGCCGATCGCGAGGACTGGAACGCCGCCATGCGTGAGATCGCCGCCGGCATGGAGCTCGAGAGCGCCGACCGTGCGCTGATGGCCTTCTACGCCAGCGCGGCCCTGCGCGCCCACGATTGGCGGCTGGCGACGCTCGCCACCCAGCAGGGCATCCTGCGCTTCCCCGATGATGCCCAGCTGCGCAAGCTCGAGGTCGCGGTGCTCGTGCATGGCGGGCAGGCGGAGCAGGCGCGCCAGGCGATCCTGGCGCTGCTCGCGCACGATCCGGGCGACGCCGAGCTGTGGCGCCAGCTGGCATGGTCGGCGCATGAGACCGGGCGTACCGACGAGACGCTGGGAGCGCTGGAGGCGGCCTTGGCGCTCAAGCCGGCCGATGGGCTGGTGCGGCGGCAGCTTGCGGAGGCCCAGCTCAGCCAGGGCCTGCCGCAGGCGGCCCTGGAGACGGTCAGGCCATTGATCGGCGACCCGCCGAGAGCGGAGGCGCTCGCCGACGATCAGCTGATGCAGCTCGCCAGCCGGGCCGCTGCCGATGGCGGTGCGCTCAGTCAGGCGCGTTCCTGGCTTGCGGCGGTACCGGAGGCCAAGCGCTCCCGCGAGCAGCGTCTGGCTGCCGCCCGCTATGCCGTGCAGGAGGGCGACGTGAAGGATGCGGGCGCAGCGCTGGACACCCTGATCGCTGGCGGCGAGCGCGATCCGGCGGTGCTGGTCTGGGCCGCGTCGCTGGCGGAGACGCGGGGGGAAGCGGCGCGCGCCGAGACCCTCTATCTCCAGGCCATCGGCTCCGACAAGCCGGCAAGCAGCGGCGCGTCGCTGCGGCTGACCGCGCTCTACCTCACTCAGAATCGCCGCGACGAAGCGCGCAATGTGCTGGCGTCCTATCTGGCGACCCATCCGGATGATGTGCATGCGCGTGCGCTGGAGGCGCAGCTCGCGCGCTCGCGCTCGTCGTCAGGGCGCTGACGCTGCTTCTGCACTCCTGCTCGCGCCATGCGCGGGCGGAGACGGCCTGAGCGGCACATGAGCTCGACGATGGGATCGAACAGCGACACCCTTTGCGGTGATGGTGACCGTGGCGGGCATCCGGATCACATCTCGGGATAAATGGCGTGCCTGCGCATCGGCATATCCCCATGCGCCTTTGGCTCGAATGCGGTAGAATCCATTGGCCTAATCCATCAAAGCCATGTCGATATCGTCCTTCATGCCCACCGATGATGACAGAGCATTGACGTGCAAGAGGCGGACCGCGTCTGACAGCTCCTTCGTGATGAGCATACGCTGGGCATAACGCGCTATCAGCTGTGCGTGCGTCGATCTCAAGCCATGGGCAAGGAGAATGGTCGGCTCTTCATGACATGAATCTGGATGAATAGCTGACGAAGAGGCAACCTGCGCACGGTCTTGGTTGAAACCTTAGGCACTCTGTTGCCCGTGGACATCGCGGCGAGTCGTAGAGCACTACCGCGGCGGGACCTGGACGGTGATGTATCCAGTGTCATTCAGCGCTGCTGGCTCACGATGGTGCTCACGCACTGGCGGTGTTCTAGGGGATGGCTCCGGTGCCCATCCTCTAGACAGCCGCAGTCAACGAAGAGCAAAAAATGAGCACATCGCGATGAGTTCGCCGTTGCACAGTCGGCATGGGAAATGCTTACGGCTCATCCGATCCCACCCAATATGCGGCAGTACGCCATTGCCCCTTGTCGCTCTCGGCTCCGGTTCATCGAACAGATTCCATTCCCATTCTCCATTCCGGATTTCCCCACTATGGCACTTGCCCCGCGCCTCTCACTCACCCTCGCCATCTTGGCAGGCGGGATACCGCTCCTGCGCGCGGAAGATGCCCCTCCGGCAAACCCGGCTCCCGTGCAGACGCAGCAGACGGTGATCGTGAGGGGCGAGGGGGGTGATTCCGGTCCCGTAGCCAACCCCACCGGCGCCAATACCTACAGCGTGTCCGGCGAGGATATCGAAAACCTGCCCCTGGGGACCAATACCACGTTCACCGATATGCTCGCGCAAATGCCGGGCGTGGCGATCGACCAGTACCAATTGGTCCATATCCGCGACACCGAAGGCGCCGGTTTCCAGTTCAACATCAACGGGGTCCTCATCCCCATCGACATCAATACCAATCCGCCCTTCATGACGATGCTCAATCCCTTGTTCATCGATCATATCGATCTTCTCGATGGCGTCGTGCCGGCGCGCTACAGCTACGCCATGGGCGGCGTGCTCGATATCCAGACCAAAGACGGCTTCTCTCAGAATGGCGGGAGCGAGTCGACCATGGTCGGTCAGCGCAACACCATCCAGCAGAGCGCGCAGTACGGGGGAAGCAGCGGGAATCTCGGCTTCTACGTCAATGCCATGGCTGGTGAGAACAACATGGGCTTCAGCTCGGCCACGCCTGGGCCGAATGCCTACCACGACCATGAGGATATTGGACAAGCCTTCGGGCAATTCACCTACCGGTTGAGCGATGCCGCCAAGCTGAGCCTCACCCTCTCCACATCAGCCAGCAACAATCAGTTGCCCAACGTGCCCAACATGCCGCAGCAATTCACCTTGGCAGGCTACAACGCCTCGAACTCCTCCGACATCGATTCCGGCCTCAACATGCGGGACTATCTCGGGATACTCGCCCTCACGGTGACGCCGAGCAAGGATCTGTCCTATCAGATTGCCGTGGTCTCGCATTCCATCTCCCAGCAATTCTATCCGGACAACAATGCCGACCTCGTCTACCAAGGCGTCTCGCCGTCGGTCACGCGCTCCGATCTCGACTTCACCGCCCAGGGGGATGTCACGTGGAAGAAGGATGCCACCACCACCTACAGCACGGGATTCTACGTCGGGTCGTACCGGATCGACTCGCGATCGTCGACGCTGGTGTTCCCGGTTGACAATAATGGCAACCAATCCAGCACCACTCCCCTGCCTCCCATTGACCTCCGCCTGGAGCAGGACAATATCGTCACCGGCCTGTATGTGAATGATAACCAGAAGCTCAGCGATACCATCGGCGTGAATGTGGGCGTGCGCTGGGATACGCTCAGCGGCTTCACTCATGATAGCCGTCTCGACCCGACCATTTCCCTGACGTACAAACCCTCGCCGAATACCGATATGCATGCCGGGTTCCAGACCTACATGCAGGTCCCGACATTCTCCGGCATACCCGCCGCTGCCCCATCCGCCTTCGCCGGCACCACCAATGACTCAGGGGGCGGTGGGACGCTACCTGAATGCGAACATGACTTCGTCTGGGATGCCGGCATCAACTACCGACCCTTCAAGGGCGGTTCCATATCCTGGGACAGCTTCTTCGAGCTGACGCACCATTACCTGGATGCCGGGCTCTTCGGCGAAGTGCCGATCGACAGCCCGATCAACTACGATCACGGAATCCTCTGGGGCACTGAGCTCGCACTCAGCTACCGGGAAGGCGATGTCACCTTCTATGCGAACTATTCGATGGGCCAGAACTACGAGAAGGGTGTGGATACCGGCCAGTTCAATTTCTCGGCGGAGGATCTCGCCTACATCAATAGCCACTATTTCCTGCTCGACCACGAACCATTGGCCGAGCTGTCCTTAGGAATCTCCTATCAGTGGCGGCCGCTGACCTTCAGCCTGGATGCGGTCTACAGCAGCGGCCTGCGCACGAGCGACAATTACCCCGACGACACGCGACTGCCGACTGTCTTCCAGGTCAATGCCGGCGTCCTCTGGTCATTCCACGTCCCCGGCATCGGTCCGGTGTCCAACCGCGTTACCATCCTCGATCTCTTCGACAAGATCAACCTGATCCGTCCGCAGGGCGGCATCGGCATCTTCCAGTCCTCGTACGGTCCGCGCTTCACGGTCTATGATACGCTGTCGGTCTACTTCTAGCGCCATTCCGTCAGAGGCCATGACGTGGGGACTGACTCCCGACTGCCATGGTCCATCGTAGCGCCCAGCTGCTGCGACCAGCGTCGCCATGCTCACGAGGACCCTGGCTGGCTACGTGGGACTGCATCGTGATCACCTTGCCGGTGTGGATGGTCCGCTCGTCAAGGGCTCTGATCTTGAGGTCGTCATGCGGGGGGCATCCGACTTCCATGGTCAGATACCAGATATGCCCAGAGCAGGGGATTCTTCCCTAATCATGAGAATATGGGTTGCCATGTGCATCCCCGACGTGACTCCGTGATGTGTCGCCGCTCCACGGACAGGACCCCAGTGCATGCTGATCATTGCCATCCATGTTGTACTAGGTGGCGCTGCTCTCGCAGTGTCCAATGGCGCAATCGATAACGGCAAGCCCGTTGCGATGATGATCGGCAGGGGGGCATTTTCCATCCGTGATGGTATGCGGGTCTCCGCTATCGCCACGCTTCTGGGCGCCTTGAGTGCCGTCTGGTGGGGACTGGAGCTGCTCAAGGCATTCGGCGGCCATGGGTTGGCGGGACATGAGGTCTCGGCTGCGGCGGCATTCCAGCCGATGGTGGCCATCGCCGCACCCCGTTGGGGAGTGCCGGCATCGACCACACATGTGATGACGGGCGCAATCGTGGGCGCCGGTGCATCGCGTGGAGCATTCCGATTGGGGATGCTCGTGAAGATCGTCCTCGCATGGATGACGACCCTCCCGCTCGCTGCGGGCCTGGCGGCCATGTTCGCGCTCCTGCTGCGCTAGCCGAGATCTGGTCCTGCTCTCTGGCGAGTGTACCCCATGCAGGTGAGCGTTCATGAGCATCAACATCTTGTTCGTCTGCATCCATGATGGCGCACGCAGCCAGATGGCCGAAGCCTTTGCGAACCAATCCGGAGGTGGCCGCGTGAAGGCAGTCAGTGCTGGCCTCGAACCGGGTCTGCTCAACCCGATGGTGGTGGCCTGCATGCAGGAGGTGGGCATCGATATCTCCGGGGAAACCACCACAAGTGTCGCCGACGTGCTGCAGTCGGGCAGGCGATTTGCCTATGTCGTCACCATCTGTGACGAGGTCAGCGCCGCACGATGTCCAGCCTTCCCACGCTCTGCCCGACGCCTTCATTGGAGCTTCCCCGATCCATCGGCACTGAGCGGATCCATGGAGGAGCGGCTAGCCGGTACTCGCATCATCCGCGATGAGATCCGGCGGACCGTGAGCGCATGGTGCGCAACGTTCAGCGCATCCTCGTAGGCCAGCCGATGGCAGGATCGCGATTCCCCGATCCTGGCCCTCGGTGCCGGCTGTCACCAGGGATTGACAGAGCCCGCAGGCTCTCTGACCGCCAGACGCGTGACTGATTCCTGCATGCAAAAGGCCATTTCCGCGCTCCGTCGCCTTTGAGAGTGAACCCGTGCTGACGGGCACGCTGGATGACTGCCTGGGCAAGGCCCTGATCTGTTCGTCCACGTTGAAGGATACTATCGTCATGGATATCGTCATGGGTGATGCGACATGGCTAAGCGGACGACCTGCCACCAGCGCCTCAGGCGGGTGCTTGGGATCCGCCGCCGTCATCGCAGGCGGTATGGTGTCTCGTCTTGACCCGTAGGGAATTGCGCCAACCATCGCGTACGCTCACCGGGTCAGGGGGTCTTCCAAGGAGCCTATGATGCCTTTCCGACCATCGATCGCCGATGGTGAGCATCATGGCAGAGCGGTGAAGCCAAGCCCTTGGCGCCTACTCGCTCATCGTCAATGGCGACGAACACATGCTGGTCGTTGATCCCTACTCCAGGGATGGTCGGTAAGCCGATGGCGTGTCCTTCGCTCATCTCGGCTCCATGCTGTTGCGGAGATTTCGCCGTGGTCACGGTCGAGCATCATCCATGCCCGATCGCGCTATCCCATGTCGGCTAATGGCCCCACCTATCGTCAGCGGGACGTCGCTGCGTATATCTCGTCATCGCTGCTGGCGGAGATGGCCATGCAGGTCCAATCGCTGGCAATCAGCTGGCAGATCTATGACATGGAGCGAACACCGCTGGCCCTCGGCCTTGTCGGCCTCTGCCAATTTGTCCCCATTTTCCTCCTGAGCCTGCCAGCGGGCGAGATCGCAGACCGGTTTGATCAACGACGCGTGCTCGCGATCGCACAGCTGGTGCAGGCCCTCTGCGCTGGTCTCTTTGTCGCATGCAGCGTCTACACACCACATCAGGCGCTGCCCTTCTATGCGATTCTCGTGCTTTTCGGCGCTGCGCGCGGCTTCTCTGAACCATGCAGCCAGTCACTCCTCGCCTTCCTGGTGCCACCAGATCGTTTGGCACGGTCGATCGCCCTGAGCTCATCGGTGCTCACGATGACCGTTATCGCGGGTCCGGCATTAGGCGGCTTCCTCTTCTCCGCCGGTCCTGTGACGACGTATAGCATCTGCCTCGCCAGTTTCGTGATGGCGGCAGGCCTGACACTGACCTGCGGTGGTCGCCGACTGGACCACACCGTGATAGCGGACGGCTCTCGGTGGGCGCGCGTGGTTGAGGGCATCCGGTTCGTCCGTCATCGGCCGATCGTCCTGGGGGCGATATCGTTGGATCTCTTCGCGGTCCTTCTGGGTGGTGCGGTTGCGCTCCTGCCCATCTTTGCTCGTGACATCCTGCACACCGGGCCCATGGGCCTCGGCATCCTGCGTAGCGCTCCCGCCGTCGGGGCTGCTCTCGTTGCTTTCTGGCTTGCACGTCGGCCCATTGAGCGGCATACGGGGTCCCGGATGTTCTGGGCAGTCGCCATTTTCGGCGTGGCCACGATCATCTTCGGACTCTCCGGCAATTTCTACCTATCGTTTGCAGCATTGTTCGTGACTGGTGCAGCGGACATGATCAGCGTCTTCATCCGCTCGTCGCTCATCAGCACCGCCACGCCAGATCGCATGCGTGGGCGCGTGAGTGCGGTGAACATGCTCTTCGTTGGTGCATCGAACGAACTGGGGGGATTCGAATCGGGTGTAACGGCAGCCTGGTTCGGCGCCATCCCCGCTGTCGTCTGGGGGGGAATCGGGACTCTGGTGGTGGTCGGACTCTGGATGCGGTTCTTCCCACCGCTGCGTCACGTCGATCGGCTGTCGGACGTAGCTCCGGGTGCCTGATATCGCCCCGTCCATCTGATCACCGTGCGCGCGCTCTGCGACGAGAACCTACCGCTGCACCAGGGCGATCATGCCGTCCTCATATATCGTCACCAGATCGACGGTGATGGACACTGACCGCGTCTGCATGGGGATGACGAGTGAGCTCCTTTCGAGCTGATGTGTCCGCTTGCCCGGGCGCACACAGGCAGAGCACTCGTTGTGGGGGTAGATGGCTCTTATTGCTCTTGATAACTACTTGCAATATCGTGAGGTGGTGCATATTCCCTCCTCCCACCTACCAGTCATGCCGCGGGAGCGACCTCCGAGAACTCGTATGCATCATCCACTGCGCCATCGCGAAGTTCAATTCAAGTCCTGTTTTATGAGTATGATGCATCGCTCGGCTGGGGCTATCGGCACGATGCTCTGGCTGTCTGTGGGTACTGCCTGGGCTGCCGTCCCTGCTGTCCCGATCCCCAATCAACCCGACGATTTCTCGACTCCAGGAGCCGGTGGCGCCTTTGGCTTCCTGGACGGCATCGAACGCAGCAATTACCTCCTTGGAGACTTGTGGGGATTGCGTACCGGGCTCAGCCATGCAGGCATGTCGCTGGGGCTGGAGGAGACAAGTGAGTACCTGGGCAACGTCAGTGGCGGAACGCAGCGTGGATTCGCTTATGATGGCCTCTCGCAGGCGGTGCTCCAGCTCGATACCCAGCGGGCCTTCAACTGGCATGGAGGCACTGTCAATGCCAGCGGCCTGTGGATCCATGGCAGCAACCTCAGCGCCAACAACCTGGACACCCTGCAGACCGCCAGCGGCATCGAAGGGGATCGCGCCGTCCGGTTGTGGGAGCTCTGGTACCAGCAGAAGTTCCTCGAAGAGGATCGGCTCGATGTGAAGATCGGCCAGCAGAGCCTGGACCAGGAGTTCATGGTAAGCGCCAATGCGAGCTACTTCGTCAACACCATGTTCGGATGGCCCATGCTCCCGTCAGCCGACCTGCCCGGAGGCGGACCGGCCTATCCGCTCTCGGCACTCGGCATCCGCTTCCGGGCTCATCCCATCAACCCGATCACCGTGCTGGTCGGCGTCTTCAGCGGCAGTCCGGTCCGTGACAACAGCGGGGATCCGCAGCAGCAGAACGCGTATGGCACCAGCTTCCCCCTGAATGGTGGCGCCCTGGCGATCGCCGAGATCCAGTACGCCTATCCCTCCCTGGGCACCATGGTCCTGGCCGATGACGCTGAGCACTTGTCCTGCTTGTACCGGCTCGGCGTGTGGTACGACAGCGAACGCTTCGCAGATCTGCGCTACGATACCACCGGCCGATCTCTGGCCGATCCTGCGAGCAACGGAACGCCCCGGACCCATCATGGCGATTACTCCATCTACGCCGTCGTCGATCAGATGCTCTACCGCTTCCCCAATGATGCTGACCGGAACGTCAATCTGTTCCTGCGGGCCATGGACGCCCCCCAAGGCGATCGCAATCTCGTGACGTTCTGCATGAATGCTGGCCTGGTCATGCATGAACCCATCTTCCATCGCGACGATGACACCTGCGGTCTCGGTATGGGCTATGCGCGGGTCGGTGCGGGCCAACGCGGTTTCGATCAGGACACCGGCTCCTTCAGCGGCACTCCCTACCCGGTGCAGAGCGGCGAGACCTACATCGAAGCGACCTATCAGTACCAGGCCCTGGCGTGGTGGCAGCTGCAGCCGGATGTGCAGTACGTCATCAATCCAGGGGCCGGCGTACCGAACCCGTCCAACCCTGGGCGTACCGTCCGCAATGAACTGGTCATTGGCATACGGACCAATGTCCTGTTCTGACCACCGAGCACCAGCCACGCGCATCCACCGAGGAGGACCACCAGCCATGCCACTGACCAGACGACAGCGCATGTACCGATACCTCCTTGGCATCGCCTCACTGCTGGTGTGGGTGTCTGCGACTGCGTCTGCCGACGATCACGTCGGGCTCCTCGAGACCATTCGTCATCACCGGACCCTGACGACCAGCGTCACCGAGAACGGCGATCTCAATCCGTATGCAGTCATCGTTGCACCGGTCTCGGCAGGCAAGATCAGGAAGGACGATGTGCTGGTCGATAATTTCAACAACATCTCCAACCTGCAGGGGACAGGCGGCACCATCGTCCTGTACCGACCGTCGACCAAGAAGACCGAACTGTTCGCGGCGTTGCCCCAGCATCTCCCCCAATGCCCCGGGGGTGTCGGTCTGACCACCGCCATGACCATGCTGTCGACCGGCTGGGTCATCGTCGGTAGCACGCCGAGTACGGATGGCACCACCCGCACCAGGGGTGAGGGCGGACTCATCGTGCTCGATGCCAATGGTCAGCTGGTCACCGTCTGGTCGGGTCCGACGATCAGCGGACCCTGGGGGAACATTGCGCTGGTCGACCATGGCGTGACGGCAACGCTGTTCGTCAGCATGGCCGGTTTCGGCGTCCCCGGCCCGGAGGTCCGCGACCCGACAACCGGCTATCCCGTGACCATCACCAAGGCGACCGTGGTGCGCATCGAGCTGGCCATCGCTGACGGGAAGCCGCCCGTCATCACCCGCCAGACCGTCATCGCTGACGGTTTCGGCCAGCGGGCCGATAAGGACGCCTTCCTGATCGGTCCCACCGGCCTCGCCCTTGCCCCAGACGGCACGCTGTATGTCTCAGATGCATTGGAAAACCGCATCGTCGCCATCCCCGAAGCGCTCACGCGCACCGAGAGTGCGGGGACCGGCACGCTGGTCACCAAGGACAAGCTGCTGCAGCGGCCCTTGGCCCTGGTGATGACGCCGCAAGGACACCTCCTGGTCTGCAACGCCAAGAACGGCCAGGTCGTGGAGATCGATCCGGTTTCCGGCAAGCAACTCTACGCCCAATGGATCGACGCCAACCAGGCTCAGGCCCCGCCAGGGAATGGCGACCTCTTCGGAATCGCCATGCGGCCGGATGGCAAGGGCTTCTACTACGTCGCTGACGATACGAACTTCCTGATGGAGGCATCGCCATGACTGCACAACGAGACGGAGTGCTGCGCGCAACCAGGCGCGGATTCATCGCCGCATCGGCGGGCCTGCTGGCTGCTGCCTGCTCGGACGAGCGTGCGGCAAGCGCTCCTCCTGCTCCGCCATCGCCCACCGACCGCAATCGCACCGAACCCTTCTTCGGGGAGCACCAGAGCGGCATCCTCACCCCAGCGCAGGCGCACACCTATTTCGCCGCCTTCGATCTCACGACCGGGAAACGCGATGATATCGTCGCCCTCTTCCGCAGCTGGACGACGGCGGCCGAGCGCATGTGCCGGGGCCAGCCGTCCGAACCGGCCAGCAATGGTGCGCAGTCTCCAGCCACCGATTCCTGCGACGTGCTCGAAGTGCCGCCGTCACAGCTGACGGTGACTTTCGGATTCGGTGCCGGATTGTTCATCAAGGATGGCAAGGACCGCTATGGCCTGGCCGGCAAGCGGCCCGCAGCACTGGTGGATATGCCGCATTTCCCCGGTGATCAGCTGGTCGAAGCGCGCAGTGGCGGTGATCTGTCGATCCAGGCATGCGCCAACGATGCCCAGGTCGCCTTCCATGCTGTCCGCCAGCTCGCGCGCCTGGCGTACGGTGTCGCCGAGATCCGCTGGGTGCAGACCGGGTTCGTCGCCGATTTCGGCGAGCATGCGACACCGCGCAACCTGATGGGATTCAAGGACGGCACCGGCAATCCCAAGGTCGACGATCCGGCCTTGATGGACGCCTTCATCTGGGTCGGCGATGAAGGCCCCGACTGGTTGCGGGGCGGCAGCTATGTGGTGGCGCGCCGCTCACGTATCGCCCTGGAGCATTGGGATCGCATGACCGTCGCGTTCCAGGAGCAGACCTTCGGCCGCCAGAAGCTGTCCGGCGCCCCGCTTGGTAAGCCAGCAGAGGCAGACGCTGTGGATCTCGAAGCGACCACGTCAGACGGAAATCCGGTGATACCGGAAAACTCCCACGTCCGCCT
>PLEW01000116.1 GCA_003136555.1 Planctomycetota bacterium | reverse complement strand
CTATCCACTGCATGTATCGGTGGCATCGGCACTGCGCCTGGCGGTGATCCGCCGCCGCCGCCTGACGGTGCTGACGCGCAGCGCTCTTGCAGCCGCGCTGGTCGCCGTGGTCGCGACGGCGCTGTGGCTGTGGACCGAGCATCGTGACCGGTTCGGCGTCTGGCAGAGGATGTGGGAGATGGATGGCCTGGATGCGGCCGCCTCGGTCCACCTGACCACGGGCAGCTGGATACCCGCGGATCGGACCCCCGTAGCCGCCAGCGCGCAAGGCATCGCTCTGATCCCGCAGCAGGTCGTCTTCCTCCCCGTCGATGAACGCGGGAACGTTCGCGTCACGGCCCAGGTGGTCTGGGGCGGTGAGATCGATGGCCTCGAACTGATGCTGCATGCATCCAGCGAATCGCCGCGTGGTTCCTGGGAGTATCAGCCCTGCTTCGTCTGCCAGTTCGGTGGCTATCGCGGTCGGTACGCATCCATCGGCATCGTCCGGCGACCCGGTGGCATGGAGACGCTGGTCGATGAGCCGGTGCAATTCGAGGCCGGTCGTCCCTATCGTCTCGCCTTCGAGCTGGAGGATGGGGTCCTGCGACTGCTGGTCGACGGTCGGGAGATCCTGCGGCATCGCGAAGCCATGCCGCTGGGCGATGACGACTACCGGCACCTGAGCCTGCGGTCATGGGCCAAGAACCTGGTGCTCAAGCGGCTCCAGGTCGAACGACTCGGGAGTCCGCCACGGCCCAGTCCGCTCATCGCCGGGCAGGCACTGGAAGCTCTCGCACTGCATGATCGCGCCGCCGATGCCTTCAGGCGCGTGGCCGAGGACCATCCGGGCAGTGACCTGGAAGAGCCCGCCTTGGCGCAATCCTATCTGGCACGGCTCGCCGGGGGGCATGCCGGGGCGGACGATCTGCTGCACGCATTCGAGCAGGACCACCCACGCTCCAGCTGGTTGCCGAGCCTGTGGGAGGCGTCCGCCAGCGAAGCGGCCCTGCATGCACGGTTCTCAGATGCCGCGGCGCTGTGTGCACGCATCCTGGCCACGGATCCGCGGAGCCACGCACCCATGCGGGTCTTCGGCCACCGACCGTGGCGTCCGGATCCGGACAGTCTCGAGCCGATGCTGGCCGTCATGGGGAGGATGAAGGGCCGACTGCACTTGAACCTGCTCGATGCCTGGATCTCAACGCTCGAGCCATTTCGCCATGCCCAGATCTACGAATTGGACATCAGCAACAACCGCATCGCCGACCTCGCGCCATTGCAGGGGCAGAGCATCGTCTCGCTCGCCGTCGAGGGCGATCCGGTACATGACCTGGCGGCGCTGAAGGGCATGCCTCTCGCTGAGCTCGATATCAACCACACCCAGGTCGCAGGCCTGGAACCCCTGGCCGGTACAGCTGTGCTGCGGGTGCTGCGCATGAGCCGAACACACATCGCGGATCTCAGTCCGGTCGCATCCGCGCCGCTGCGCGTCCTCGAGGCGTCATCCACGCGCATTGCCGATCTGGCATCCGTGCGCAGCGCGCAGCTGAAATCCCTGGCCATCGACGACACCGCCATCGCCGATCTCGCCCCGATGGCCGGACAGCCGCTGGAATACCTGTCACTGCGGCGCACCAAGGTCCATGATCTCGGTCCGGTGCGCGGGGCGCCGCTGGCCGAGATGATCATCGCCGACACGCCCATTGCCGATCTCGCGCCGCTCTCCGGTTCGCCGCTGACCCGGCTCAGCATCGCCCGCACATCCATCACGGTGCTTGCGCCGCTCCATCGTGCCCATCTGGAGCACCTTGACATCTCCTGGACCGCGGTGCGCGATCTGTCGCCCCTGTCTGGTCAGCCTCTCCGGGATCTGGACATCTCAGGGTGCGAGCGCGTCGACCTCGCGCCGATCGCCTCCTCGCTTCGGCAGCTGGTGGCCCCGCAGAGCCATGTCGACCTGGCGCCGCTCGCACACAGCGGCTTGTCCAGGCTGGAGCTCAGCGATGCGCGGGTAGCCTCCTTCCGCCCTATCCTCGAGATGCCCGCCCTGGCGCGTCTCGAGCTCGTCGGGGCGGTTGCCGACGACAGCTCGACGCTCGAGGAGCTGGCGAACGGGCTCCGCGCCCATGGACAAGCCGGTCTCGCCGTCATGGCCGATAGGGCATCGGCACTCGCGCGAGGGGATCGTGCCCGCCTCCTGACGCTGGCCGGGACAGAGCCCGGCCGGCGCCTCCTCGATATCGGCTGGCGCGCGACCCTGGCGCAGTCGCGCGCACTCGCCGCGCGGGTCGGCGCGCATCTGCCCACGATTCCCGATAGGGCAGCCTGCAATCGCTTGCGTCAGCATTGCATGCCGGCGGAGTCGCTCTGGCTCGGACTGCACCGTGACCGGGACGGCCGCATGGTATGGGACGACGGGAGCACCGGGTGTGACCGGAAGCTGATCAAGGGCGACAGCCTGTGCTCCTGGGATCAGATCGCCAGCTGCGCCTTCAACAACTATTTCGAGCTGGACCCCATCTTCGGCCTCACGTCGAGCGAGACGGCAGACCGGGATTGGCTGCTGGCTGTGATCCTGGAGTGGGATCCGGACTGAGCTCGCCGCCGTCATCGGCGGGCAGCTGCCGGCAACCGGGCGCATCCAGCTGCATCCCAACATGGGGCATTCGTCCATTGACCTCACGCTCCGCTCGGTATCTAGTCTTCACCCGCGGCCGGGTCGGACCCGGCCGACCGCGGCGAAAACCAGCTTAAGGAGAAGCGATGACGAAGCGAACGATCCTGATGGGCATGCTCGCGCTCAGCTCGGCAGCATTCAGCGCGGATGCGAATCCGCCTGCGCCGAAGAAGGATGATCGCCCACAGCCACCGACCCGTTCCTTCGACGCTCCGGGTTCCCCGCCCTTCACGCGCTTGGACGGCAAGCCAGGGGTGAATCCGCCTGCGGATGCGGATGGCGATTTCGTGATCGGCCCCGAGTACCAGCAGGCGCCGGAGTTCAAGGTCGTCGCCGGCGTCCCGCAGGGCAAGGTGCAGCAGTTCACCATCAGCTCGAAGGATGGCACGCTCTTCAATCCCGGCATCGCCCGGGATGTCTTCGGCACCGTTGACCCCAGCAATCCCAAGACCCTGATCGTCCAGACCCATCAGATCGACTACACCCGCACCATCACGGTGTATATCCCGGCCCAGTACGTCGCGGGCACCGCCGCGCCCTTCATCGTCACGCACGATGGCCCCCAGATGGGCCACCCCGACATGGGGCTGGCGCATGCCCTGGACAACCTGATCGCCCAGCACCGCGTCCCGGCGATGGTCGCGATCATGATCAGCAATGGCGGTGGCGATGCGCAGGGCCATGAGCGTGGTCGTGAATACGACACCATGTCCGGACTGTATGCCGAGTACATCGAGACCACGGTCCTGCCCAAGGTGGAGAAGAACTACGATCTCAAGCTGACCAAGGATCCCGAAGGGCGTGCGACCATGGGCACCAGCTCCGGCGGATCGGCCGCACTCATCATGGCCTGGTACCACCCGGATCTCTACCACCGCGTGCTGACGTTCTCGGGGACCTTCGTGAACCAGCAGTGGCCGTTCAATCCTGAAACCCCGGATGGAGCCTGGGATTTCCATGCCAAGCTCATCCCGGAGAGCGAGCCCAAGCCGATCCGCCTGTTCATGGCGGTGGGCGATCATGATCTGCTGAACCCCAATGTCATGCGCGATGGCATGCATGATTGGGTGGCAGCGAACAACCGCATGGCAATGGTGCTGAAGGCCAAGGGCTACCACTATCAGTACCTTTTCTGCCTCAATGTCGGGCACGGCCTGGGTCCCGCGCGGGGACAGATCCTGCCGCATGCATTGGAATGGCTGTGGAAGGGTTATCCCCTGACGCCAGCCCCGTGACCGCGGTGGAAGTGGCGTCGGAAGGCAGGTCGCCCGGCGTCGTGTCCACCGCACTCCGGCCAGCCCATCTGCGTGGACATGCAAGCGCCGCTCGACTGCGCGGATTCGCGGTTACCCTGCTCTCGGCCGGCTCCGAGCGCTGGAGCAGCCTCGCCTTCTGACCGGGGCCGACTGAACTGGCCACTTCAGCCCGCTGCACCGCCTGATCGCCATTCCGTCAGCTCCTGCCCGCGCCGCCATCCGAACCATGACCCGAGGTTGCCCGTGAAGATGTTCCGCCGCCCTGCACGCCCTGCGACGTCCTGGACCATGCTGGTGCTGTTCGCCATCGCCGGCGTCCTGCCACTGCATGGTCCCGGAGCCGCGGTGCTCGGCTCCGAGAGCGCTGGGCCTGAGAGCTACAATGTCCGCAGCTTCGGCGCCCTAGGCGACGGCAAGGCCATCGACAGTCCAGCGATCAACAAAGCGATCGAGGCTGCGGCCCTCGCCGGCGGTGGCACGGTCCGTCTGCCGGCCGGGAACTACCTCTGCGGCTCGATCCATCTGCAGAGCAACATCCAGGTGCTGATCGACGCCGGTGCGGCCATCACCGGCGCATCCGATAGCGCGAATGCCTATGATGCCGCCGAGGAATTCCCGGGCAAACCGTACCAGGACGGCGGACACAGCCATTTCCACAACAGCCTCATCTGGGGCGAAAACCTGAGCAATGTCACCATCAGCGGACCAGGCATGATCAATGGCGGGGGGCTTTCCTCGAGCAGCGATCGCACGGGGAACAAGGCCATCTGTCTCAAGCTCTGCCGCAATGTGATCATCCGCGATATCACCATCGCCCATGGCGGCTGGTTCGGGATACTCGCGACCGGATGCGACAACCTGACCATCGACCGCATCACCATCGACACCAATCGCGATGGCATGGACCTTGACTGCTGCAGGAATGCCATCGTCTCCAACTGCCGGGTCAATTCGCCGCATGACGACGGCATCTGCCCGAAGAGCACCTACGCGCTCGGGGAGATCCGCATAACCGAGAACCTCACCATCACCAATTGCCAGGTTTCCGGCTTCAGCGAAGGAACGCTCCTGGATGGGACCATGAAGGGCGACGGCGGGACCGGGCGCATCAAGTTCGGCACCGAATCGAGTGGCGGGTTCCGCAATTGCACGGTGTCGAATTGCACTTTCCGCAATTGCCGCGGCCTGGCGCTCGAGGAGGTTGACGGCGGCATCCTCGAGGACATCACCATCAGCAACATCGCCATGATGAACGTGGTGGACTATGCCATCTACATCACCGCCGGCAGCCGCAACCGCACGCCGAATCTGACCACTCCCAGCCGGGTCAGGAACGTCCTCATCAGCAACGTCGTCGCCGAGGGGGTGAGCAAGATGAGCGGGATCCAGATCATGGGCCTGCCTGACCAGCACATCGATGGCGTGCGGCTCGAGAACATCCGGCTCATAAGCAGAGGGGGCGGCACCCCAGCCGATGCGGCGATCGTCCCCAAGGAGCTCGGCGACGGCTATCCTGAGCCGGGGAAGATCGGCACCCTGCCGGCATACGGCCTCTTTGCCCGGCATGTCGACCATCTCGAACTGGCCAACATCGCCCTCAGCTTCTCGGCGAGCGATGAACGGCCGGCTGCCGTGTTCGACGACATCCTGGGCCTGGATATCGACCATGTCTCGGGCAAGGTGGCGGTTGGGCAGCGTGTCGCCGTCATCGTCCCCAATGTCCGCGAGGTCGTCATCCGCAATTCGCCTGCGCTCGAGACGCTGGCGCCCGCATCAGGCCAGAAATGAGCTGGTGCGCAACATGGCCTGGGCGCTGCATGCCAGCCCAGGCCATGGCGGTGCACGATGGCCTGGTGGCGCGGCGGGCAGGCGCGCTGTGGATGCTTCAGCGCCGCCGCGCGCCGATCATTTCGCCAACGGCATCAGCTTAGACTGCTGCAGCCATTCGACGAAGCGTTCCGGCCAGGCGCCGGCCGGTCCAGCATCGTTGGCGTGGACGCCGAAGCCATGGCCGACACCGGCATACATGAGCAGTTCGGCCGAGACCTCGGCGCGCCTGAAGCGCAGATAGACATCTGCGAGTCCTTCGCTGATGTCCTGGCGATCGAGGCAGCCGGCGCACAGGAACGCCGGAGGAGCGCCCTTGACGGGCATGATGTCGCCCGATCGTCCGGGATAGACCAGGGCCTGGAACGCCGGCCGCGCATCAAGGCGGTCGATCGGATCCGTCGCGTCAGCGGACCCTGGTCCGGGTTTCATGCTGATCTGCGCCGCCAGTTCGCCTCCGGCGGAGAAGCCCATGGCGCCGAGGCGGGCAGGATCGATCGACCACTCGGCAGCCCGGGAACGGATGAGGCGCATGGCGCGCTGGGTATCCGGCACGGCATGGTCCATGATGGTATAGGTCGAGCCCTCCTCGCGGGCGAGCCGGTATTTGAGCATGAACACCGTGATGCCGTAGCGGTTGAGACGCTCGGCGACGTTCACGCCCTCATGTCCGACGCACAGTACGCGATGGCCGCCGCCGGGTATGACCAGCACCGCGGTGCCGGTGGCCTTGTCTGGCGGCGGGAGGAAGACGGTGATCGATGGCTTGTGCACCGAGACCACATTGCCGTCGACGATGCGTTCGGGGTCGGTCTTGCCCTCGGAGCCCGGTGCACCGTTCGGCCACAGCAGGATCACGTCGGCCGCATCCAGCGTGCCGAGGAGAGGGAGTGCGATCAGGATCGCCAAGAGGGTGAGTCGCATGCGGTCTCCGTGTCGGTTTATGCCCAACCATGGCGCTCCAGGCCGCGATCGGCAGCCTGCCAGGTGGATCGTCGGACCGCAGTCTCCAGACGCCTTCCGTCCAGTCCATAGCCACCACCGCTCATCAGGGGGTGCGACGGGTGAACGGAGCCGGCGGCCCCGCAGGCCCGACAAAGCGCGGCGCCGGCCAAAGAGGGTGCAGGGGCCATGCTGCACGACCGTCCCGTGGCTGCCCGAAGGCCGGCGCGGGTCATTGCCCTGTGCAACCGGACAGCATCGCGCATAGTCACGCCATGCTCCGTACGACGAGACGCATCAGACCACCGATCTGCCGTGGAAGGATGGCCGCCATCGCCCTGCTCGCAGTGATCTGGCTGTGCATGGCGTCGTGCCGGGGCTCGCCGGTCTATTATCCGGCGCCCTATGACGCATCGACGTGGGACCATCTCCCGCCCCGGCTGCAGGTGCTGCGCTACCGCATCGACCAGGGTGAGCAGGTGTCATTCTATGCCCGCCCCGCATCCGCGGGCGAACCCCGTCGGCTCTGGGTGCTGTTCAACGGCCAGGGCGATACGGCGCTGGAATGGTGTGATCTCCTGCAGCATGTGGGCGATCCGGACGCCGGATTCCTGCTCTTCGACTACCCGGGTTCCGGGTTCTGCAGCGGTTCCTCTACGCCCAGCCGCATCCTCGCCGCCAGCGAGGCCGCGGTGGAGGCCTTGCGCAACTCACTCGGCCTGTCGGAGATGGCGATGGAGGAGCGTGTCGGGGTGTTCGGCTATTCTCTCGGGACTGCGGCGGCATTGCAGTACGCAGCTAGGCATGAGGTGCGCCGCGTCGTCGTGGCAGCACCCTTCACCACCCTGGCGGAAATGGCCGATCGCATGTATGCTTGGCCCAGCGGCGAGATCATCAGGGATCGCTTCGACAACGGTGCGCGTCTCGCCGAGATCGCCCGGCAGGCTCGCCGCCCCCCCGTGCTGTTCATCCATGGTGACCAGGACGATACCATCCCTGTCGAGATGTCCGCCCGCCTTGCCGCCCCATATCCCGGGTGGATCGAGCGGATTGTCGTGGCAGGGGCGGACCACGATACGGTCGTGGTCCCCGCGCTGCGCACCCTGGCGGAGCGGTGATGGGTGCGATAAGCGCTCGCCGATGACGGGAAGGGGATGGCAATCCGCTCGGCCAGGGCGGGGTCGCCGACCTCGAACAGGCTGACCATCAGCGTGCTACCTGCACGAAGAGGGGTGGGAATCGGGCAGCCAATTCTCAAGTGCGGTCAGCAGCGTGTCCATGCTCATGGGCTAGGTGAGGACATCATCCATGCCTGCCGCCAGGCAGCCAGAGCGATCGTCGCTGAAGGCGCCTGCAGTCACGGCGAGCATGGGGATGTGCCGGCCTGCCGCCTCCCTGCTGCGGCCTCCCTGCTGTGGATGTCTCGCGTAGTCACGAGGCCGTCCTTGCCGGGCATCTGGTAATCCATCAGCTCCTGGTCGAAGGCAGCTCGCTCGATCACCGACAGGGCATAATCACCCGAGGGGGCGACCGTGGCGGTCAAGCCAACACGTCTGAGCATCGCGGATGTCACCGCGGCATTGATGGCGTTGTCCTCGACCACCAGCACCCACCCGTGCAGCACGGGATAGGAGATGGCGTAGCGCTTCGTCAGCGGATTGCCCGCAGATGTCGAGTCGCCAACCCGGTCGCAGACGATCTGGGCGGTGAAGGGGCTGCCCCGGCCGATGCCGCTGGACGCCATCAGATCGCCTCCCATCTGCAGGCACAGGCGCCGGCTGATGGCAAGGCCGAGGCTGGTGCCGCCGAACCGGCAGGCGATCGAGGGGTCGGCCTGGGAGAAGGATTGGAAGAGCCGGGTGAGCTGATCGGGGGTCATGCCGATGCCAGTGTCGATCACGGAGATGACGATGAAGACGTTGCCCGGAGCGCCATGCGGAGATTCCCCCAGCACCACGGTGACCACTCCGATTGAGGTGAATGTGATGGCATTGCTGAGCAGGTTGAGCACCACCTGGCGCAGCAGGCCGGGATCGGATTTCACCTGCGCCGACGAGCACAGGGAGGTCTAGTTCAGCAGGGTGAGGCCCTTCTTGACCGCCCTGGGCCTTAGCAGATCCAGGCATTCCTCCACCTATCGTACCGGACTGAATTCGAGCTCCTCGAGGACGAGCTTGCCAGCTTCTATGGCGGAGAAGTCCGGCAGGTCGTTGATGATGGTCAGGTGGATCTCGCCGGAACGGTGCGCCGTCTCGGCATGCAAGCGCTGCTCGGGATCAAGCTGCGTGCTCAGCAGCAGGTCGAGCATGCCGAGCACGCCGTTCATCGGCGTCCTGATCTCGTGGCTCATATTGGCCAGGAGCTCGCTCTTCGAGCGCGAAGCCAGCTCCGCCTCGTCACGCGCCTGATCGGCATTCCGCTGGTCTTCGCGCTGGGGGATGACATCGGTGACGAAGACGTAGAAACCGCGGATCTCGCCATCATGGTCATCTGGCAGGTAGCGCACGGACGCATGACGGCGACGGCCCTGCCGATCGTTGAGCGTGCGCTCGAGTTCCTGCGGCTCGCCATTCAGCACGCCTTGCATCTGGGCCCTGGTCTGCTCGTACAGCTCGGTGCCGACGATGTCACGTGCGTGACGACCGGGCATCGACGCGGGATCGAGGTCGAACCATTCGTAATAGCTCCTGTTCGCGAAGCGATTGCGCAGATCACGGTCGTAATAGCCGGTCATCGCCGTCACATTATCGATGATGCTCTGCAGATACGCGCATGGATTCGGCGACCACTTTCTGATCGCGCAGCGCCTCCTGGCTGCGTTCGACTTCGAAGCGCCGGTTGCGCTCGGCGGTGATGTCCGCGAAGGAGGCGAGCACGGCGCCGGCGGTCGGCGATGACCTGGGCACTGGCACGGAGTTGATCGAGATCCAGGCCTGCGTCCCGTCTGGACGTTTGATGCCCATGATGACGCCGGAGCAGGGACGTCCGGTGCGCAGCGTCGCCATGGAGGGAGGCTCATCACCGCGGAACAGCTCGCCGGACTCCCTGACCGAGGCCCAGCGTGCATCCACGCTGAGCCTGCCCAGCATCTGTTTGGATGACAGACCGAGGATGCGCTCTGCCGCCTGGTTGTGATCGATGATCCGGCCCTCGTGCTCCTGTATGACGATGCCAGTATCCAGCACCGAGAAGATGGTCTGCCGATCGCTGCCGGTGCTCTGGGGTGCGCTGCTGTGCAGTAAGCGGATGCCGTGGATGCGCCGTGTCTCCAGCAAGCGTTCCACCTGTCTGCCCAATCGCTGCATGTCCTCGATCAGGGCGGGAGACGCCTGCCGGGGTACATGATCGATGATGCTCAGGGTGCCTATCGGCAGGCCATGGATGTTCAGCGGCAGGCCGAAGTAGACGCGCACCCGCGTCTCACCGGTCACCTGCGGATTGTCGGCGAAGCGGGGATCGTTCATGGCATCGGCGACCACCAGCGCATGGCCTTCGGGCACCAGGATGGCATGGGCGCAGAAGGCAATGCTCCGCGGGGTCTCGCTAGCTGCCATCCCGATGCGGGCCTTGAACCATTGGCGCTGGGCATCGACCAGGCTCACGACGCAGATGGCACTGCCGGTGAGGGAGGCCACGGTCTGGACGTGGCCGTCGAACTCCACTTCCGCTGGGGTGTCGAGGATGGCGAGATCACGCAGCACCAGCAGCCTGGCCACTTCGCTCAGATGCATTCCCGGCTCGATCATGCCTGTGCGCTCCCTGCGGCTGACGAGCGGCCTGGAAGCGTACCCAGGCTGGGCACTTGGCACCAGACTCCGGCGACGGCTTCCACGCTATCAGGATTGTGCGCCACCCGCCTGGAACGAAACCGGTAGCCGGGAGGAAAGTCACTATGAGGATGATTGCTGCGAGAGAGACGATTCCCTGTAAGATAAGATGATCATCACAGTTGGATATTCCGAGAGCGGCAGCTTTCGGCATCGCCTCGTGGCGGCCAGCCCGCTTCGCCCTGCGCCCCCCGCCTCGGCCAGCGCATGCGGTGGGCTGGCTGAGGCGATCGGGCATCGTCCGTCGGCGAGCGATCTGGTGCCACCCCGTGCCACCCAGGCTGGGCGGGCGCGGGATGGCACCAGCTGCCGGACGCCCTGAACAGGGGGCGCCGCCTAGAAGTTGTAGATCGCCTCGCCTGCAAGGGTCGACTGGATCTTGACCTGATTACCGGCGTGATCGGTGTAGGCCTTGTCGTTGTTCGAGACATCGAGGCGCGCTTCGGCCCGCAGCAGGAAATGCGGGGTGATGTTGGTGCCCGGAGCGATGCTGAACGACCAGATCTCCTGCTTGAGGCCGGTACGCGCGCCATCCAGATCGTCGAGCAACTCGATGCGGAAGGCGACATTGGTGGTCGGATTCCAGGC
Organism: Planctomycetota bacterium; assembly: GCA_003136555.1. Lineage (GTDB taxonomy): Bacteria > Planctomycetota > UBA11346 > UBA11346 > UBA11346 > BOG-1363. The sequence goes on along the minus strand of PLEW01000116.1, from coordinate 23,187 downwards.
GTAGACCGGCTGGGTACCAAGGCCGAACCAGGTGCTCTGGCTGTTCGGCGTCACCGTGGTGCCCGCGGCGATCGCTGCAGCCACCGCGCCCGGAGCATTCTTCTCCCAGCCGAAGTTGGCCTGGAAATTCACCTGCCACTTGGGGATGAGCTTGGTGAGACCAGTAATGTCGATCGAGCCGCGCTTGTTCGAATCGGCACCTGCGGGATTTGCGGGGGCGGGAGCCGCCACCTGTTGCGGGCCATAGAGGGCCGAGACCGTCAGCGCCAGGGGGTCACCCAAGGTGACTCCCATCTTCGCAACCGCCGTCTTGCCAGAGTCGGAGGCGGTGAGCTCATCCCAGCCGTTGACCATGCCGACTGCGTAGTCCATCACCGTGCCAGTCCACGTCAGCAGCGCACCGGTGTGGGTGTAGGGCTCGAGGTTGCTGAACAGCAGGCCGCGAGTGACAGTCGGGTCGTTGATCGATTCGATGACTTCGGTGCCTTCATAGGTCACGAACTTGCCGACCTTCAGACCGACCTTGGAGACCGGATCCACATACCAGCCCCAGGCCTCCTCGACGTCCAGGTTGCTGGTGTTGGTGGCGACGCCATTGACGGTCGACGATTCGGCGGTCGCATCCGTGCCGAAGTTGATCTTCAGCATGTAGGTGACGGCGGCATCTCCCTTCGGCGCACCGGTGAGCTCCAATTGCGCGTTGTTGAGCGCGATGGTGTTGTCCTGGGCGTCGAACGAGTAGTATTTGTTGACGCCGGAGAGCGGCCGATTGAGGTCGTAGTTGTAGGTGGTATCAACGAAGCCGGTGAACTGCGGGCCGTTATCGGGGGTTGGAGCAGGACTGTTGCCAGTCGTGGCCGGCGTGTTGCCAGCGCCAGCCTTTCCGGGTGGGGGGACGATGAACGGCGAGACAGGCAATTGAGAATCTGCGGCGTGCAGCAGGGCTCCGGTCCCGAGGCTTGAGGCGATGAGCACCTGCAGCAGGCGGTTGTTGGTGGACGACATGGCAGGGCATTTCCTCGTGTTGCTGGGTCGCGGACAGGGTGGAGGGGAGGGAGGACGGCGCAAGCTGAGACCGGCTGATGATCACCGGTGGCCGTGCATGCGATCCTCAGGCCGTGGGACAGCGATGCGCACCGGGGCTCTGAATGGTGCGGTTGGGAGCGAGAAGCATGCCAAATGACTCCGGGCCTCCTACCGGCGCCGGTGGCACCGGTAGGAGGCCCGGCGGCGATGCTGCCGACGCTCACCTCCTGCGTTCATGCCGGTGACATCGTGAAAATGACAAGGTGGCCGGAATTCGACCTTGAATTCTGCAAGGTGGCGCTGCGGCCGGGCCGGCGACGACCGGTCGCAGCATCGTTTCGTGTCCGGGACGAAGACGGCGAGCGCCGCGTCGTTCTAGAGTATCCCGTAGACTTTCGCGAAGGCCATCAATCCGGCTTGGGTCCGGTCCCGGCAGGCGTTCAGCACCAGCGCATTGCGGAAACGTCCGAGGCCGAGGTAAGCGGCATAATCAGGCGGCACGGCAATGCCGATCCGCTGGAGGCCGCCGGGCTGGGAGAGCTTGAGGAGCATTGGCAATCCGCCTGGTCGGAGTGCCGTCCCACCCTTTCCATCCGGCTGATAGACCTGCTGCGCGAGGAAATCGGCCATCCAGGTCGGGTGCGACGTGGGTCCCTGTTCGATGGCGTGCAAGAGCGCGCGCTTGTCTGGCGAGATCAGATCGATGCGCCCGACCATGGCCCGCTCGATGCTCGCCGGCAGGTTCACGTTCAGCGGCAGGACGGTGTCGACCCAGGCACGCGGAACGATGAAGAACAGGCGCAGGCCGGCAGAGCGGAAGTACGAGCCATCCCAGGTGTTCAGCAGCGCCTCTGCCTCGTCGGCGAACAGGCCGTTCCTCCTCAGGTCAGCCGCTAGCTCCTGGCGCAGCGCCGCGCGCTTGCCGGGAGAGTAGTCGGTATCGGCGAAGCGCTCAGGCCCGGCATCGCTGACAGCGGCTGCTGACACCTCGATGCGGCGGTAGGCTACGCTGCCGTCGGGACGGATGTCGACCAGCTGGACGTGAGGGATGGTGCCCGCCCCGGCATCGATGCTCATGGAGAGGCGGCCGTCGGCGGCGCGCCTGACATGCACCGGGGCGTCGAGATGGGCGACACCGCGATAGAACAGGAAGCGCTCGGCCTGATTGCCGACACCCAGCTCGGCGGCTGAGACCTGGCGTGGCGCGGTCCAAACCGCATCCGTGCTCGCGGGCGCAGTATCGCTGGGCGTGCCAATGCGAATGCCGCTCCAGCTCAGCGAGCTGATGGTCGAGCCGCTCAGCGGTACGGGCCGGATGAACCTCCCGACCTGCCTGGTGGGGTAGGCGGCGACAGCCTGGGGAAAGAACTGGGACAGCCAGCCGCCATGGAGGACGACCTGGACATCCAGCGCCTGTCCTGCTCCATTGGCCCCGGGATGGACGTAGATCACCGGCGTCTCCAGGCGCATGGTGATCAGCGGATTGGCGCTGGGTGGAATCCCCTTGTTCTGCGGATGCGCCGCCTCCAAGGCTGGAGACAGGTCATCCAGCGCCTGCAGCTGGCCGGGCATGGCATCATAGACGAAGTCCGGGACCGGAACGTCGTCGACATTGATGCCGGCGATGGCGGACCCGGCGTCATCCTGCAGCACCGTGAACGTGCCCCATTCATGGATGACCATGGTCTCCGCCGATCTCACCGCAGGTGAACAGGCCAGGATGAGCGCCAGCTGGAGCATGAGTCGCATGGTCCACCCCCGAGGGGGTCCACGCTAAGCGGCGGCATTGTCGAGGCAAACCCTTGCAGGATGGGATGCGACATCGCCGAAGCACCCTGCTGGGGATCACCCTGCCGGCATGCTGCAGCCGAGGAATGCGGCCGCCGACGCGGCCGGCTGTCCGACTATGGGAGGGAGGGGACCATGCAGCGGATGCCGAATCCCTTCGCCTGGGGGAATTCCGCCCAGCGCCAAGCGGCCCGGCAGCTCCCGGCGGCATTGCGGCAGCTGCCGCCGCGCACGACGTGGCGGTTGCCGGAGGACGGACCGGGCGGATCCTTCACCGCAGCGGTCGGGTAATCGCCGTACCAATCGCGCGTCATCTCCCAGGCATTGCCCAGCATGTCGTAGAGGCCCCAGGCGTTGGCCTGCTTCTGCTTCACTGGATGCACGAGATTGTTGCCATAGGCGTCAAGCGAGTTGACGAGGTACCAGGCGGCCGCGTCGAGCGGTGCATAGGTGGGACCGCGGGTGCCGGCACGGCAGGCATATTCCCACTGCGCCTCGGTCGGGAAATCGGCGCCCAGGCCGGGCTTGCCGTCATTGAGCTTGGCGAAGAACTGCTGCCCCTCCTCAAATGATATCGCCACCGGGAGCAGCTCCTCCCCGCCGTTGGGATTGCTGCCCATCACCGCCCGAAAGAACCGCCTCGTGGTCTCGCTCTCCCCCAGCCAGAAGCCGCGGCTCAGGGCGACCTGGTGCTGGACTTCATCCTGGTCGCGGTCGGCTTCATCGCGGGGGCTGCCCATGGTGAAGCTTCCCGGCGGGATCCAGCGCAGGCGCAGCACGCTGCCGTTGACCACCAGGTCCGCCCAGGTCCCGACGCTGTCGGTGCCGCAACCCGACGACCACGCGGGTGGCTTGGGCGCCTGGTCCAGGGCGGCGAGGGGGGAGCACGCGGCGATGAGGACGGCAAGCGCGAGCTGGAGCAGGCGCTGCAGCAGGAGACCGTGCATGGGCGTCACCGGTCGCCTTTCTGCCGCTCGACGGCACCAACATCCGCTGCGGTGCCGACATAGCGATCGTTGCCGTTATGGTCCGTGGTGATGAAGTCGATGCGGCCCTTGGCGGCATCCTTCACGGGGCTGGTGGCCGAAGGCACGAAGCCGGTCTGGTCGATGAGCCCCGCCTCGGCCCAGGTCCTGAAGATCAGGTTGCCTTCCGCGACGATGCCGGGCTGCTGCCCGGCGCCGAACAGGTAGGCATAGTTCCTCGCCGGATCGAACGGGGCGTCGCATTCCGGATCGATGATCAGGTTGTATTTGATCGTGACATCGGGGGCATAGATGTCGGCCAGCACACCGCGATATGGATCCGAGGTCATGGTGCCGCGACGTGAGCGGAACATGGTGTTGAAGTAGATCTCCGAACCCGTGGCCGAGAAGTACCCGGAGGATGTCGCCAGCGCTTCCTGTGAGATGCTGTTCTGCTCGAACGCCGGGTATTTGCGCTTCTCAAAGCTGATGTTGTTGTAGTAGCTGGTCACCGCATCCTTGCCGTCGTAGCCAAGGGCGTGCAGCTTGATCGGGAACATGCGCACGTCGTTGGCCCAATGGTGCGAGAAGGTGTTGTTGTAGACCTTGAAGTACCCGCTGCCGCCGATCACGGCATCATGGCCGACGATGAACTTGGAGTAGCCGATGTTGCTGAAAGCGCAGTCATGGACCTTGAGGTTGAAGCAGCGGTCCAAGCTCAGCACTGTGCCGTTGATCGTGCCGTAATCGATGTTGGTGAACGTGCAGTGCGAGATCTCGAAATCGAGCTGGACCGATTTGAGGTTCGAGACCGGCTGCCAGTCGGTGCTGGAGATGGCGCTGCCATCGAACGGGCCCTGACTGTCGCCGAAGCTGCAGTCCGACCAGGTGAAATTGTAGAAGGCGCTCTCCTTGGTGCCATTGAACACCTTTCCGCCGTCGTAGGGTCGGAAGCAGAAGGCCCTGGTGGCGACGAACTTCCTGAACAGCAGGTCATGGCTGGCACCGGTGAAGACCCAGGGGCTGCCCTTGTCGATGCGGAAGCCCTCGAAATGCACGAAGGCGAGGTTGGCGAAGATGTCGCTTTGCCCGCCGGGGCTGGTGAAGACGGTGCGCGGATCGCTGGTCACGGTGATGGGCGCCTCCGGGGTGCCGGCAAGGTTGCCCAGCGACAACCCGAGATAGGTGCCCGGGGCGATCATCAGGGTGTCGCCCGGTTCGAGTTTGAGCGTAGCCTGGGCATTCGGGTATTCGAGCAGGCCCGAGCCGGTGCCGATGGTGACGATCTTGCCCCGGACATGGGCTGGGTCGGCGATGGCTGGCGGTGCCTTGAGCCTCGGCGGCGGCTTGAGCACGGCATAGACCGAGCCGGAAGCGATGGCGACGGCCAGGACCGGCACGGTGACCATGGCGGTGAGGCTGAGGGGGGTGGCTGCGCCCGGGATGATGGCGGCGTTGGTCGCCAGCATCGGCGAGCCACCCGAGGCGGCGGCATTGACCCACAGCACGGTCGGCTGGGACGGCAGCACCGCATGGCTGAGGGCGTCGAGCTTGCCGGACAGCAGCGGCACGGTGGTGCTGCAGGCGAGGCGCGCCAGACGCAGGCGCAGCCGCTCATGGGCGCGGCTCAGGCGTTTGCGCGCCACCGTCTCGTTGGTGCCGAGCGCTGCGGCCAGGCCATGGTGATCCAGTCCTTCGACGTGGCGCAGCATCAGCACCTGGCGTTCGCGCTCGGGCAGGCCGGCGAGCGCCTGGGCGACCTGTTCGGTCCTGGGATCGTGCGTAGCGGTGCGGTTGCGCATGGACTCCTCCGCATGCCTGGTCTCGCGCCGATGGCGGCGGTCGTCGGCCCGGCGCAGGGCCAACGCGCAGTTGACCGTCAGTCGCTGGAGCCAGCGCCTGACATGGGTCTCCACATCACCATCCGGGCGCGGCAGGAAGCGGCCGGCGCAGCGCGGGAGGTGGAGCAGCGCCTCCTGGACGGCATCGTCCATCAGCGTTGACGGACCGATCGCCAGGGTCGCCGCACGGCGCATCTCCTGGCCGTGGCGCTCGACCAATGCCTGCCAATCCGGCTCCCCTGCGGTGCCGGCGGCGATGCGTGCGAGCAGGATGTCTGACGCAGGTGTCGGGGTGCTCATGCGCTGTATATCCTCAACTGCCGCTGGCCGCCCGCGTGTGACGGCGGATGTGGTGGGAATGGAGCCTCGGTGAGGGTGCCCGATCCAGGTGGTCCGCCAAGGGCCTATCTGCCAGCTCTGCCGTCGGTTCCACGCCGTGCCCTCGTTGGCCATGGCAGCCGCTCAGGCGGGGTGGCGGCGTCGGGCGGGCAGGGATGGCTTGACCATTGACCACGAACCCCGAGCAGCCGAGCATGCCGCTCCGCTGGTTGCCGCTGAGCCCGGTTGCGGATCGAGAAGGAGACGGGCCCGAGTGGCCTTGGAGCTGGGCGGCCAGTACCTGGGTCAGCTAGAGCGCCCCCGAGCGTCTCCTAGCGTACCGGGGCGTTTGTCCGCGCAGCGGTGCGGATGAGGCAGCCATCTCGCCTTGTCTGCGATCCAGTCGACGACCCCGGCTTTCGACCTCATGACGACGAGACCATCACCTATGCATCACCGATCCAACCCGTGCCTGCCAGCCAGCGTTCACCCCACGGTATCGCCGTCGCCGCCTGGCATCGCCCGCCTGGCATGCTGGACCGCTCTGCTGGCGGGTGCCGTGCTGGTGGGGTGCCATTCACGGGACGAGGTCGAGGTTGATGGCGACTCCGGAGGCGTACCGGTCACCATCTCCATCACCTATGGGGATGAGGTCTTCGCCGCCTTGGAGCCGCAGGGCTTCTTCAGGCCCGTGTTCGAGAGCGCTCATCACTCCTACTTCTTCGCCCCCGGCTACTTCTCCATGCGGACGACGTATGACGATGTGCGTCTNNCGTCCGCCGATCCGTGCCTACCTCCTGGCGGGCGATTCGGAAGGCGACCAATCCCTCTGGTACTGGCCGTTGCATTATGGGACGCAGGGCGCCGAGGTCCCGATCCGCCCCGGTCATCGCGTCACCTTGACCCTTCGTGGTGAAGGCGGAGAGAAGGGGCAGCAGGTCATCGGGGCCATCACGCCATCGGCGGTCTCGGGTCAACGGGTCGATATCGTGCTATCGGCGTCCGGCGCGCGCATCTATGCCCCCGGAGCACCGGGAGGTCCTGGAGCGGGCGTCAGGCCGCCGCCGCCTCCGCCGTCGACAGGCAGCCCCCAGGCGCCGACTCAACCACCGCCAGGGCAGTGACCAGCTCCAAAGCCGGGGAGTTCCTGCACACGGGTGCCGGCGGCAGTCGTCGCCGCTGCGGACTCGGTGCTGGTCCCGCCAGCGCCGATCGAGTGCCAGATCGGTGAGCCGTACCTGGCTGGATCAGCGGGTGCTGCAGCAGCACGCCTGGGCGCTGGCCGGGCAACCGGATGCGATCGAGACCCGGACGGTCTCAGTACAGATTATAATACAGAGTGGTCGAGAGATCGGTGATGATGTCATCGAGCTCCGGCCAGATCTCCTTGGCCTTCGGATCGGATATCAGCGAGGTCAGCGACGTGCTGACACGGCCGAAGAAGCTCGAGGGGCGCACCGTCAGTTCTGACTGCATGGTCCCGCTCATGGTGCGGAAAGTGTAGGAGCACAGCACCGTATGCTTCTGGCCATCGCCGAGGATGCGGCTGGGCGCCGGAGTCACGGTATCGCTGAGGAGCTTGATGAAGATCGTCTCGCCGCCGATCGGCACCACCATCGCCTGCCGGTGATTGGCCGCGAGCTGCTCGGAGAAGTGCTTGGCGAAGGTGCTGTCGAGGACATCGGTGCCGATCTTGTAGACGCCCGCGGAGTTGTCGACCTCGATGGTGACGGCGTCGATCGTCCGCCTGCCGAGGCACCCGCTCGTCAGGGCGCAGCCGACCACCATCAGGAGCAGGGAAAATGCGGGAAATGCCCGGCGAATCGCTGAAATTCCACTCATTGATGGAGTATAGGTCCTCAGCGATTGAGTCAAGGGAGCCAGGATCAGCATGCTGAACCCATGTCGGCAGCCCGCGGGCCGTGCCACCGGTCGGACCTGGGTCAGGCGCTATCACCGGGGTGAGTGCGACGACGCTGACTGAGTGCCATCAGCGGCATGACGATGCGGGTCATGTTGACTGCAGCGAGGTCAGGGTATGACCCGAGGCTGTGAGCAGAGCCGATCAGCAATCGTCGATGCTGGGCGCTGTGCAGCGTGGGTCGCGGCGGCATCCGGCGCACCGCCGCGCTCGTCAGGCGCGATCCTCCTGGTGCTGGCGGTGGCGTGGCTGGCTCCGCCTGGCGTGCCTCATGGCCGGCCTGGGCAGCATCTCGGCAGGCGATGCCGAGGAGCGCTTCGCCTTCGCCGCCGGCGATCCGGCATCGGCCGGCGAAAAGATGACGGTGGCGGTGGATGCCACCGAACTGCCGCTCCATGGGCTTCTCTATGCCCGCATCTGCCTGCCGGTCAGCCTGCTCGGCGCGCCCGATGCGCCGCATGGGCTGCTCTACCCGCTGTGGATCCCTGGCACGCATGCGCCGTCAGGCCCGATCGAGAACCTCGGTGGCCTGTCCATGCGCGACGATCGCGGCGCACCGGTCGCCTGGGAGCGGGATGCGCGCAACGCCGTGCGCTTCCTGCCGCACCTCTCAGCGGATGCGCAGCGGATGTCCATCGACATCACCTACATCGCCAACCAGCCAACCATCAATTCGCAGGGCGTCGACATCGAGTCATCATCCCAGCACGCCATCATCAACTGGAATTGCGCCCTGCTGTATCCCGAGGCAGTGCCGGTGGCGGAGATCTCCTGCTCGGTCAGCGTCCGGCTGCCCCTCGGCTGGGATGCGGCGACGGCCCTGCGCGAAAGCGATCGCAGCGCCGACGTCCGGCGTTACAGCCCGATGTCCCTCGCCGAGGTCATCGATCGGCCGCTGCTGGCGGGCGCCAGCTTGCAGCACCTGGTGCTGCGCCCGGCCAGCGACGGGCCAGAGGTGGTGCTGCACGTCGCATCATCCCACCCGGGCGAGGCCCTCGGCGATCAGGCGATGATCGCCGGGCTGCGCAACCTGCCGGCCGAGGCGGAAGCGCTGTTCGGCGGATCATGGTTCCCGCGCTACGACATGCTGCTGCGGCTGGGGGACTCCGCCATCGGCCTCGAGCACGGCTGCTCGTCGCTCTGCGGTGCGCCGCTCTCCCTGCTCAATGCTGGCCATGCCGACGAGGTGTGGAGCCGGGAGCTCATGCCGCACGAATTCACCCATTCTTGGGTCGGGAAGAACCGCCGCCCGATCGGCATGCTCTGCCGCGACTGGCAGCAGGAGCCGGTCTTCGACGGGCTGTGGGTCTATGAGGGTCTGACCGAGCTCCTTGGCAGGGTGCTGGCGGTGCGCTGCGGCCTGCTCAGCCCGGAGGCCTGGCGCACGGTCATCGCCGAGGATGTCGAGGGGCTCTCAGGCATGCCCGGACGGCACTGGCGCTCCATCCGCGACACCTGCAGGTCGAACTGGATGCTGCGTGGTGGTTCACGTCACCATGCCGAGCTCAGGCGGGGGCAGGACTTCTATCTCGAAGGCGCGCTGTTCTGGCTCGCCGTCGACCGCCGCATCCGGGCCTACAGTGCGGGGAAGCGCAGCCTGGATGATTTCTGTCGCACGGCCTTCGGTCCGCACGGCGATCGGCGAGCGGGCTTCTCGGAGGAGCAGATCATCAATGCCCTGGTCGTCCAGGCGAGCGACGACTGGCGCACCATGGTGGGCCGCTGGATCGATGGGCTGGGCGACCTGGACAGCGATGCCATACTCGGCGGCTCCGGCTGGCGCATCGACCATGTGCCGATCGATCCGCGCAATGACCAGCAGGTCGAGGGCATAGCGCCGGCGCAGCTGAACGGCGCCGCCGGCATGGTGCTGCGCGACGGCTTTGTCTCGGCGGTGGTCAGCGATGGTCCGGCCAGCAGGGCGGGGCTGGCGGCAGGCGACTGGATCATCTCCGCCAATGACCAGCCGCTGACCAAGGATCGCCTGGCGGTCATCCGCGCCCTGGCCGATGCCGTGCCACCGCATCCCGCCCGTCTGCTGGTCTACCGGCAGACGGGCGATCCCCAGCAATTTTCCGTCGAGCTGCCACTGGCGGAGGTGATGCGGCGCACCATCCTGGCGCGCGTCGACGCTCAGGAAGATGGCTTCGCCGCTCTGCTCGCAGCGCATGCGGTGCATCCGCATCCTCCCGCGCCGCCCGCGCTGCCGCCGACCGTCCCGCATGACCCGCCGCCATGACCCGGCCGTGGACGTCCGACGCCAGGTGTGCTGCGCATCCCCGACCATGAGGACCCTGCCATGAGCACCGCCACCGACTGCCCGTCCCATCCACGAAGCGTTGGTCTCGCGCTGGCGCTCATCGCGCTCGCCGGCGGCGGCTGCGCAGCGCAGCGTGTCGCCATCAGCGGCCAGGCGCCCAGCGCGTGGCCGACGGCCACGCGCATCGAGAGCCAGACCATCGAGCTGGTCGCGGTCCCGGCCATTTCGCGCATCGTCCACCTGTCCCTGCGGGGTCAGCCGAACATCTTCCACCTCAACCCCGAGTGGATCGGCCAGCTGCAGGATACCGCCATGGAGACCACTGGCAGGTACCGCGATTTCGGCGGCGCCAAGCTGTGGAACGCACCGCAGAACGCCTGGCAGCATGGCAAAGGCGGTTGGCCGCCCGACTACGTCCTGGATTCGGCACCCAGCCAGTTCCGCGAGCCGGGACCCCACGCGCTCACCCTGATCGGGCAGCCGAGCGCATCGGCGGGGATAGGTTACTCCCGCACCGTCGAGCTGACTGGCTCGTCAGTGGCGCACCAGGTGGTCATGCAGGACACCAGCGACCATCCGACCGCCTGGGGGACCTGGTCGGTGCTGTGCGTCCGACCGGAGGGCGTGGTCTTCCTGCCCGTGCCACCGGACGCGCACCTGTGGGCGGGAGACCAGAGCACCCCCGCCGCCTTCGGCTGGAAGCGCCATCAGGAGGTGCTGGTGCTCGAGCATCCGCCCGAGAAGGGGTCGAAGATCTTCTGCACCTCGTCGCAGGGCTGGATCGGCTACCTGGTCGACCACCAGGCCCTATTCATCACCTATCACGCCGATACCGCCGCCACCTACCCCGCGGCCGAGGCGAGCTCGGAGGTCTACGCCCAGGGGGAGTTCATCGAGCTCGAGCACATCGGCCCGCTCGAGCAGCTCCAGCCCGGGGCATCGGCCCCGTTCTCCGAGCGCTGGCATGTCGTCCCCGGCCCCCCGGCGGGCCTGGACATCGACGCTCAGGCGGCCTGGATGGCGACGACAGCCCAGCATCTCCCCTGAGCGGCGGCGGCTGCGGACCGTCCGCTGCCTGCCCTCAGGCCGGCGTGCCGGCCGGTTCCGCTGGCATGCCGCCCGGGGTGGCCTTCGGCTCGCGGTAGTGGAAGGTCAGCCAGAAGACGACCAGCACGGCGGCGGCCATCCCTGCCAAAGGCCACCACAGGCGCGGCCAGTCGGCCAGCGCCTCCGGCGTGGTCGCGGTGATCGCATGGCCATGGGCATCGGTGAACGCCGACTGCGAGAGCCAACCCGCCACCAGAGCCCCGACATAGAGCCCGAGTCCCTGGGTGAAGAAGATGTTCATCGCCTGCGCCTGGCCGCGGATCTGCGGTGCGGTGACGCGATCGACGAAGACCTGGCCGGTGACGAAGAGGAAGTCGTAGCAGATGCCATGCAGGGCGACACCGGCGAGCATCAGGAGGAAGCCGAGATGGAGGTAGGGGATGGGCATGCCCATCACCACCACGCCGGGGTAGGCGGGATTGAGGCCGCCATCGGCCAGGAACGGCGCGGCGATCGCACCCTGCCCGGCGCTCCAGGAGAACAGCGCATAGCGCAGCACCCACGCCAGGGCGGCGATGGCGATCATGCGCTTGATGCCCAGGCGGCGCAGGAACATCGGCATGAGGAAGAGCATCCCCGCCTCGAGCCAGGTCCCGACATTGGCCCAGATCGAGGCGTGGGTGAGGTTCATCGCGCCGAGCTGGTTCTGCAGGTTGGCATAGTATGCGGCGAGCGGGATGCAGATGAGGAAGGAGCTGATGGTGTAGATGGCGAAGGGCCACTGGCGCATCTCCCTCCAGGCGTCGAGGAAGAGCAGCTCCGGCAGGTGGAACGGCTGCCCGCGCCTGAGCGGCGGGGTGCGTGGCAGGGTCAGGCAGAAGAGGCCGAGCACCAGGGAGGAGCAGGCGCCCAGGACGAACTGGACCGAGGTCTCGCCCGCCTCGATCAGCTGGCCGCCGTCACCTAGGCGGGTGAAGCCCAGGGCCAGGACCAGCCCGGCGGCGATCCAGCCGAAGGTGCCCCACAGGCGCACCAGGGGGAACTGCTCCCCTCCGTTGGGCAGATGGCGGAACGCCAAAGTGGCGGTCAGGCCCAGGGTCGGCATGTAGAAGAGCATGTGCGCGAGGATGGCCAGGTTGAAGGCCGTGCTCTTGGCGACGGTGCAGCCGCAGATGGTGATGGCGTACCATGCCAGCTCGTGCGCGCCGGTCATGGGATTGTCGTGGTAGATCCCCTGGGCAGGCAGGCTGCCGAGCCAGGGCAGGGCCAGCATGATGCAGCCGGCGATCAGGAAGCAGGCCGCCAGCACACGCTCGACGTTGAAGAAGCGATCGACGCACAGCCCGAGGAAGAAGGGGGCGATGATCGCCCCCAGGGGGCCGGCGGTGTAGAGGTAGAAGGCGTTGTATGCCATCTCGTGGGCGATCATGTAGCGATAGGCGGTGAGGTACCACGAGCCCCAGATGAAGAACTGCAGGAACAGCATCACCGACAGGCGGGTGCGCAGATAGGGCGGGACGCTGGTCGGCACGCTGCCTCCGATCGGGTTCACGGGGTCCTTGGGATGGGCCTGCTGCGACGACGAGTCACAGCGGGACGATCTGGCCGGTGCGTACCGACTGGTCGGCGGCCAGCACGATCGCCAGGCTGTCCTGCGCCGCCGCCCAATGTTCGCTGAGATCGCTTCGGCTGCGGATGGCATCGATGAAGAACGCCTGCTCACGCAGGCACAAGGCATCATGATCGGGCTCATCCGCCATCGAGACGATGTCGTCGGCCTGGACGAACCCGTTGGCGGCGTCGAGCTCGGAGCGGTGGATGCGCAGGCGGCAGGTGGCGGTATGGGCCTCGACCGAGCTGCTGTCCACCTGGCCGACCCGTTCGCCTGCCTCGATGGTCACCGATCCGCCGGGCCCGACCACGTCTTTGACGAAATACGCGGCGGTGCTCATCATCGGCCCCCAGCCCGCCTCGTACCAGCCCACCGAGCCATCGTCGAATACCACCTGCAGCTGGCCGTAATTGTACATGCCGGCAGGCAGTTCGTTGGTGAGGCGGGCGCCGATGGCGCTGACCCGGACCGGGCGCGCGCGCGTCATCTGGCACATGACATCCACATAATGGACGCCGCAATCGACGATCGGGGAGGTCGAGCGCATGAGCTGGCGGTGCACCTCCCACATCCGGCCGTGGCTCTGCTGATTGAGGTTCATGCGCATGACCAGGGGCTTGCCCAGCAGCCGTGCCTCGGCGATGAAACGCTGCCATGAGGGATGGTGGCGGAGGATGTAGCCGACGACCAGGGTGCGCTGCCCTGCGCGCGCAGCAGCGATCACCCGAGCGCAGCCTGCCACGGTGGTGGCCACGGGCTTCTCGGTGAAGACGTGGCAGCCGTGCGCCAGGGCAGCGAGGGCGATCTCTTCGTGGGTGTCCGGGTAGGTGGCGATGCAGACCGCATCAGGCCGGCTCTCGCGCAGGGCGATGCGCCACTCGTCATAGAGCGCGATTCCACTGCCAAGCGCGCGATTGACATCGTCCTTGCTGGTTCCACGACTGGTCAGTCCGCAAAGGACCACCCCGGGCAGGTGACGGAATGCCAGTGCATGGGAGCGTCCCATATTGCCACAGCCGATGACCAGGACGCGCAGCTCAGCGGCCATACAGGTCCTGGGCCCGGGCTTCGGGGCCTGGTTCGCTCGGCCTTGCTCGGGTTGTCATGCTCATGGCGTTTTCTCGACGGTGCGCGGCCATTCGTGGATGTCCAGACCATCGCGCATGCATGCCGCTGGCGACAGCGCATCCTGCTGGGATTATCGTTCAGCCATCGCACTATGGTGAGACGGAACATCGGAAGCATGCCATGAATGACCCTGCCCGACTAGCCGCAGGCGCGCACACTCGCGGGCGAGGAGACGCCATGCGCCGCACGATCACCGGGACTGTCATCATCTTCCTGCTCGGCGTGCTCATCATGCCGGCAATCGCAAGCGAGCCGCCGGCTGGATTCGCCGCGCTGTTCAATGGCAAGGACCTGGCCGGCTGGTGGGGCGCCGACACCGAGGACCCTCGCGTGTACCAAGCGCTTCCCGCGGACCAGTTCGAGCAGAAGCATCGTGCCAGCCTGGCGGACATCGCCAAGCATTGGACGGTCGTGGATGGCGAGCTGATCAATGATGGTGCGGGGCTGTTCCTGACCACCGACACCAACTACGGCGACATCGAGCTGCTGCTCGATTACAAGACCGTGCCCAAGGCCGACAGCGGCGTCTACCTGCGCGGTACGCCGCAGGTGCAGATCTGGGACTATACCAAGGAAGGGGGCAAGTGGGACCTGGGTGCGGACAAGGGTTCGGGCGGATTGTGGAACAACGCCAAGACCTCACCAGGGCGCGACCCCCTGGTGCTCGCCGACAAGCCGTTCGGTGAGTGGAACCATATGCGCATCGTGATGGTGGGCGAGCGCGTGACGGTGTTCCTCAATGATAAGCTGGTGGTCGATCATGCGCGGCTGGAGAACTACTTCAGCCACGTCAAGGCGCTGCCCCGGGCCGCGCCGATCCAGCTGCAGACCCATGGCGGCGAGATCCGCTGGCGCAACCTCTTCATCCGCCAGATTCCGGTCGACGAGGCGATCGCCATCCTGCGCGTCGGCGGACCGGACAAGAAGCCCAAGGATGACGATGGCTTCGTCTCGATCTTCAACGGCAAGGACTTCACCGGCTGGGACGGCCCGATCAACGAGTACGAGGTCAAGGATGGGGCGATCGTCTGCCGGCCGAAGCAGGGGGGCACCATCTTCACCAAGGAGATCTACAGCGACTTCATCGCCAAGGTCGAGTTCCGCCTGCCGCCGGCCGGCAACAACGGTCTGGCGATCCGCTATCCCGGCTACGGCGACACCGCCTACGTGGGGATGTGCGAGCTGCAGGTCCTCGACAGCGAGGACCCGTCGTATGTCAACCTCGACCCGCGCCAATACCATGGCTCGATCTACGGCATGGTGGCAGCCCAGCGCGGCTACCTCAACCACACCAACGAATGGAACTACGAGGAGGCGACGGTGAATGGCTCGCACATCAGGGTCGAGCTCAATGGCACGATCATCCTCGATGCCGATGTCGCCGGCATCACCTCCTTCCTCGACAACAAGGCCCATCCCGGCAAGGATCGCAAGGATGGCCATTTCGGACTTGCGGGTCATGACGATCCGGTCGCCTTCCGCAATATGCTGATCAAGAGGCTGTGAGGCGTCTCCGCCCCGGCGGCTGCCCTGGGAGGCGCTCTGGCGTCCGATATCTCAACGGTGCCACGCACTCTCCTGCGCTACGGGAAAAAGATGTCCACACCGCCGCACCGAGCGGGTACCTCTAGGAAGCGGCATGTCACCAGCGGTGATCGCCTCCACGCGTCACGATCAGAACCAGGGCCCCGTACGCCACCATGACCGATCTCCCTTCCCAGTCCCCAGCCGCCGCCACCGATCCCGGGCTTGTGCTGGATCGCCGGCGCTTCATCGGCGCCGGCAGCGCGCTCGCCCTGGGGTTGTTCGCCAGCGCTCGTCAGCTCCAGGCGGAGGAGTTCGTCCCGGCGCCATCGTCGATCCTGGAGCATGCAGAGCCGGTGGTGTGCGCGGTCATCGGCCTGGGCGAACAGGGGCGGGCCCTGCTGGCGGCGCTCACCAATGTCGCGGGTGCCGATGTCCGCCGGGTCTGCGATGGCTATGAGGCGACACACAAGCGTGCCCTCGACCTCTTCCCCAAGGCCTCAGCCACCGCCCAGGCAAAGGAGGTTCTCGACGACCCCGCGATCCAGGCGGTCTGGATCGCCACCCCGACCCACCTCCATCGCGAGCTCGCCATTGCCGCCCTGCAGGCCGGCAAGCATGTCTACTGCGAGGCGCCGCTGGCAGGCTCGATCGAGGATGCCCGACTGATCGCCAAGGCGGCCGCGGCTGCGCAAACCCAGGTGTTTCACTCCGGCATGCAGCTGCGCACCGATCCCCAGCACAAGCATGTGCTCTCGTTCGTGCGCACCGGCGCTCTCGGGACCATCGCCCAATGCCAGGCCCACCACCATCGCCGCACCTCCTGGCGCCGCACCGCAAGCAATGACGAACGCCAGCACGCGCTCAACTGGCGCCTCGCGCGCGCGACCTCCAACGGCCTGATGGGCGAGATCGGCATCCACCACCTCGATGCCGCGTCGTGGTTCCTGAAAGGGTTGCCGATCTCGGTCACCGGGTTCGGCAGCATCCGCGCCTGGAACGACGGGCGCGAGATCCACGATACCGTGCAGTGCATCGTCGAATATGCCGGGGGCCTGCGCTACCTCTATGACGCGACCCTTGCCAACTCCTTCGACAGCTCGGGCGAGCTCTTCCAGGGGTCCGATGCTGCGGTGCTGATCCGCGATCATCGTGCCTGGATGTTCAAGGAGGCGGACGCTCCGGCACTGGGTTGGGAGGTCTATGCCTTCCGCGAGAAGGTCGGCGATGATACGGGCATCGCCCTGGTCGCCGATGCGACCAAGATCCTCGCTGCCGGCAAGCAGCCGGGTGAGAACCGGGAGGTGGACCCGCGCCGTACGCCACTGGCGTGCGCCTGCGACGCCTTCCTGACGGCGATACGCGAGAAGAAGCCGAGCGCCTGCAGCGCGCACACCGGTTTCCAGGCCACCGTCGCCGCCATCAAGGCCCATGAAGCCACCCTCTCTGGCAGCACGGTGGTGTTCCAGAAGGAATGGTTCGAGATCTGATGCCCATCCAGCACCCTTCCTCCCGCACCAAGGATCGCACGCCATGACCCGCATCCCCCTCGGTCCCAACGCCTCACGCCGCTCCCTGCTGAAAGGCGCCGTCGCGGTCGTCACCGCCGTCGGCGTCAGCGCCGCCGGCGGCCCACGGCTCTGGTCAGACGACCCCATCCCCACGCCCAAGGCCGATCCGCTGAAGTTCACCGCCGGTCCCATACCCAAGGGATCGGTGCAGGCGCCCGGCCGGGTGATCGGGGCCAATGATCGCATCCGCATCGGTGTCATCGGCGTGGGCGGCCAGGGCTTCGGCGCGCATGTCAAGGGGCTCAAGGCCAAGGCGGCCGACAACAACATCGAGCTGATCGCCTGCAGCGACCTGTATACCCCGCGTCTCGAGCGCGCGCGCGCCGAGATGACGGTGGCTGGCGCGCCGCCGGTGCAGGCGGAGAAGGACTACCGCCGTCTGCTGGAGAACAAGGACATCGATGCCGTGGTGATCGCCACCCCCGAGCACTGGCACGCCCAGATCAGCCTGCAGGCGATGGAAGCCGGCAAGCATGTCTACTGCGAGAAGCCGATGTGCCGCTACCTCGATGAGGCGTTCCAGCTCATCGACGCCCAGAAGCGCACCGGCAAGGTCTTCCAGCTAGGCATCCAGTACACCTCCAATCCGAAGTACCATGCCATCGGCGACTACATCCGCTCCGGCAAGATCGGCCCGCTGGTATCGGGTCAGAGCTCCTACTGCCGCAATGCCGGCAAGGCGGGCGAATGGAATTACGCGATCGACAAGGATGCCGGTCCGAGCAACCTCGACTGGGCGACCTGGACCGGCTCGGCGCCCCAGCGTCCGTGGAATGACGACGCACGTGAACGCTTCTTCCGCTACCGCAAGTTCTGGGACTACTCGGCCGGCATCCTCGGCGACCTCATGCCGCATCGCCTAGGACCGTTCATGGTGGCCAGCGGCAATCCGGAATTCCCCACCCGAGTCACCAGCCTGGGTACGCGCAACATCTCCACCGACCGCGAAGTGGACGATTCGGTCCAGGTGATGGCGGAGTTCCCGAGCGGATGGACCATGCTGTTCACCGGCTCGACGGTCAACGAGCAGGGCCTGCCGGACATGTTCCGCGGCTTCAAGGCCTCGGTCCACTTCAGCGGCGAGGGTGCGATCGCCAGACCCGAGCGCCCGTTCGTCGATGAGCTCGAGGAATTCGAGATCGTCAAAGGCGGCGATACCGGCATCGACCTCCATCACAAGAACTGGATCGAGACCATCCGCGGGGGCAAGCTCAACAACTGCCCGGTCGAGCTCGGCGCCAAGATCCAGACCATCCTGGCGATGGCCGAGATGTCATCGCGCACCAACCGCATGATGCTCTTCGATCAGGCTACCCGCGAGGTCCGCCCTGGCTAGCGCCGGCCGACCACTGCGCCGGGATGGACTCTTCGGGCCGACGCGCAGCGCGCGCTGGCCCTGAGGGGGGGGCTCGTGCCAGCGTTCGCTTGCCAGGCCATGCGCACGCGCTTCGAGGTGCTGATCGCGGATGCCGGTGATCCGGCCCGCCTGCGCGCCTCCGGCGAGGAGGCGCTTGCGGCGGTCGAGGAGGTGGAGGGCCTGCTGAGCATCTATCGTGACGATGCCCAGCTCTTCCGCATCAATCGCCTGGCGGGCCAGCAGGCCGTGCGGGCCGATGCCCGGGTGATGGCGGTGCTGCAGCGCTCCCTCGAGGTCTGCATTGCCAGCGATGGTGCCTTCGATCCCGCCATGGGCGCTCTGGTGCAGGTCTGGGATGTGCCGGGCCACATCGATCGTGGCGAGGCGGGCCTGCCCGGGAGCGCGCGACTGGAGGCGGCGCTGGCGTGCTCGGGCATGCGCCGGCTTGTCGTGCTCGACCATGACCAGGGCACGGTGCGCTTCTCCGCTCCCGGTGTGCGCCTCGATGCCGGGGCCGTCGGCAAAGGCTATGCCCTGGAGCAGGCTGCCGCGGTCTTGCGCGATCTTGGCATCCGCTCCGCCCTCATGCATGGCGGCACCTCGTCGGTGGTGGCGCTCGGCCGGATGGCCGATCAGCGGCCCTGGCGGGTGGCGATCAGGCATCCGGCGGACGGGCAGGCGGTGGTCGCCGTCGCCGACCTCAGCGATGCTTCGCTCGGGGTCTCTGCGGTGCATGGACGGTCGATCGAAGTCGCCGGGCAGCGGTACGGCCATGTCATCGATCCGCGCAACGGCTGGCCGGTGCAAGGCCATCTGCT
Organism: Planctomycetota bacterium; assembly: GCA_003136555.1. Taxonomy (GTDB): domain Bacteria; phylum Planctomycetota; class UBA11346; order UBA11346; family UBA11346; genus BOG-1363. Next base: position 4,011 of record PLEW01000116.1, on the reverse strand, counting down.
CGCCGCGGTGATCCATGAGCAGGCGCTCCTGAGCGATGCCTGGTCCACCGCCCTGCTGGTCCTGGGCCAGCAGGGGCTGGACCTCCTGGCGGCCCGCCTGCCTGGCGCGGACGCCCTGCTGGTGCGCCAGCACGCGACCTCGGGTGAGCTGGTGGTCGACTGCGTGGGCTCGCGCTTCACCCGCACAGCGTGCGCGTAGCTGCGCGGACGCCCCGGGCTCGCGGGCGTGATGCGGGCGAACGCACTGCCGTCGACACTGGCTGGCGAGCATGCAGCCGACATACTCGGCAGCAGAGCCGGCGGATCACCGCCGCGACCACCGGCGCCTTCCGGCCAGCCGCTCAGCCTGCGAGTTGAACCCCGATGAACGCCGCCACCGCCACCGCCACCGTCACCGCCGCAGCCAGGGGACGATGTGCCTATCTGCTCATTCCCGGGGCGATGCTCCTGCTCGCCGGCTGCGTCGATGACCAGGTGCGCGATTCCGCACGCGCCTCGCCCGAGTGGTTGCGCGCCCAGCATGGGCTCGTGTCGGAGGATTTCGCCGGATCGCAGCCCCCCACGCCGATGTGCCATGCCTCGACCATCGCTGAGGATGCCGATGATCTGGTGGTGGCCTGGTTCGGGGGCGCGTACGAGGGCCAGCATGAGGTCGCCATCTGGTCGAGCCGGCAGTCGCATGATGGGAGCTGGAGCGACCCGGTCGCCATCGAGACTGGCACGGTCAGTACTGGAGAGCGCTACGCCTGCTGGAATCCGGTCCTGTTCAAGCCGGTGCACGGACCGTTGCTGCTGTTCTATAAGGTCGGGAACAGTCCGCGCTCCTGGTGGGGGATGATGGCCTCATCGAGCGATGGCGGGCGCACCTGGGGCCAGGCGCAGCGATTGCCGGCCGGGATACTCGGGCCGATAAAGGACAAGCCGATCCAGCTCGAGGATGGCACGCTGCTGTGCCCCAGCAGCACCGAGGAGGCCGGGTTACGCGTGTTTAACCAGGGCTGGCGGATGTTCATCGAACGCACCCGCGACCTGGGCCAGACCTGGCAGTCGGTAGGGCCACTCAATGACCCGAGGGAGGTCGATTGCATCCAGCCGACCTTGTGCCGCCATGCGGATGGGAGGTTGCAGCTGCTGGCGCGCAGCCGCTCGGGGCGGATCATGCAGGCCTGGTCCGGCGATGGCGGGCTGACCTGGGGCGCGGTCACGCCGACCGCCCTGCCCAACCCGAATTCCGGCATCGATGCGGTGAGTCTGCGGGATGGCCGTCAGCTGCTGGTCTACAACCACTGCACTGCGGGGCGCGATCAGCTCGAGGTCGCCGTCAGCGAGGACGGCACCCATTGGCTCTCGGCGCTGGTGCTGGAGGATCAGCCAGGCGAGTACTCCTATCCGGCGGTGATCCAGAGTTCCGACGGCCTGGTGCATATCACCTACAGCTGGCGCCGTCGACGCATCCGCCATGTGGTAGTCGATCCGGCCCGGCTGGTCCTGCATGAGATCCCGGAGGGTCGCTGGAACCAGGCTGGTTGGTGACCAGGGGCCAGGGATCACGGGTGGATGAGCCCGATAGGCCGGCCGGCGGAGTGTGCCTATCCCCTTGCCAGTGGCGCACAGAACCTGACAGGAAATCTGAATGGATGAAGGTCGCATGCAGCGACAGCCCGCAGCCGGTGCCATGGGCACATGATGAGGCATGTGTCTCGTGAAAACGGTTGCCATATCATCGCATATGCTCTAGAGAGGACCGTCAAATCCCTCCTCCGCACCGAGTTCGTGATGCCCAGCAGCGCCGCATCTCCTCGTTCCGTCCACCCCTTCGGCCACCTGCTGGTAGGCCGCATCCTGGTCGATCGTGGCATCGCCAGGCTCGATCAGGTCACCTCCTGTCTGCAGCAGCAGCATGCCGAGACCAGGGCCAGCGGCGCCCGCCGCGCCCTGGGGGAGATCGTCGTCGAACGCGGGTATGCGCGGCACGACCAGATCGTCGAGGTATTGAGCTACCAGCGCCAGCAGTTCGCCACCCTGATGGTCGGCCCTTATCGCCTGGTGGCTACCCTAGGTGAAGGCTCCTCGAGCGTGGTCTATCGTGCGCAGCCCGCCTCTGGCGCCCCCAGCGGTGCGCAGCAGCAGGATGTGGCGATCAAGATCCTGCCGCAGCAGCGGCCGGGGGATGTCGCCGCCCTGGCGCGCTTCCAGCGCGAGGTCCAGGTCGGCCTCTCGCTCGACCATCCGCATATCCTGCGCACACTCGATTTCGGCACCACGCGCGACACCTACTACATCGTCACCGAACTGATGCCGGGCGGCAGCCTGGCTGCGCGCATCGAGAACCATGGCCCATTGGACGAGGCGATGGCCCTGACCATGCTCGAAGAGCTGCTGGATGCGCTCTCCTATGCCTGGAGCAGGAAGCTGCTGCATCGGGACATCAAGCCGTCGAACATCCTCTTCGACACCCGCGGGGTGCCGAAGCTGGCAGACCTCGGTCTCGCCAGCCTGATCGGCGACACCCTCAGCCCGACGTCCAAGGTGGTGGGGACGCCGCACTACATGGCGCCCGAGCAGGCCCTGTCGGCGCCAGATATCGACATCCGCGCCGATCTCTACAGCCTTGGTGCGACGCTGTTCTACGCCTTGAGCGGTGGCCCGCCATTCCCCGAGACCACGCCGGTGGAGGCCATCAATCAGCACCTCAATGCCACCCCTCCGGCCATCGATCGCATCAACCCGCAAGTCAGCGCCCGGCTCGCGGCGCTGGTGCGCAAGCTGATGGCCAAGCGGCCGGACGACCGCTACGCCACCCCCGGCGAGGCCGAGAACGATGTGCGCCGTGCGCAGGCGGATCAGCCCACCCAGGCCGAGCAGTTGACCGCCGCACGCGCCTATGCCCCGCTCGGGGTGCAGGTGCGTCATCAGCGCAGCCCGGAGCACGAGGGCGCTGTAGGCACCCGCCCGGATGCCAAGGGCTCCGGCGGCAAGCCGGGGACTACCCGCACGCACGCCAGGAAGCGTGTGGACGGGCAGGGCACCGCGACCACCACCGGCGTCCAGCTCACCCCGGTGGCCCCTGGCCGCCCTCCCATCGCCCCGGGTACCGACCGCCACCAGCGCGCCCGCCTCGCCGGCCTCGCCGAGGCCAAGGCGTCGGCGCGCGCTGCGCCGCGCCGACGTTCGGGATTGCTGTTCCTGGCCCTCGGGCTGCTGGCGATGGTGGCGGGCGGCACGGTGACCTGCGCGATGCTCATGCTGCAGAAGCGCCCGCCGCCTGCAGTGGCGGCCCCCAGGGCCGCGGCGGTGCTGGGGGCCGGGCCTGCCGTCGATCTGCTGGAGCGCGTCGAGGCGAGGAGCATCAACCCCGACCAGTGGAGCAAGCGCGACCACGTGCTGCTGTCCGAGCGCGGAGCCTGGCGCTTCCTCGCCATTCCGGTCCAGCTGCCCGCGGAGTACGACGTCAGCTGCACCTTCAAGCGCCTCTACCCGGGCGGTACGGTCGGGCTGGTGTTCGCCATCGCCGGCACGGCGCTGTCTTGCCAGATGGGCGGCACCGACGGCCGGATTGGCTTCGATCGTGTTGATGGAAGAGCCTGGGATGGGACCGGCTCGGTGGTGGGATTTCCGGACGGCATGCTGAGCGACAAGCGCTACACGGTGCTCATCCAGGTACGTCATGACGCGCTCGCGATCATCATCGGAGGCAAGGCGGTGAACCGTCTGGCGCTCACCGGCCATGCCCTCAGCCTAGAAGCGCCCTGGTCGGCATTCGCGGACTCTGGCCTGGGCGTGGGAGTGTCGCAGAGCCAGGTCGCCATCTACAGCCTGACCATGACGCCGTATGCGCCCAAGGCGGAGCCGACCTCGGCCAAGCCCTAGCGGGCAGGCACACGGAGGCGCGACGCCGGCATTGCGAGGTGTGACGCATGACGCGGCTGATCTTAAGACCATGATGCCGCCGGCCCTGCCAACGCGTTCGCCAGAGCGAACGCTGGTCCAGGTGCGCCAGGCATGGCGCGA
>PLEW01000029.1 GCA_003136555.1 Planctomycetota bacterium | reverse complement strand
CCGCCACCGCCGCCGGCGATGGTCCCCCCGCTCGACAAGCAGGCCGAGGTGCAGGACGGCAAGAAGCTCAGCACGCGCACGCGGCTCGAGCGCCATCGCACCGACCCGGTGTGCGCCTCCTGCCATCAGCTCATGGACCCGATCGGCTTCGGCCTGGAGAACTTCGATGCCATCGGCCACTGGCGCGAGATGGACGGCGACGGCGCGCTGGATACCAGCGGCAAGATGCCCAACGGCAAGGAATTCCGGGGTCCTATCGAGCTCAAGGCCATCTTCATGGCCAACAAGGACCACTTCGTGCGCTGCCTGACCGAGAAGATGCTCACCTACGCGATGGGGCGCGGGGTCGAGGAGAGCGATGATGCGACCATCGACCGCATCGACAAGGCGGTGGTCAGCAGCGAATACAAGTTCTCGTCCCTGATCACCCAGGTGGTCACCAGCTATCCCTTCCTCAATCNNAGTTCTGCGACGCGCCTGCACAGGAGTCAGCCATGGCCAGCCGCTTTCTGATCTCGAGACGCACCGCCCTGCGAGGCCTGGGCGTCGCCATGGCACTCCCCCTGCTTGAGCAGATGGGCTACGCCGATGACTCCAAGAAGGCCACCCGCGCACCGGTGCGCATGGCCTTCATCCACTTCGGCATGGGGGTGATCGCCGACCACTGGAAGTTCAACCAGGGCAAGAGCACCGCGCTGCCGGGCTGCTTCGAACCGGTCAAGAAGCACCTGGGCGACATGCTCATCCTCGGCGGCCTCACCCAGGCGGCGGCGATGGGCGGCGCGGATGGCGCCGGCGACCACGCGCGCGAGGCAGGCACCTTCCTCACCGNNATCTCGGTCGATCAGCTGGCGGCGCAGAAGATCGGCGCCTACACCACCTTGCCCTCGATCGAGCTGTCGATGGAAGGCGGCTCGGGCTCCGGCGACTGCGACTCGGGCTACAGCTGCGCCTATTCGACCAACATCTCCTGGCGCTCGCCGACCACGCCGATGGCCAAGGAGACCAATCCGCGCTCGGCCTACATGCGCCTGTTCGCCGATCGCGGCCAGTCGAGCTCGGCCCAGGCGCAGGCCTCGCTGGCGGCCGAGAACCGCAGCCTGCTCGACCTGGTCAACGACGACGCCTCCCGCCTGAAGGGCACCCTGGGCGGCAATGACGGACGCAAGCTGGACGAGTACCTCGACTCGGTGCGCGCGCTCGAGGGCCGCATCCAGAAGATCTCCGGGCACGAGGACGAGGCCGGCAATGGCGGCAAGACCGAGCTGAAGATCCCCAACGGCATCCCGAGCGACTTCACCGAGCATTCCCGGCTGATGTTCGACATCATGACGGTCGCCTTCCAGACCGACACCACCCGCATCGCCACCTTCATGCTGACCAATGGCGGGTCGGGCCGGGTGTACAAGGAGATCGGCATCAGCGGCGGCCACCACGAGCTGTCGCACCACGGCAATGACCAGACGAAGATCGACTCGATCCGCAAGATCAACGTCTACCACATGACCCAGTTCGCCTACTTCCTCGACAAGCTCAAGGGCGTCAAGGAGGGCAAGGGCTCGCTCCTGGACAACTCCATGATCATGTACGGCTCGTGCATCGGCGATGGCGACCGCCACAACCACGATGACCTCCCCATCGTGCTCGCCGGCGGCGGCGGCGGGACCATCCACAGCGGGCGCGTGGTGCCGACCTGCCGAGGCAATCTCTGCGATCTCTACCTCGCCATGCTGGCGCGCATGGGAGTCGAGGTGCCGACTTTCGGCGACGGCACCAGGATGCTGCCCGACCTGATCTGATGCCCGCTGCAGCGTACGGCCAGGGCCGAGCTGGTTTCCCCATGCCGGCGTTTGGCAAGGGCCGGAACCATGGCAGGATGCCAGCCGGGAGTCGGACATGCGCACCTGCGCGATCGTGCTTGCCGTCGGCACGGCCCTGGTCGAAGTCGGCTGCGGTCCCGAGACCGGCACGGGCGTCGTCCGCGACCAGCCGAGCACGACCAGCCAGGCGACCGCGGGCCCGCGGGCCGCCCCGGAGTCCCAACCCCCGTCCGGCAGCGGAACTGCAGCCCCGTCCTCCCTGCCCGCGCCCGCGCCGGCCAACCCGGCCAACCCGGCGGTAACCGCCGAGCACCCAGGCGCCCCGGCCGCGCCAGGCGCATCGGCACCGCCAGCCCCGGGGCTGCACGCCGATCTGCCTGCCGCCTTGCCCAATGCTCCGCCCAGCCAGCACGCGGATACCTCCGCCGAGCGCGACCAGCGCATCGCGTTGGAGGTACGTGCCGGTTTGAGCCATGACGCCCACGTGGCGCGCGATACGCGCAATGTGCAGGTGACCGCGGTGGATGGCGTGGTGATCCTGACCGGCACGGTGTCGAGCGACGCCGACCGCCACGCCATCCGCAGCCAGGCCGAGCGCGTCAGCGGGGTGGTGCGGGTGGAGGATCAGCTCGTCGTGCGCTGAGCCAGCAGCGCTGAGCCAGCAGCGCCCGGCCGGCAGCGCCCGGGCAGCTCAGCGCGGTGTCGCTGCCCTGACCAGGTGCAGGCGTGGGTCCCCGAGAGTCACCCAGTCGAGGCCGTTGCCATTGCCGGCATCGGTGCTGACCAGGGTCAGGAAGCGGTCGCCGGGCGAGAGCAGGACGTCGACCGGCGAGGAGCCCGAGGTGGGCGTGATGTCGACCAGGTGCTGCAGCATGCGGCCATCGATGAGCACCCAGAAGTCGGCAAGCCCCTCGCCGCCGTACTTGCGCCCGATATTGGCGACTTGGGCGGTGAAGCGCGCTGCGCGCATGCCGGCGTGCGCACTCGCCACGGCATTGAGATCGATGGTCAGCCCGGCATTGGCATGCAGGCCGACCGCGGTATGCCCGAAGCTGGCATAATCCACCCCGCCGAACACCGGCGGGATCTTCGGATGCTCCAGGCCGCCGTATTCCGGCGCCTCACAGGTGCCGCCACGGCGGATCAGGTCATAGCCCTTGCCGTCGCTGGCGGGGAACTGGAAGCGGTGCTTGAAGGAGTCGATGGTGGTCGGCCCGAGCGCACCGTTGGGGATGAACACCCCGTCGATGAAGGGGCTGCCGTTGGTGACATGGTAGAGGTTGTCGCCGAGCAGGAGGCCGGTCGCCGGGCTGGAGGTGATCTCGCCGGTGAGCGGGTCGATCCCGTCGTGGATGCCCGAGCCGCGGCCATTGCCGCCGGCGACCAGGTCGGAGAGCATCAGCTGCAGCTGCGTCGGGGTCATCTGCTGCACGAAGCGCGCGGGGTCGGGGGTGACGCGGTTGAGGGTGCCGCGCCACGGGTCGAGGCGGACCGCCTGGTCGGCGTTCAGGCTGACATGCGTCACCTGGGCCGCGTCGCCCACCAGGGTGGCATCGACGGTGCCGGTGAAGACCTGGACCTCGGTGCGGCCGTCCTGCATCACCTCGACGCCGAAGGCGGTGCCGCGGTCGACCACCTCGACGCCGCGGGCGGCGATGGTGAAGCCGTGCGCCGGCGGCGGCACGGTGGCGGTGGCGCGGCCGGAGAGCAGGCGGGCGCGCATGCCGGACTCCAGCTCGACCATCGCCGGGCCCTCGACCAGCATGCGTGCGCCGCTGATGAAGGTGATCTCCGCCAGTCCGGAGGTCAGCGACAGGCGCGAGGGGACCAGGCCATCGCCGATGGTGCGCAGGTCGGGCCCATCCCACACCGCGCCCTGCGTGGCGCTCAGGCGTGCGATCGCCGGGCTGAGGTTCTCGCGCGTCAGGGCCCGGCCGATGAGGATCGCGCCGAGCAGCGCCGAGGCGAGCAGGGTGGCGGCCAGCGCCAGTCGGGCCGGCGACACCGGGGTGGGACGGCGGCGTGCCGTGCTGGCGCGCACGATCTTGGCGAGCACGCGGTCCTGGAATGCCGTGCCGCTGTTGGTCGGCAGCGCCCGCATCACGCATTCGCCATCGACCGCGGGCGCTCCGGCCTGCCTGAGGATGCGATCGGCGTAGCTGGCGCGCGCCAGGCTCGAGCGCGCCTCGGCATCGCTCTCGGCCAGTGCCGCGAGGGTGCGCCGGCCGGCCTGCTCGAGTGTGCCATCGAGATACGCGGTGATCAGGCGGTCGAGGTCAGGAGTGCTCATAGGCCCCTCCGGCGCGCAGCTTCAGGCAGTCGGCGATGGCGAGGCGGGCGCGGTGCAGGACCAGGCGGACCCAGGCCTGGTTGCGCCCGTGGCTCTCGGCGATCGCGTCATTGGGGAGCTGGCGGAAGTAGTGGTCGCGCACCACCGTGGCGGCGCGATCGCGCAACTCGTCGATGCAGACGTGGAGATGCTCGACCAGCGCCGGATCGCTGTCCAGGCGCTGCTCCTGGTTGGCGTTGACGATGGCCTGCTCGATGCGCACATCATCCTGGTAGCGGCGCTTGAACGAGTGCTCGCTCAGCCAGCGGCGCCGCTCGTTGAGGGCCTCGTAGCGGGCGATGGTGGCGATCCAGCTGATGAAGCCGGTGCCCAGCTGGTACTGGTCGAGCTTGCGGTAGGAGGTGACGAAGGCCTGCTGCACCACGTCCTCCACCGACGAGGGGTCCGGCAGCATGGGCGCGACGGTCACGCGCAGGCGCGACTCGCAGGCGTCGATGATGGCGCGGAAGGCCTCACGGTCGCCGCCCCGGACGGCGCGCACCGCCTGGTCGATCTCTCCCTGGAGGTGATCCGCACCGAGCATAGGCTCCCCTGGGGTATACATCGCCATCGTCGCTTCCGTTTCGCGAATTCCATCGTCAAAGCAGCCCAGGGGGCCTGCAACGTCAGGCCTGCCAGCGACGTACCTATAATGCCAATGCCGCGGAGAGAGCATCATGCGCAGCGTCCTGTCCAAGAGCCTCGTCCTCGTCCTCGTGCTCGCCTGGAGCGCCAGCCCGCAGGCCGCCGAGGCCGTCAGCCTGTCGAGCCTCGACCTGAGCAAGGCCAAGCAGGGGTGGAACACGCCCAAGGCCGACCGCTCGGTCGAGGGTCGGCCGATCAGCATCAACGGCACCAGGTTCGACAAGGGCTTCGGCACCCATGCGGTCAGCGATCTGGTGATCGACCTCCAGGGTGGTACCGAGCGCTTCACCGCCTCGGTCGGCCTGGACGATGAGCAGAACGGCACCGGCACGGTCGAGTTCGTGGTCTTCGGCGATGACAAGCTGCTGTGGCGCAGCGGCGTGATGGGCAGCGGCGAAGGACCGCAGAAGGTCGATGTGCCGCTTGCCGGGGTCAAGCAGCTGGTGCTGCACGTCACCGATGGCGGCGATGGCACCGGCAACGACCATGCCGACTGGGCCGATGCCAATCTCCTGGTCTCCGGCGCCAGGCCGGCCACCATTCCCATCCCTGGCGGTAAGACCTTCGACGTCCCGCCGCCGCCGCTGTCGGTCAAGACCTACATGTCGAAGGTCCCGCCCGGCTATCGCGCGACCATCTTCGGCAAGCCGCCCGAGGTCAGCTACCCGGTGAGCGTCAGCGCCGCGGGAAACGGCGTGGTGTTCGTCACGGTGGACAAGAACGGCTCGCTCGACAGGGCACCCCATCGCGGCTCGATCGTGCGCATGGTCGATGCCACTGGCGACGGCGTCGCCACCTCGGTCAAGGATTTCGTCGCCGATGTCGACTCGCCGCGCGGGATCTACTACGACGGCGACACGCTCTACTGCCTGCATCCCCCCACCCTGACCGCCTACCGCGACACCAAGGGCACCGGGGTAGCGGACTCGGCGGTGGACATCGTCACCGGCATCGGCTACGGCCTCGACAAGCACCCCGCCGACCACACCAGCAACGGCATCCGCGAGGCGATCGACGGCTGGATCTACATGGCGATCGGCGATTTCGGCATCCCCAACGGCAGGGGCACCGACGGCGGCACCCTGGTGATGCGCGGCGGCAGCGTGGTGCGCGTGCGTCCAGACGGTTCCGAGCTCGAGGTCTACGCCCACCACACGCGCAACATCCTCGACGTCTCGCAGGACCCCTACCTCGACGGCTTCATCTACGACAACACCAACGACGGCGATGGCTGGAACAGCCGCTTCACCTACATCGTCGGCATGGCCGACGTCGGCTACCCCTCGCTCTACCTGCGCTTCGGCAGCCAGCTGCTGCCCACCCTCGCCGACTTCGGCGGCGGCGCGGCGGTGGGCACGCTCTACATCCACGAGCCCGGCCTGCCCGGCTCCGACGGCGACTGCCAATTCATCTGCGATTGGGGCACCTCGCACATCTACACCATCCCGCTGACCCGCGATGGCGCCGGCTTCCTGCCGGTCGAGCGCAAGGATTGGGCGCGGGTCGACCGGGTAACCGACATCGACGTCGACGGCAACTCGCGCATCTACGTCTCGTCGTGGAAGGGCGCGGTATTCACCAATGCCGGCCCCAACGTGGGCGCGATCATCGAATTGCAGCCGATCGGCACCGAGCGCGCGACCTTCCCAGACCTCGGCAAGGCCGACGACGCCACGCTGGCCTCCTACATCGGCTCGCGCAGCGCGGTGTGCCGGCAGCAGACCCAGCACGAGATCCTGCGCCGCGGCCAGAAGCCGGCATTCCAGAAGGCGCTCGCCGAGCTGATGGGGGGCACGCATCCGCTCTACGTGCGCATCGCCGCGCTGTTCACCCTCGAGCAGCTGTATGGAACCGCTTCGCACGAGGCCCTGCTGGCGGCGACCAAGGATGCGACCATCCAGGAATGGGCCCTGCGTGCGCTGGCCGACCGCAAGAGCCAGCTTGCCGGGGTCCCCGCCGAGCCGTTCCTCTCCGGTCTCTCGAGCGACAACCCGCGCGTCAGGGTGCAGGCGCTCATCGGCCTGGCCCGCCTCGGCAAGGGCGAGTACGCCAAGGCGATCCTGCCCCTGGCGGCGGTCAAGCCGGAGTGGAAGGATGCCCAGCTGATCATCCCGCATACCGCGGTGCGCGCCCTGGTCGAGTTGAAGAATGCCGAACCGGTGCTTGCGGTGGTCTCGCCCGGCCAATCGCCTGATCTCGTCGATGGCGCGCTGTGGGCGCTCAAGTGGATGCACGATCCCGCCAGCGTCACCGGCCTGATCGGCCGCCTGAACGGCGCCCCCACGGACTTCCAGAAGAAGATCTACGACACCCTCGCCCATCTCTACTACCAGGAGGCCGAGTGGAACAAGACCGACTGGTGGACGACCAGGCCCGAGCACCAGGGACCGTATTTCCAGCGCACCACCTGGGCGCAGTCGCCGATGATCGAGGCGGCGCTGCGCAGCGGCCAGCAGGCCGGAGGCGAGATCGGCGACTACGTCAAGGAGCGCATCGCCTTCTACAACCTCAGGTTCGCCGGAGCGGTGGCGGCCAAGCCTGCCAAGGCCCAGCCGCAGGCCGATGCCGAGCTGCTCGCCAAGGCACGCGCCGCCGCGGCCAAGTTCGAGGGCAAGGTGATCGGCAACATCCCCTATGATGATGTGCTGGCGGTGGCCCAGACCGCCAAGGGCGACGCCAAGCAGGGCGAGATGCTCTTCACCCGCCAGGGCTGCGTCGCCTGCCACACCATCTCCAAGGACGCCCAGCCGAAGGGCCCCTACCTCGGCGAGATCGCCAAGCAGTACAGCCGTGCCGACCTGATCGAATCGATCGTCAAGCCCAACGCCAAGATCGCCCAGGGCTTCGCCACCCGCTGGTTCGAGCTGAAGGACGGCACCATGCTGGTCGGCTTCATCATCAGCGAGGGCGCCGAGACCATCAAGCTGTGCGGCGGTGGCGGTGTGGTCAGCGAGATCCAGACCGACCAGATCGTCAAGCGCGGCGAGCAGAAGAACTCGATGATGCCGGAAGGGCTGGTGGCCAACCTCAAGCCGGAGGAGCTCGGCAGCATCCTCGCCTACTTCGAGTCGCTGGCGGCGGGCAAGTGACGGCCCCGCTCGCCGCAGGTGGGCGCGGCGCTCAGCCGACCTGGACGTTGCCGGCAGTGCGTGCCGGCACGCGCTCGTCCGGGGTGAGGATGCCGCGGTAGTTGAGCGGATCGGCCGGTGAGACCTCCGGCGGGCCGGCGAGCGGCAGGCTGGTGCGGCTGAGCATGCGCAGCATCTCGGCGGCCTGCGGCAGGGCGAACTGCTCGCCGCTGAAGCCCGCGACCAGGCGCCCGCCGATCACCTCGCCGCGCAGCTCGAGGGTGCGTAGAGCGCGCAGCAGGTCCCGCCATGGCAGCGGCTGGCGTTCGCGCGCGGCGGTCTGCCGGAACACCACGCCGGTGCGCGCCAGCAGCTGCCGGGCGACGAATAGCGCCTGGTCCTCGGCGGTCAGGGCGCTGGCCTGGGCCGGCGCCTGGCCGCTGGCGGGCGCGCGCAGCAGGCTCCAGCGTCCACCCGGCGGCAAGGCGCGGCTGCGCCGTTGCGGCGGCAGCAGCAGCCAGCGCAGCGCCGAGAACGAGTCGCAGGTGATCAGGCCCTGGGCGATCAGCTCGCTCTGGGCGATCTCGACGTAGGCGGGCAATAGCCCGCTGGCGCGCACCAGCTCGAGCTGGAACAGCGCGCCGCCGGCGCGCAGCGCCGCGAGCACCGCCCGGGCGTTGCTCGACAGCCCCTCCTCGCCGAGTGCCGGCGGTGCAATCGAGAGCCAGCGCTCGAGATGCTCGCGGCGCACCAGGCAGATGGGGGTGGTGCGCAGCGAGGTCGGTGCGCCCGGCGCCTGGCGGATATCGCGCACCGGCGAACTCCACAGCCGGCCCCAGGCGAACTCGCCGGAGCGGCACAGGCCATCGAGCCAGTCCTGGCGGAACCCGCGCACCCGCGCCGGCAGCAGGCGGGTCGACCAGGCGGGCACCGGCGCCTCGTAGCCGGAGAGCTGGTCGAGGGTCGCCGCCAGCCCGCGCGGCCCCTCGCGCTGATCGTCGGCCGAAACGCCCTGCCAGCGCGCCAGCATGCGCAGCAGGGTAGCCGCGCTGGCGGGGGGCTCGGCGCTCGCACGGCGGCGAGCGAGCATGGCATGGTGCAGCCGGGCGAGCAGGCGGCGATGGCACCAGGCCGGGCGGCCGAGGTAGCGCGTGCGCAGCACCACGCCCTCCTGTTCGAGCTCGAGCAGCAGCGGATCGTCACTATGCACCGGCCCGAGGGCCTCGAGCCGGCCGCGCAGGACATCTTTGGGAGCAGTCGCGGCGTCAGCCGCCTGCCAGCGGCCGTCGCGGTGGATGGCGCGCCCGTCCGCGCTGAGCTCGCACAGCAGCGCCTCCCAGCCGGCCGCTTCGCTGTCGAGGCAGTAGCCCATCCACTGCAGCGCTTCGTGCAGCTCCTCGGCATCGCGTGGCTGCGGCCAGATGTCGCGCCGCAGCTCCTCCACCAGGACCGGGTCCAGCTCGGTGATCGCCGCCGCCGGCTGGATGCGCGCGGCGGAAGCCCGTACCGTACGCACGCGGCGCTCTTCGAACGGCACATCATCGAGGAAGGCATAGGGCTTGGCGGCGAGGATGCCGCCAGCCAGGGGGCTGGCCTCGCTGAGCTCGACCGCACGCGTCGTGATGGCGCCATCGCGTAGGGCGGTGAGGACCTCGATCAGGCCATCGACGTCCATCAGCTCGGTCAGGCAGTCCTCGACCGTCTGATCGACCAGGGGATGGCCGACCGGCAGGGCGATGGGACCGGCCGGCAGGGTCTCGGGGCAGGCGAGCACGCCCGGGAAGGCGGCGGAAAGGGCATCGTTGGCGCGCAGGCGGGTGAGGTAGGCGGGCACGCGCTTGCCGCCGGCGAAGCGCTCGACCACCAGGGCGCGGCTGGCGTTGCGCCGCCAGCGGGTCTCGAACTGCCCGCCGGTGATGCAGGCCTGCACCAGCAGGGCGCGCACGTTGACCGGCGAGAGGAAGGTGAAGATCTCCTCCAGGGCGAAGCTGGTGGTCGGCGCGAGCGAGAACAGGATGGCGTTCTCGTTCGCCGCCGCCTCGAGCTCGAAGCCGAAGCCGCCGCACAGCCGTTTGCGCAGCGCCAGGCCCCAGGCGCGGTTGACACGGCTGCCGTACGGCGAATGAATCACCAGCTGCATGCCGCCCGACTCGTCGAAGAAGCGCTCGAACACCAGCCGATCCTGGGTGGGCAGGCCATCGAGCGCCGCGCGGCCCGCACCGAGATACTGCGTGAGCTGCTCTGCCGCCACCGCATCCAGGCCCACCTCCTCGGTGAGCCAGCGCACCGCAACCGCCGGGTCGGGTGCGAGCCGCGGCGAGAGTTCCGCGCGCAGCCGCGAAACCGCGGCCGACACCGCATCCGTGCGGCCCGGCGCCTCGCCGAGCCAGAACGGGATGGACGGTGACTGGCCGCGGGCGTCCTCGACGCGCACTGTGCCGCGCTCGACGCGCAGGATCCGGTAGGAGGTGTTACCCAGCTGGAATACGTCGCCCTGCAGGCTCTC